>NZ_BMEV01000051.1 GCF_014637175.1 Compostibacillus humi | reverse complement strand
GTATCGCCTTTGTATTCATCGATGGAGATGACACGAGGAAGCTCCTCTACATCTTTTAGCTCTTTCTCTGCAAGCTCATCAAATCTGCGAATGATAGTAGATGGGGAAGCGCCGAATTGCTGGCTAATTTCTTTAAATGTCTTCGCTCTTACACTGCGTATATTTACGGCTCGATTCCATTCTTTAGAAAATCTCTGATAACGATCTACAATCGAATTCTTCTCGTAAAATCTCTTGCCACATGTATCACATCTATATCTGCGCTTCCGATAAAAAATATAGCTTAAACGCTCAAACCATTTTAAATGCTTGATTTTTTGCACTCGATAATCATGTATTTTTCTCGTTTTCTCACCACATTTTGGGCATCTGTGGGTTTGGACCTTCATTTCGACAAATATGGCTATTCGATCCTCAAATTCCTCCACCTTTGTAATAATTACATCTTCTAAACCAGGGATTTTTATGGTATTATTCATTTACACGCTTCTCCTCTCTTTTTGCTTGTTTCTCGTCAATTCAAGTATAAAAGAAATTGGAGAAGCGTGCTTTTATTTGTCTTTAAATTATTTCTAAACCCCAACATTTAGTATAGAGCCTATTTTATTGCATGAAAAAGCAGAAAAAAGCGGTGCTTGCCCGCTTTTTTCTTAAAATTTTGCTATGAAAATCATTTTGCATATTCAACGGCTCTTGTTTCCCGAATGACCGTTACTTTAATATGTCCCGGATAATCCAGTTCATTTTCAATCCGTTTCCTTATTTCCCTTGCAATTCGAACCGATTCTAAATCGTCAATCTGATCCGGTTTGACCATAATTCGGATTTCTCGTCCTGCTTGAATGGCAAAGGACTTCTCAACACCTTCAAAGGATTCGGATATTTCTTCTAATTTTTCCAGCCGTTTAATGTAGTTTTCCAATGTCTCGCTTCTAGCACCAGGTCTTGCTGCTGACAGCGCATCTGCAGCAGCCACGATGACAGCGATCACAGAGGTTGGCTCTTCATCTCCATGGTGTGATGCAATAGCATTCACAACGACTTCATGCTCTTTATACTTCATCGCCAATTCTTTGCCGATCTCAACATGGGAACCTTCTACTTCATGGTCGATTGCTTTACCGATATCATGAAGTAAGCCGGCTCTTTTCGCTAACGTTACATCTTCGCCTAGTTCCGCAGCGAGCAGGCCTGAGAGATACGCAACTTCTGTCGAATGTTTCAATACATTTTGACCATAGCTTGTACGATATTTTAGACGTCCAAGAATCTTTATTAAATCCGGGTGCAGTCCGTGTACCCCGACTTCAAATGTCGTTTCTTCTCCGACTTCCCGTATATATTCATCTACTTCCTTTCTGGCTTTTTCCACCATTTCTTCAATACGTGCTGGATGAATTCGGCCATCCTGGACTAATTTTTCTAAAGCTATACGGGCAATTTCCCTTCGGATTGGATCAAAACCAGATAAGACGACTGCTTCCGGAGTATCATCGATTATTAAATCGATGCCGGTTAATGTCTCCAACGTTCGGATATTCCGGCCTTCTCTACCGATAATACGTCCTTTCATTTCGTCATTAGGAAGATTCACAACAGATACGGTTGTCTCAGCAACGTGGTCTGCAGCACAGCGTTGTAAAGCCAGGGATAGAATGCTTTTCGCCTTTTTATCTGCTTCCTCCTTCACACGATTTTCTGCCTCTTTAATCATGACAGCTGCTTCGTGCTTCACTTCTTTTTCGATCCGTTCTAAAATAATTTGTTTCGCTTGGTCTGTTGTATATCCAGAAATGCGTTCAAGCTCGGCTTGCTGCTGTTTGATCATTGCTTCCACTTTGCTTTCCATTTCTTCAATTTGTTGTTGTTTTTCTGCAAGGGCTTGTTCTTTGTTTTCTAACAACAGCTCACGTTTGTCCAATGTTTCACTCTTGCGATCAAGAGTTTCTTCCCGTTGCATAAGACGATTTTCTTGCTTTTGCACTTCCATTCTTCGCTCACGGAGTTCTTCCTCCGTTTGCTGACGAAGCCGATGATTTTCGTCTTTCGCCTCAAGAAGCGCTTCTCTTTTCGCAGCATCCGCATTGCGGCGTGCTTCTTCGGTGATTTGCTTTGCCAAAGTTTCCGCACTGGAAATCTTCGCCTCTGCAATAGATTTACGTATCAGATAACCAACAACAATACCGACGATCAGAGCAAGCAAAATGGAGATGATTAGAAGAATGATATCCATAATTTCACCTCCTATTGCCATAGGATTGTACATTCATATGTCGGCATGTAACATTTTCAATACATTAAAGACAAAATGTATAAAAAGTATAAAATTATACAACATCCATTTTAATTGTCAATGTTCCAATTGTCAAGGAAACGCCATAATTGCATATGCAAAATCAGACGGATGGGAAAAAGATAGAGCGGGAAGAAGCAATCCGTTTAGCTTTCGGTGGAATGTTGGAGGGACTAAACTTGGAAAGGTCAATAAAAAACTCCTCTACTAAAATAAATTTAGTAAAGGAATTTTTTTAACATTTTATACGTCTAAACTTTCCTGTTCTACTAATTCTTCCGGATTTTCTTCGGCCTCGTCGTCAAGATTGTAATGCTTGCGGATGGCTGCTTCGATTTCTTCCAGCATATCCGGGTTTTCTCTTAAAAATTGTTTTGCATTTTCCCGTCCTTGGCCGAGTCTTTCCCCGTTGTAGGCATACCATGCACCGCTTTTATCGATGATATCCAATTCTGCGCCAATATCGAGAATTTCTCCTTCTTTCGATATGCCTTCGCCATACATAATATCAACTTCCGCTTGTTTAAACGGCGGGGCAACTTTGTTTTTCACTACTTTTACCTTCGATTTATTTCCGACTACCTCATTGCCTTGTTTTAATTGCTCTGCACGGCGAACCTCTAAGCGCACAGAAGAATAGAATTTAAGCGCTCTTCCGCCAGGAGTAGTCTCCGGATTACCAAACAGGACGCCGACTTTTTCCCGGATTTGGTTAATAAATATAGCAGTCGTTTGGGATTTATTAATCGCGCCTGACAGTTTCCGCAATGCCTGGGACATTAACCTTGCCTGTAATCCGACGTGGGAATCTCCCATTTCCCCTTCAATTTCTGCTTTTGGCACTAGCGCTGCTACAGAGTCTACGACAATAATATCAACAGCACCGCTGCGAACAAGAGCCTCAGCAATTTCCAGCGCCTGCTCTCCTGTATCCGGCTGAGAAAGCAGCAATTCATCCGTATTTACCCCTAATGCTTTTGCATAAATCGGGTCAAGCGCATGTTCCGCATCGATAAATGCAGCTTGTCCGCCAAGTTTTTGTGCTTCCGCAATGGCGTGCAATGCAACCGTTGTTTTCCCGGAAGATTCCGGACCATATATTTCTATCACTCTTCCCCGGGGATATCCGCCAATGCCGAGGGCTACGTCTAATGCAAGGGATCCGCTTGGAATCGTTTCGATTTTTTGCAGTTCCTGCTCACCGAGCTTCATAATCGATCCTTTGCCGAACTGTTTTTCTATTTGTCTTAAAGCCATATCTAAAGCTTGTTTTCTATCATTCATCTATTTACTGCCTCCTTCTGCCTTCTATTACTTTCATCATACTACAAATCGGCCCCTTTGCCAAGAAAAAACCGAATAAACGTTCTGGTATTATTCAAGTTTTTTCAAATAATGATAGAGCATCTCCAATCCTTTTTTTACGGCTCGTTCACGAACCGTATTCCGCTCTCCCTGGAAAGAAAACTCCGCAACTTCGGATTTGCCGGATGCGGAACAAATTCCGATATAGACGGTACCTGCCGGCTTTCCTTCAACTTCCGCCGGACCAGCAACCCCGGTAAAGCTGATGGCTAAAGAGGATTGCAGTTTTTCTTTCGCTCCCCGTGCCATTTCCAAAGCGCAAGCTTCGCTCACTGTGCCAACAGACGAAATCGTCTCGTCAGAAACACCTAATAGCTTCCTTTTAACATTCGTATCATAGCCAATGATGCCGCCTAGGCATACTTCGGAAGCTCCGCTGACAGAAATTAGCCGGCTCATAAATAAGCCGCCCGTTAAGCTTTCGGCAGAGGCAATCGTCAATTCCTTTTCCTTAAGCAGAGAAATAAGCCGTTCTTCAATCGTTTCTTCATCTGTGCCATAATAATAATCGCCAACCCGGCTTAATATTTTTTTCCTCGTTTCATCCAGCATATGCCGAACGTGCTCTTTATTTTCCCCTTTTGCTGTAATGCGGATGACAACACCGTCATTTTGCGCCAAAGGAGCAATGGTAGGATTCGTCTGGGTTTGGATCAGGTCTATCAGTTCGTGTTCCAGCGTTGATTCTCCGATGCCAATAAATTTTAACACTTGGGACTGGATGACATCTTTCTTTCCTGTCTTTTTCTCCAGATAAGGGAGCACTTTTTCCGTTGTCAATTGTTTCATTTCCCGGGGGACTCCAGGAAGGAAAATCCAGGTCACCTGATTCGTCTCTACAATCATGCCTGGAGCCATGCCAATCGGGTTTTCCAGTACGATGCTCCCTTTAAATACGCGGGCCTGTCTTTTATTATTCGGTGTCATCGTAATATAGTTATTGCGAAAATATTTTTCTATTTTTTCCAGGGACGGAGCATGTATTTCCATTTCTTTTTTGGAAAGGAGCTGGAAAGCTTCCCTCGTTAAATCGTCCTCCGTCGGACCGAGGCCTCCGGTTACGATTACGATATTCGCCCGTTCGTTAGCTGCAGCAAATACTCGTCTTACCCGCTCCAAGTTATCTCCGACAACGGAATGGTGGTATACATTAATTCCCAATTCCGCCAATTTTTTTGACAGCCACTGGGCATTTGTGTTGGCAATTTGGCCGAGAAGCAGCTCTGTTCCAACAGATACAATTTCCGCATTAAATTGCTTACTCATTTCGATTCCCCCAAAACGTGCCAGTTTTTCACAAAATAATCAATGCCGGATAATATAGTAAAGAAGAGGGCTATGTAGAGCATAATGCCGGCAAACGGAAAACCGATGAAGGAAAAAGGAAAATTATATAGAAGCAATGCGCTTATGGCAATCATTTGTGTAATCGTTTTGATTTTCCCAAGCTTGCTAGCCGCTAAAACAATCCCCTCTCCTGCAGCAATGAGACGAAGTCCCGTTACAGCAAATTCCCTGCTAATAATAATGATAACAACCCATGCTGGTGCATGCCCCATCTGAACGAGAAGAATTAAGGCAGCAGAGACGAGCAGCTTATCTGCCAGCGGGTCTAAAAATTTCCCCAAATTCGTCACTAAGTTGTATTTTCTTGCATAATACCCGTCAATCCAATCAGTCGTCGAAGCTAAAATAAAAATTAGAGCAGCAGCGAAATGGGAAACCGGCAAATAATCTGTGCCGATATTCCATTCACCCCATTGAAACGGAAATGACAACAAAAGTATAAAAATTGGGATTAGCAAAATCCGCGAGATGGTTAATTGATTCGGTATATTCATGTTTTATCCTCCCATTAATAGCAGATGGCAAAGGTATAAAAACCCTTCCTTTGAAAGGCAAGGGTTTTTATTCCGTCTCATTTACAATATTTATTCGGATCCGTTGCACATTATTTTCATTTGGATCGAGGGCATATTCCAGCTCCATTCCATTCACAAAAATGGTTAAAGCTGGAGCATAGCCGATGCTGCCAAAGTAAATGCTTTCCTCTCCGGTTATATCAAATTCCTGCGGCGACTGGTCTTCCGAAAAGGAACCGAAAAACAACTGTTCGTTATTCGTATCATATATTTCCAGCCAAGTATTTCCCTCCGATTCGATCGTCAGTTTTACCTCTTCCCCGCTGGAAATAAATTCATAAACTGACTCCGGATTGGCGGAATCTCCTGCCTCCAGAAGAGTTAATTGTTCTTCCGTCTGTTCTTCACTATTTTCAGGCTCCTCTTCCGCCTCTTCTGCCTCTTCGGTTTCATCAGCAGGCTCCTCGGCAACTTCATTTGGGTTATTAATGATAATTTCATTATCATTTAATGCATCTTCAGTTTCGGAACTGTTTCCGGACATTCCTTCTTTAATAAAATACCAAGCAACAAAAAAAATACCTATTACTAATAAAACAACAATAATTGTAGGCAAAATGGAAAATATTCTGGAGCTTTTTTCCCCATGGCTCGCTCTTCTCGTCCGTTGCATGCGGCTATATTGTTCCAAGTTCGTTTCTTCTGTTTGCGGTATTTCTTCCTGGTGTTCTTCCAGCAATTCATTCGCGTCTAAACCGACGGCGCTGGCATACTCTTTTATAAACGCCCGCGCGTAAAATTTTCCTGGAAGAATGTCCAAATTTCCTTCTTCGATGGCGACTAAATATCGTTTCTGTATTTTTGTTTCTTCTTGTAATTCATCCAGCGAGAGGCCTTTTGCTATCCTCGCTTCCTTTAACCGTGCTCCTATTTCCATTGAAAACACCTTCCATATTTATAATCAAACAAGAAATCCATTTCCATCAGATAATTGTTGTTTTTCGATTGTTTCATAGGTAATTTCTTCGTCTTCATGGCTCCGAAGTTCAATGATATAATCAAAGTCGTCTAAATTGTATTCTGTTGCTTGCACGAAAATGTCAGGATGCTCTACCACTTTCACCGCCGGGATTTGCATCACTTCCCGGATTACTTGCCAATGCTGTTCGTTTGCCTGTCTCGTAGAAACGATTCCATCAATAATGAATATATTGTCAGTATTGTATTCCCCTTCAATTAACCGGCTGCGAATCGTTTGTTTCAGCATTGTACTCGATACGAACAGCCAGCGTTTGTTGGCACAAACACTCGCAGCAACAATTGATTCGGTCTTTCCGACCCGAGGCATCCCGCGAATGCCAATTAATTTATGTCCTTCTTCTTTATACAATTCCGCCATAAAGTCGACGAGCAAACCGAGCTCGTCCCGGACAAAACGGACAGTTTTTCGGTCACTTGCATCTGTATGTATATATTTTCCATGGCGTACAGCCATCCGGTCTTTTAATTTTGGTTTTCGCAATTTGAGCAGTTGAATGGTATCCATCGTCAGCAAAATCGAACGGAGACGCATAATATTTTCATCGTACTTTGACAGAAGAAGCATGCCCCTTCTGGAATTTTCCACTCCATTAATCATTATAATATTAATGGACAACATACCGAGCAAGGAAGAAATATCTCCCAACAATCCCGGCCGGTTTATTTTAATTTCGTATTCCAAATACCATTCTTTTTTTTCCATCGTATTCCCCTTTATCCATGAAAAAAATATTGGACATATAGTTCTATCATAAATCATTTTCAAGAAAGTGAAAAGTAAATCAGCGAAGTTTATATGATTAAATTACAATAAAAGAAGCTGTATATACATACAGCCTCTACATACATTTACGAGTAACTATTTCCCTGATTTTGTACTAATTTTACCATCGTACTTGCCAATGCCTGCTGCTCCTGTTCACTAGCTGCATTCCATAAATCTTTTAAAATTTGTTCTTCTTTATTTTTTGCATCTACATTTTGTGCCAGATAGTCCCCTACTTCTGCAGCTAAATTAGTAATCGTCTTTTGGTCCATTCCTTGCTGCTGCGCCTGTTGGAGCCGATTGGCCAAAAATTGTTTCCACGTTTCAAAGTTATCAAGAACTGACATTTCTTTACCTCCTTGGAATTATTACACGCATAGTATGTGAATTTCATCGGCAATTATGCATTCCAATCACAGAAAGATTACTCCCATCCGCCGGCAACATGTATAATTTCACCTTGAATATAACTGGAGGCATCACTTAGCAAAAACTGAACGACTTTAGCCACTTCTTCCGCCTTTCCCGGCCGCTTAAGCGGTATTTCTTCGTACAGATCGTCCTTTTCTTCTCTCGAAAGATGATTATTCATCTTCGTTTCAATGTACCCTGGGCTAACCCCGTTCACATACACGCCGCTATTTGCGACCTCCTTGGCAAGAGCTTTAATGAAAATGTTCTGACCGCCTTTCACCGAGGAATAGATCGTTTCCATGCTTGCTCCCTTATTTCCCCAAATCGAAGTAATAAAAATAATATGGCCGCATCTTCTTTGGATCATTTCCGGCAATAGATGCTTCGTTATCATCCAAGGAGCATATAAATGAAGATGGAACAACTCCTTCATCGCTGTTTCCGTTGTATCTTGCAATTGGGCAATATGGGCTTTTCCTCCGGCAAAAATAACGGCATGGACGGGAAAGGCGATGTTTTCAATGAACTGCCAGATCTCCTCTTCTTTTCGAAAATCCGCTTTTAAGACACTTAATATTTGCAGCGGATTGACCTCTTTCAGCACTTCCTCCAGGCATGAGCGATTTTCATTATAGTGGAGAATAAACTGGGTATCTTCCTTTGCCAAAAGACGAACGATGCTCCTTCCGATTTCTCCGCTTGCTCCGATAATCAATATATTTCTCTTCATCTTTCACCCTACTCATTCATTATTGTGCATACCGATAATTTTTCCTCTTGTATCCAATTTTTTAGGAATTCGCGGACGTCAGCCAACGTCAACGTCTGGACAAAAGGAATTAAATCAAAAAAGCTGATGTCCTGCTGACGGTAATGAATAAATTTATTGGCGATAAATTCCAAGGAATTCATTGAACGGAGCAATTGACCGATTTTTTTCCGTTTCATCCGCTCAACGTCTTCCTCCGTCACCGGCAAACTCGCAGTGGATAAAAGCAGTTCCTTGCATCTTCTGCTGAAGGCATCCGGATTATTTGTATTTGTTCCGATTAATGAGTAGCCAAAATTTTTTTCCAAGTTCGTTTCAAAATAGAAACTTTCATCGATTAAATTTTCTTCGTATAACTTTTCGTAAAATGCTCCCCCTTTAGAAAACAGATAATCAAGAACAATATTCGTAAGCATTTCCTTTTTCAAATACACCTTTTTATCGAGTTCCTTGCCGTATTCTTTAATTCCAATCGTACACTTTGGGACCGAGACAGCCATGGATACTTTTTTCTCTTTCTGGTATACTTCCGGCGGTTCTTCCGGATATTCCCGGATGATGGCATCGGTTTTCCTGAACTGCTTCTTTTCCTGGTTGGTTTTAATCAAATCCATCATCGTGTCCACATCAAAGTTCCCGGCAATAAACAAAGTCATATTGTCCGGATGATAAAACGTTTCATAACACGTATACAAATCCTCTTTCGTAATTTTGCTGATTGACTCAACCGTTCCGGCAATATCAATATGGACCGGATGATGGGCAAACATCGCTTTTAATGCTGACATAAATGCTTGCCACTCTGGCTGATCATCATACATTTTAATCTCTTGAGCAATAATTCCTTTTTCTTTTTCTACCGATTCGTCGGAGAAAAATGGTTCCTGGACAAAGTCAAGCAGCGTTTCTACATTTTTTTCAATCTGGGATGTAGCCGAGAACAGATAGGCAGTTTTCGTAAAGGACGTAAAAGCATTGGCAGAAGCTCCTTGTTTGCTAAAGTCCGCAAAAACATCCCGGTCTTTTTTTTCAAAAAGCTTATGTTCCAAAAAATGGGCAATCCCTTCCGGAACAGTAATTTTCTCCTGTTTTCCAATTGGAACAAAAGTTTGGTCAATCGATCCGTAATTCGTTGAAAAAATACTGTATGTTTTCGCCATTTCTTTTTTCGGCAAAAGAAATACCGATAAGCCATTATCTAATTTTTCCGAGTAAATCGTTTCCCCAATATGGGCATAATGCTGTTTATGCACTGGCATTCCCTCCTTCCTCCGTCAATAAATACACCGTATCTTCTTCAATTTTCTTTGCTGCATCAATCACATCTTTCTTTGTAACAGCTTTAATTTTTGCGATGAGTTCCTTTGGGTCCTGTTCTGTATCTGCAAGCACTTGCTGATACAAAAGCTCCACCATCCCTTGCGGATGATCCATCGTTTCTAACAGCTGATTACTGATTAAATCCTTCACCTCGCATAAGGCTTGTTCGGTAAATTCCCCTGCCTTCATCGCTTCGAATTGTTCGCGGATAATATTTTTCGTCTTAGTATAGTTTTCTGGTGCAATGCCGCTAAATACAAACAAAAGGCCTTTATGGCTCTCCATTCGGGAAGAAGCATAATAGGCTAGACTATGCTTTTCCCTGACGTTCATAAATAATTTTGAGCTAGGAAAACCGCCGAATAAGCCGTTAAAAACGTGAAATGCCGGATATTCTTCATCTTTAAACGTAATGTTTGTCCGATAGCCTATGTGGAGCTTTGCCTGCTGGACTGCTTGTCTTTCAATAACTTCCTTTTGTTTCGAAATTCGCTTTTCACCGGAAAGGGAGATTTTTTTCATCGGATGAACGTCACGCTGCAAATATTTGCTTAACGTCTGCTCCATCTCTCTCCGATTAAAATCACCGACGACATATACGTCCAATTCATCTTCTTTTATCATGTTCTGATAGTATTCGTACAGCCCTTTATGATCTACCTCGTTCAAATCTTCTTCATAACCGTGAACACGGATGCTGTACGGTTCACCTTTGCACATCTCTTCGATGAGACGTAAATTTGCGTACTGCATTTTGTCGTCTGCCAAAGATTGTATTTTCTGCTTTAGCGTCTGTTTTTCCCGTTCAATAATCGCCGGAATGAAAGCTTTGCCATCGGCAATTGGATGAAATAACAGCTCTTTAAATAGTGCGATTCCTTCCTCTAGAATGGCCGTATTATCCGGAAGAAATTTTGGATTTGCCAATTCCAGACGAATGGTAATAATATGATTTTCCCCTTTTTTTGAACCGTCAGCAGAAAACATACCGCCGTATAAATCGTCCAATTTTCTTCTCAGCAATTGCCTTTTCGGATAGCTTTTTGTCCCTTCCTTTAATACATAAGGAATTAACGCCCTTTTTGTAATCGTATCTCGTTGTAAAGGGGCTTTAAATTTGGCAACGAGATGAATCGTTTTAAACTTCTTCGTTTCGATAAAATGATAACGAATCCCCTGAGTTTCAACGGTTGATTCCAATCTTCCATCCTCCTATTCCTTCATAAGCAGAACTTATCCTCTATATTCTAAGCAATTTCATTCTTTATCATCCATTATATGAAAAAAACAACTTGCTAATAGCAAGTCGTCTTTAAGATGTTTTCTCTTCCTGATCTGGCGACACAAGGACGGTCCGCGGTTTGCTTCCTTCGTAAGGACCGACAATCCCCCTCGCTTCCATGGCATCAATTAAACGAGCAGCTCTCGTATAGCCGATACGGAACCGCCGCTGCAGCATGGAAACGCTAGCGCTCTGCATTTCTGTTACGAGCTGAACCGCATCATCATATAGTTCATCATCCACCTCGTCCATCATTTCGTCATTATCGTCCGGTATCATTTCTTCCTGATACGTTGCTTTTTGTTGCTCGATACAGTGCTGTACAACCCGTTCAACTTCATCATCGGAAAGAAATGCTCCTTGAACACGGATTGGCTTGGAAGCACCGACCGGAAGGAAAAGCATGTCCCCTTTCCCTAGCAGCTTTTCCGCCCCTCCCATGTCTAAAATTGTCCGTGAATCTGTCTGGGAGGAAACACTAAAAGCGATTCGCGATGGAATATTTGCCTTAATAACCCCGGTAATGACATCGACCGACGGCCGCTGGGTAGCAATTATCAGGTGAATCCCTGCAGCCCTCGCCATTTGGGCAAGTCTCGTAATCGCATCTTCCACGTCGCTGGAGGCAACCATCATCAAATCGGCCAGCTCATCGACAATGACAACGATATACGG
The DNA here is from genome assembly GCF_014637175.1 of Compostibacillus humi. Taxonomy (GTDB): domain Bacteria; phylum Bacillota; class Bacilli; order Bacillales; family Amphibacillaceae; genus Oceanobacillus; species Oceanobacillus humi. Next base: position 12,422 of record NZ_BMEV01000051.1, on the reverse strand, counting down.
CAAAAGCGGCTGTTTTTCATCCGTGCTTTGGTTGTATTTGCGGATAAATTCATTATAGCCTTCAATATTTCGCGTGCCGGTATCGGAAAATAGTTCATAGCGCCTTTCCATTTCCGCCACAACTTTCTTTAATGCCCTCGAAGCCTTTCTCGGATCGGTAACAACAGGAGCAAGCAAATGGGGAATGCCGTTATAGACGTTTAATTCCACTTTTTTCGGATCAATCATCATCATTTTTACTTCATGGGGTTTCGTCCGCATTAAAATCGTCGTAATAATGCCGTTAATACAGACGCTTTTCCCGCTTCCTGTTGCACCGGCAATGAGCAAGTGGGGCATTTTATTTAATTCAGCTACTACCGCATCACCGGATATATCCCTTCCGAGGGCAACTAATAATTTGGATTGTTTCTGATTCCAAGTGTTATCCAGTACTTCTCTTAACGAAACCATTGCCACTTCTTTATTCGGCACTTCGATACCGACGGCAGACTTTCCGGGAATCGGGGCTTCAATCCGCAAATCTTTTGCGGCCAAAGCTAAAGCTAAATCATCGTGCAAACTGACGATTTTGCTCACCTTTACCCCTAATTCAGGGAAAACTTCGTATTTCGTTACAGCAGGTCCGACATGTACTTTTGTTACCCGGGCGTTTACGCCAAAGCTGCGGAAAGTTTTTTCCAATTTCTTTACCGTTGCCTGAATTTCTGAACGTTCCTGCTGTTCTGCCGTATGTTTCGGTTCGTCGAGCAAATCAATGGAAGGCAATTCATAGTCATAATTTTCCTGCTCGGTTACCGTCATGGAGTAGTCAACTTCTTCTGCTTCATCCGATTCTACCACTATCTGTTCTGGCGTTTCCTGTTCCATCATATACGTTACATCTGCAAAATCATTGATGACAGGTTCTTCATCTGCCAGCGGCAGCTCTTCCTGTTCTTCCTGAAAGAGCTGTGTCTCCCGGGCTTCCCTTCTTTCCTCAACCCGCTGTTGCCAGCTCGTCCGAATCTTCTTCCAGCGTGTTTTTATTCGTTTTGCGGCCTTTGAAAATATTTCACCGAGGGACTTTTCGCTAATAAAGAGCAAGCCGATAACCATGGCAAAAACGGCAACGATTTTTGAACCGGCTAATGAAAACAAATAATGGCAAAACGTAAAAAGGACTGCTCCGATCATTCCCCCGCCAATGTCCAGCGTCGTCCCATTCCCCAGCAGGTACTCCATCATATTGTCCCATGTTGTTCCGATAATCGTAATATTTTCCCGGACTAAATCTTCGAAAATCTGAATATGGGTTAAGAGGAGAACTCCGGCAAAAAATAGATAGAATCCGACAAGTCTGCGATGGAGGAAATTAGGCTTTTTCCTTTTAATCAGCATATACAGACCCGTAATCAGCAAAAAGATCGATGCGATAAAATACCAGATTCCTAATAAAAGCCGGAAAAAATGATCCAAACCGCCGGGGATGACCCCGTCGCTAATTGCCGATGCACCGCTGCCAAAAATGGCCAGAAATATTAATAACAGGCCAGTCAATTCGTATTTCAGCTGCCTGTTTTTTTTCGTATTCCTTTTTTTCCTGCGTTTTTTTTTTGCCAAATCTTAATCACCTCTATTTTCATAGATTTCCAGATTTTAAATGGAAATCTACTAATTCTATTTATTGCCATTGATGCACAAATAAATACAACAATAAAGCAATTTCGATTTTGCGTGATTCGAACCATCGCGTTCCATTTGAACGGAATTACTCCTGGACTGTTAAAGAATACAGTCTGCTTTCGGTCGAAGTGACCGCAAAAACAACCAAAGGGCGCTAAACATCATCAGTCGCCCTTGGTAAAAAGTGAAAGCGAAGTATTGTGACACAAAAATTCGATTTACATTACCACTATTATAACATAAATCCAATTTGTGGAAGTATCATGTTAATGTCGTTCCAGGAAGGTAATCATTATTCAAATAGTCATGGGGATTTGAAGAAATCAGCTGGACTAATTGGTATGTGCCTTCTTCGGTTTTGTCGATGACGAACAATTTCCCCTCATGGTTTACATATTTCCGATTGGCAAATTCTTCATCTGACGGGGGGAAAATTTCGGAATAATCTAATGGAGTATATAACATTACTGAATCACCTGACTTTCATCATCTGGTTTTGATTTTTGGATCAGCTCGTTCAATTTTTCCATTGCTTCCTTTACTCCGCCAACTTCATCGATTAATCCGTATTCGACCGCTTCCCGGCCAACGACATTGGTGCCGATGTCTCTCGTTAAATTTCCTTTGGCAAACATTAAATCTTTAAATTTTTCTTCTTTAATATTGGAATGGTTAATGACAAACTGTATCACCCTTTCCTGCATTTTATCCAAATATTCAAAGGTTTGCGGAACGCCAATTACTAGTCCGGTTAGACGGATCGGGTGGATTGTCATCGTAGCAGTCGGGACGATAAAGGAATAATCGGTCGATACTGCTATCGGCACACCGATGGAATGTCCTCCCCCAAGTACGATGGATACGGTAGGTTTAGACATGGAGGCAATCATCTCTGATAAGGCAAGGCCGGCTTCCACATCACCGCCAACGGTGTTCAGTAATATAATCATCCCTTCAATTTTTGGATTTTGTTCAATCGCAATCAGTTGAGGGAGCAAATGTTCATATTTTGTCGTTTTATTTTGCGGCGGCAATTGCATATGTCCTTCCACCTGGCCAATAATGGATAGGACATGGATATTGGAATCGGGTGCTTGCGGAACATTCGTCTGTCCTAATGCCTGAATTTTTTGTACTAACGAAGATCCGGATTGCTGTTCTTCTTTTTTACCTGCATCTTTTGTCATCGATGTTCATCTCCTTTTACAAAACTCATCCATAGTATGAACGTAAATGACAATCCAATGCGTATAGAGCAGCCAGATTTATTGGCCAAACAGCGATTGATTTCCCCTGACAAAAAAACAGGTCCGCGAAATTCGTTTTCGCGGACCTGTTTATTTCATAATCAGTTTTTTCATCGACTGATTAATATGATCTAATTCAAAAATGTCGTGCAGGGCGTTGACGGCCACTTTTAAATGCTTTTCATGGACGAGCACCCATATTGTCGTATGACTGTCTGCCGATTGCAGTATTTCTACCCCTTTATCAGTCAGTGCCTGAACAATCTTGGCAGCAACTCCCGGCACACCGGTCATGCCGGCGCCGACAGCCGATACTTTCGCGCAATTTTCCGTCGTTTCCAAATGGAAACCGAGATTGCGCAAAATCGATACCGCCGTCTCCGCCAATGCATTTGGCACTGTAAACACAACACCTGCAGGAGAAATATTAATAAAATCCAATGAAATTCCCGCTTCAGCCATCGCCTTAAACACTTCAGACTGTTTGCGGTAAGATTCTTCCTTCGTTTGCACCCGAATTTGCGTCAATTGGGACATATGGGCGATTCCTGTAATGAGACGATCAGGGATATCGGTTCCAAGTTGTTCCTGCCGGGATGCAGTAATCAATGTTCCCGAATCCATGGAATAGGTAGAACGAATGTGCATCGGAATTTTAGCCTGCATGGCGATTTCCACTGCCCGGGGATGAATAACTTTTGCCCCTTGATACGCTAAATTGCATATTTCCGAATAAGTTACAACATCAAGTGACTGGGCTTTTTTCACCATTCTCGGATCAGCTGTCATTACTCCATTGACATCGGTAAAAATTTCAATGCTTTCCGCCTGCAGTGCTGCTCCTAAGGCTGCAGCAGTCGTATCGCTTCCGCCTCTCCCGATGGTTGTTGTCTCACCGGATTCGGACTTTCCTTGAAATCCCGCAACGACAACAACATCGTTTTTTTCCAGTTCCTTTAACAGCCTTTCCGGATTTACTTTTTTTATTTTTGCCGATGTAAAATCTTCTGTCGTAATGATCCCGGCTTGAGCACCGGTTAGTGCTGTTGCTTGAATCTGATGTTTTTGCAGCTCATTGGAAAGGACAACTGCAGAAATAATTTCACCGCAAGAAAGGAGCAGGTCAATTTCCCGGTTGGAATTGGCATGGTTTGGATAATCTACCAAATCGAGCAGTGTATCCGTAGCATAGGGACTTGGTTTGCGTCCTAGGGCAGATACTACGACTACTAATTTTCTGTCCCGCTCAAGGACATGTTTAATATGTTTAATAACATGCTTTCTCGTTTTCTCCGACTTTACCGATGTTCCGCCGAATTTTTGAACGACTATTTGCATATGAACACCTCGATATTACTTCTTCTGTAACCAATTATTTTGGATTAAGCTGCTGGCGATTTGAACTGTATTCCAGGCTGCTCCTTTAAGCAGGTTATCGGACACGACCCAGAAATGGAATCCTTTTTCATGGTCGAGATCCTTTCTTACTCTCCCTACAAAAACGTCTTCCTTGTTAGCCGCTTGCAATGGGGTCGGATATGTTTGTGTTGCTGGATCATCCATAACGGTAACCCCCGGCTGCTCTTCCAACACTTTCCATAAATCTCCGACAGTTACGCCTTTTTTTTCCACTTCAATATAAACGCTTTCGGCATGGGAAGTAATGAACGGCAGGCGTACACAGGTAGCAGCGACGGACAAACTGTCATCGTGCAAGATTTTTTTCGTTTCATTAATCATTTTCATTTCTTCAAACGTATACCCGTTATCTTGGAAAACATCGATTTGCGGCAAGGCATTAAAGGCAATCGGATAATGCTTTTTATCACCTTTTACAGGCAATATGTCAGCCGTCATTTCTTCCTTATTCATATATTGTTCTACTTGCTTTTCCAATTCTTCTACAGCCTGGTTGCCGGCTCCAGATACAGCTTGATATGTCGACACGATAACTCGTTTTAGGCCGAAATGGTCACGTATTGGTTTTAATGCGGTCACCATTTGAATGGTGGAACAATTCGGATTGGCGATAATTCCTTCGTGTCGGGCCAAATCTTCTTCATTCACTTCCGGCACAACAAGGGGAACCTTCTCATCCATACGGAATGCACTCGTATTGTCCACGACAACTGCACCCCGTTTGACCGCTTCCTTTGCCAGCTGTTTCGATACCGAACCTCCGGCAGAAAATAGGGCGATATCCACCCCTTCAAAACTATCCGGAGTCGCTTCCTCCACGGTAATCGTTTTATCGTTAAACCGGATTTTCGTTCCGGCGGATCGTTTCGAAGATAATAACTTTATTTCATTTATTGGAAATTTTTTTTCTTGTAAAAGGGATATGATTTTCTGTCCTACTGCACCTGTAGCTCCGACTACTGCCACATTATAAAGTGATTTTCCTGTCATTCAAATGACTCCTCCCCAAAGTTTTGTGATTTCTTAATTTTATATTTTAACACACTTTAGTCGATATAAGGAATAAGAATTGGCTGAATTTGTTTGGAGTCCATTGCTAAACGCACCGTTTCTTCCAGCAAATCTAAATTTGCGACTAATGAATTCGGTTTTTTAAAAGGACTATCCTGCCCGAAAGGAATAAAATATATATTTTTCGTGCTTAATAGCTGCATTAAATTTTTTCCGTTTAATCCGAGGGCGTCGTTTGTCGTAATTCCTAAAACTACCGGTTTTTCGTTTCTTAATGTCGATTTTGCTGCCATGAGCGGCGGAGAATCGGTAATTCCGTTGGCAAGTTTTGCCATCGAGTTCCCGGTCAAGGGTGCAATAATCATACAGTCTAAAGGCAAATCCGGTCCAAACGGTTCTGCGTCTGGCATCGTTTTGACGACCTTTCTGCCGGTAATTTCTTCCAATCGCTGTAAATGGTCTTCAGCCTTGCCGAATTTCGTATCCGTATGCTGCACCGTAAAAGAAACTACCGGATACACTTCTGCTTTTTTTGCCACTAAGTTTTCAATTTGGGCAAAGGCACGGCTGAACGTATGATGGGAACCGGTAATTCCAAACCCAATTCGTTTTCCTTGAAAAGGCATTCTTATCCCCTCTCCTCCAGTAAAATCTGTTTTATAACATCAGCCAATATTTTTCCTGCTGTTTTCGGAGCGACTATTCCCGGCAAACTTCCGGCCAAAAAAGCTTCGATTCCCCGCTGCTTTGCATAGGCAAAATCGGTACCTCCAGGACTGGAGGCCAAATCGATGATTTTCGCATGGGACGGCAGATGCTGGATCACCTTTTGGTCAATGACTAAAGCCGGAATCGTGTTTATGATGACGTCACAGTCACTGGAAAAGTCGGCAAGTTTATCCAGCGGAATTGCTGTCAGTCCCATTTCGGTAATCCGTGCTAAATCCCGGATGCTTTTCGCGGCTACCGAAACTTTGGCACCTAGACTGGCGAATTTGTTCGCAACCGTGTTGCCGACTCTTCCAAAACCGGTAACGATAATCCGGGATGAATGAATCGTATGGTCGGTATGTTCGATTACAAGCATAATCGCTCCTTCAGCTGTCGGTATTGAATTATAAATTGCAACATCGTCTCGATCTAAAAGCGGGATTAATGTAATCCCTGTTTGTTCTGCTTTTTCCGTTAAATATGGACTTGTAATCCCTGTAAATATGATTGCAGACTTTTTTAACCGTCCGAACCAATCGGCGGTTAACTTAATTTTTTGATCAGAAAAAACCGTCTCCACATATCCTTCCTTGTCTGTACCTGTTATTGGCAATATAACAACATCTAATTTTTCTGCTTCCAATTCAGACAGTTCCATTTGTTTCAGTCCGATAAAGCCTTGTTCCAGCTTATCGAAACCGACGAGGATAATCGTTGTATTTGGAACAATTTGTAATTGTCGTATTAATTCGATGTATCGAGCATCTCCACCGATGACGGCAATATATCGGTTCATTCGCTTCCATACCCTCCAGACATAGTTGCTTATCATTCTATATAGCTTATGACGATTCTGCATAGGAGTGTCTGAACCATTAAAAAAACAAAAAAATAGACTAGTATGCCGTTATACTAGTCTACTTCCTTACTGCTGCTATTATTTGCTTGCGTCCATTTCCACCAAAATCATATCTTCGCCGATTTTTTTAATCGATGACCAATGAATTTTCGTCTCTTCATTTTCTTTTTTTAAACCAAACCATTTATAATTCGGAATAATAAAGGCTTCAATCTGCCCAGTTCTTTCATTGATTTCCAGATCGGTTTGTCCTAAAATTCCCAGCCGGGTACCTTTATTGACGTTGACGATTTCTTTGGAACCGATATCTTTAAAACGCACAGGACTTCCTCCTTTACATTCACTAGTACATCCATATGCATTGTCTAAGAGGACTATTCCCGTATTAATTCGATTTAGAAAATGGAGCAATCAACGCGCTTGCAGCCGGCTGAGTAAATACATTTTCGATTACTTTATTGATCGATTCATGGGTAATTTTGTCGATTTCCTGAAGCATTTCGTCTAATGTACGATGCCGTTTCAGCAATAATTCATTTTTTCCGTTTCGGCTCATTCGGCTATTCGTGCTTTCCAGTCCAAGCATCAAACTGCCTTTTAACTGTTCTTTGCTATTGTGCAATTCTTTATCGGTAATTCCGTGTTTGATTAATTTGTCCAATGTCCGTTCAATCGTGTCCCGCAGTATCGGCAATTGTTCTTTTCCTGTTCCGGCATATATAGTAAGCAGCCCATTATCCTGAAAAGAAGAATGATACGAAAACACAGAATAGGCTAGACCTTGTTTTTCCCTAACCTCTTGAAATAAACGGGAGCTCATGCTGCCGCCAAGCACGTTATTCATTACAATCAAACTGTAAATATTTTCATCGCCAACAGGAAGTCCGTCAAACCCTAAACAAAGGTGGGCTTGCTCTGTATCTTTATTTCGTTCAATACTTTGACCGACAAAGGTGGCTTTTTCTATATTTGTGCCTTTGCTTTGTGATTCATAATTTCCGAAGTATTTTTCGATTTCCTTAAAAAACGATTCATCTACATTACCTGCAACGGAAATGACGACATTTTCCGGTGTATACCGTTCTTTAATATAGTTCCGCAAATCATCTGGTGTAAAAGACTGCAGTCTCTCTTCCGTCCCTAAGATGGAATATCCGAGTGGATGATTGCCAAAGGACGCTTTTGCCAGCAAATCATGAACAATGTCGTCGGGCGTATCTTCGTACATTTTGATTTCTTCATATACAACTTTTTTTTCCCGTTCCATTTCTTCTTCATCAAAGGTAGAATGAAAAAACATATCTGCTAAAATCTCTAACGCATATTCTTTATGCGTATCTAAAATTTTTGCGTAATAGCATGTATACTCCTTTGATGTAAAAGCGTTTATTTGTCCTCCAATGGAATCAAAAGCTTCTGCTATATCCCTTGCGCTTCTTGTTTCCGTGCCTTTAAAAAACATGTGTTCAAGGAAATGGGAAATGCCATTATTTGCCTCCGTTTCATTTCTCGACCCGGTTAATACCCAAATACCGATCGTAACAGAGCGTACAGCAGGAATATCTTCTAATACAATTCGCACTCCATTTTTACACGTATATCTCTGTATCAACGTTTATCCTCCTATGTCAGCAAAATTCAAGATGCATTACCGATCCTCACTAACTAATGATTCAATCGTTCCAATCCGATAGCCCTTTTCTTTCATTAAATCTATTAAATCATTTAAACCGGCCCGAATGGCCTCTGTCGGATGCATTAGAACCGTAGCACCAGGATGAATTTTATTATTTACGCGATTTATCATAACAGAAATTGCCGGATTCTTCCAATCAATTGTATCAACCGTCCAAAGAACCGTTTCCATATCTAAATTATGGGCAATTTCTACTACCTGCTGATTATAGCTTCCGCTTGGAGGCGCAAACCATTTCGGTGCTTCACCTGTTATCGCTTTTAATATATCATTCGTTTGGGACAATTGGTTGTAAATTTCGTCCTTTGAAATTCTCGCCATATCCGGATGATTATAAGCATGATTGCCGATTGTATGTCCTTGTTCTTTAATCATTTTTACCAGATTGGCATTTTCTTTTGCCCACTTTCCTTCAATAAAAAAGCTCGCTTTTACTTTCCTGTCATGTAGTATTTGCAAAATATCCGGTATGTATTCGGTACCCCAGGAAACGTTTATTAAAAAGGCAACCATATCTTTTTCCGGATGTCCCCGGTATATCGGAGAAGGGGGCAAATCTTCCAAATGAACTTTCGGTGTGATTTCCCGGAAGACGAGCAATGATTCATCAAACTTGCCATTTTCTTTCATTTTTTTATAGGACTTCTCCACATCCACTTCTAGTCCATTCCGGCCGGGAGTTTTCTTCCAAACTTTGTCTATATAGGCGTTATCTGGCGCCTGATAATATTCCTTGCTTTTTTCCTTGATTTCCTGTTTTAATTTTTCTTCCTTTTTTACGGTTTCCGTTATGGAGGAAATTACTTCTTCACTTGCAGAAAACGGGTTGTAAGAAAGATTGAATTGAAAAACTAAGGCTACGAGGATGACAAATACGAATAGATTGACATATTTATCGAATCGTTGCATTTAAACCCCTCCCCTACTACCTTATGACTGGCTTGGACAAGGTATGACTGGAAGGGTCCCGAAAGCAAAAAAGAAACTGTCATGACAGCTTCTTTCTTTCCGTTTATTGTTTTGCTTTTTCCCGCTTTTCCCGTTCTTCTTTAAGGACGGCTTTTCGGGACAGATTAATCCGCCCTTGACGGTCAATTTCTTTCACTTTTACTAAAATTTGATCCCCGATGGAAACGACATCTTCTACTTTATTTGTTCTTTCCTCTGCCAGCTCGGAAATATGGACTAACCCGTCTTTTCCTTTAAACAATTCGACGAAGGCACCGAATTTTTCGATCCGCTTCACCGTTCCGAGGTACATTTGTCCTACTTCTACTTCCCGGACGATATCTTCAATAATTTTCTTCGCCTTTTCATTCATTTCCGGATCAGTGGAGGAAATAAAAATCGTTCCATCTTGTTCAATATCGATTTTCACTCCGGTTTCATCAATAATTTGATTTATTTGCTTTCCGCTCGGTCCAATGACTTCACGGATTTTTTCCGGATTGATTTCCATCGTTAAAATTTTCGGTGCGTAGATGGACAGCTGCTCCCGCGGTTTATCGATTGTTTGCATCATCGATTTTAATATTTCCAGGCGACCTTTCCGTGCCTGCATTAATGCCTCCTGCAAAATTTCTTTAGATAGTCCTTCAATCTTAATGTCCATTTGCAGGGCCGTTACGCCTTTTTCCGTACCGGCAACTTTAAAGTCCATATCACCTAAAGCATCTTCCATCCCTTGAATATCCGTCAGAATCGTATAGTCATCTCCCGATTTCACTAAGCCCATGGCAATTCCTGCTACCGGCGCTTTAATCGGAACCCCGGCATCCATCATTGCCAGTGTGCTGGCACAAATGCTTGCCTGGGAAGTAGAACCGTTCGATTCCAATACTTCCGACACTAACCGTATTGTGTACGGAAATTCTTTTTCCGAAGGGACAACTTTTTCCAACGCCCGTTCACCTAGAGCTCCGTGACCAATTTCCCGGCGGCCTGGTCCGCGGATCGGTCCGACTTCACCGACACTAAAATGCGGGAAGTTATAATGGTGCATGAACCGCTTCGATTCTTCCAAGTCCAGTCCGTCTAATATTTGCACATCGCCTAATGCTCCAAGGGTACAAACACTTAATGCCTGTGTTTGTCCGCGGGTAAAAAGGCCTGAACCGTGGGCGCGAGGCAGCAGTCCGACTCGGGAGGACAATGGACGGATTTCGTCTGCTTTTCTGCCGTCTGGCCGTATCTTTTCAACGGTTATTAACCGTCGTACTTCATCCTTCACCATTTTATCCAAAATCGTTTTCACTTGCTCGACAATTTCCTCTTCTTCTTCCGCATATAATTCCAGTACTTCTTCTTTTACTTTGTCAATGGCTTCTTCTCTTGCATGTTTTTCTTTCACTTGGATAGCCGCCAGCAATTTTTCCTTTGCTTCCTTTTCCACTTTGGCTTCCAATTCGCTATCTATTTCAAATAACGGCACTTCCATTTTTTCCTGACCGACAGCCTGGATAATTTCCTCCTGGAATGCGACAAGCCGCTTAATTTCTTCATGGCCAAACATAATGGCTTCCAGCATGACTTCTTCCGGAACTTCATTGGCCCCGGCTTCAACCATATTAATGGCGTCCTTCGTTCCGGCTACCGTTAATTCAATATCGCTTTTTTCATGCTGTTCCACCGTCGGATTGATGATGAATTCCCCATCGACCCGGCCGACGTGAACACCTGCAATCGGCTGTTTAAACGGAATATTGGAAATGCTTAAAGCAATCGATGAACCGATCATTGCTGCAATTTCTGATGAACAGTCCTGGTCAACACTCATCACCGTGCTGATTACTTGTACTTCATTGCGAAAACCGTCAGGAAACATGGGCCGAATCGGGCGATCAATCAGTCGGGAAGAAAGAATTGCTTTTTCGCTTGGACGTCCTTCCCGTTTAATAAATCCGCCCGGAATTTTTCCGACGGCATATAGCCGTTCCTCATAATTGACTGTTAACGGGAAAAAAGGTAAATCCTTTGGTTCTTTCGACGCAGTTGCTGTCGATAACACGGATGTATCTCCATAATGGACCATACAAGCGCCATTTGCTTGTTTTGCCAATTCGCCGATTTCTACGACAAATGGTTTTCCGGAAATTTCTGTGGAGAAAACTTGCTTTTCTTCTGGCATGTATCTTGTGCTCCTTTCAATACGACATACTTATCTATCATCATTTTATATTTTATACTCTAGTTTGTAAATTTTATGTACGAAGCGGCGGGATTAAACTGCTGTTTCCAGCTTAGGCAATATGCTTCAACATGTTTCTATATAATAGAAGAAGCAGGATAACTCCTGCTTCTCATTAACGGCGCAAGCCTAGACGTTTAATTAGTTCACGATAACGGGTTACGTCTTTGTTTCTTAAGTAAGTTAACAAATTACGACGCTTCCCAACCATCTTCAATAGTCCGCGGCGGGAATGATGGTCTTTCTTGTGCACCCGCAAATGCTCATTCAACGCATTGATTTCTGCAGTAAGTACAGCGATTTGCACTTCTGGAGAACCTGTATCGTTTTCATGAATTTTAAACTCGTTGATGATTTCATTTTTGCGTTCTTGTGAAATAGCCATAATGGCACCTCCTATAATTTATTATCCCCAGTCTCCTAGCAATCGCCGGAGTTACGATTTGCCAAGGGACGGTTCACGTTTACTAGCATAACGCTTTTTTTTCGAGAAAGCAAGAGGAAATTCATTGGGGAGTCTGTCAAGTATTTACGGGAGGTCTCCCTCACCTTTGATTTTTCCTTTGTTTTTTCGTTTCAATAAATTTTTTCTCTGAGAATCTGTGTTAAAAGGGTACAGAACCCCTT
>NZ_BMEV01000050.1 GCF_014637175.1 Compostibacillus humi | reverse complement strand
GAAGGCTTTTCGTAGTAACGATGAAATAAAGGCAAATGCGGCATGATCAACTTAGTCTGCATTCAAATATATCAAGGGTTTAGAGCAATTTTAAGCGTGCGAAAGTTGAGTTACAATATACTAGCATTTAGGAAAAAATGCTAATCAAAAAGAGATGCCTCCCTTTTGATTAGCATTCTATACACTTAATAAAGTATTTTGTGCCGATTTAAATATTCCTGTAATGACAGAATCTCTTCTTCTGCAGTTTCCCTGGAAAGGGAATCGAGCACAGCCTGTAACGTTTCCAGACTCGTAAAATAAGGAATTTGATGACGTACAGATAATTCCCGAATGAAAAATCCGATTTTTTCTTTTTTCCTTCCTTCATTTGGAATGTTTAGGACGATGGCTGGCGGCGAATGCTGCCAAAAATCCAATATTTCGGCTTTATCATTTTTTATCTTCGTTACATTTATTCTATGCTGCTGTAAAAAGTCTGCCGTTCCTGCCGTTGCACAAATGGAAAAATTTAAGTTTGCAAACTGCCTGACAAGGGAAAGACTTTCCTCCTTTTTGCGGTCTGCAATTGACACAAATAGCCGGCCAGAAGCTTTTTCCTCTTCTGAAACCTTTCCGACATACGGCAGCACCTTTTTTAAAGCTGTATTTTTTGTAAATCCTAAACCGATAATTTCGCCGGTTGATTTCATTTCCGGGCCTAGTGCATGGTCAACCCCTTTTAGCTTGCTGGCGGAAAAAACAGGAGCTTTTATCGTATAAAAAGATGGTTCCGGCAATAAACCGAGCTTGTCGGACAATTTCTTTAACGGCATCCCTAATTGGACTTGTACCGCCCAATCCACCATCGGAATGCCCGTCACTTTGCTGAGGAAAGGCACCGTGCGGCTGGACCTAGGATTTACTTCTAAGACATATAATGTTTCATCATGGAATACAAATTGAATGTTCATCATTCCGATAACCGGCAAGGCGCAGCTGATTTTTCTTGCTGTCTCCAGCATCTGCTGCTTTACTTCGTCAGACAACGATTGTGCCGGCAAAACACTCATGCTGTCACCAGAATGCACTCCTGCTTTTTCAATATGTTCAAATATGCCGGGTACGACAATATCTTTTCCATCGCTAATGACATCCATCTCGCATTCGAGTCCTGGCAAATACGGGTCAACAAGGAGCGGCCAGCATTGACCATTCGTATCCTGTTCGATTCTTTTTACATAGTGAAAAAGCTCTTCCTCCGAATAACAGATGAACATCGACTGGCCGCCAATAACGTAGGACGGTCGCAAAAGCACCGGAAAACCGATTTCCTTTGCCCTCTCTGTCAATTGCTCTTTATATTCAACGGTAAAGCCGGCAATGTGGGGAATATTTAAAGATTGCAAAAACCGATAAAATTGTTCCCGATTTTCCATTTGATCCATATGTTCCGGCTGCGTTCCCAAAATGGGCACTCCTTCTTCCTGCAATTGATTTGCCAGATTAATTGCCGTTTGGCCGCCAAATTGGAGAAGAACCCCATCCACTTGTTCCTTTATAGAAACGGATAATACATCTTCCAGGGCCAGCGGTTCAAAATAGAGACGGTCCGCTATCGAGTAATCGGTGCTGACGGTTTCCGGATTATTGTTCATAATAATTGCTTCGTACCCTGATTTTTTTACTGCTTTGGCGGCATGGACGGAGCAGTAGTCAAATTCAATGCCTTGCCCAATCCGGATTGGACCGGAGCCGACAATAAGAATTTTCCGTTTTTCGGACGGTGACACTTCATCAATTCCGTTCCAGGTCGAATAATAATAAGGAGTTTCAGCCGCAAATTCCCCGGCACAGCTATCGACAAGCTTAAAAGCTGGCTGCAGGCCGATTTCCTGATAAGTTTCTCTTAATTGTTTTGGTGTGCATTGAAGCAATGATGCAATTCGCTCATCGCTCATGTTTATCTTTTTTGCCTGTGTTAATAAAGATGTCGGTACATTTGGCCAGCGATGGGAGGACAAAGTCTGCTCCAGCTGCATAATCTTTTCCAGCTTTCGCAAATACCATCTGTCGATCCCGGTTAACGCTTGAATTGCGCTTACGCCAAATCCGCGCTTGAGCGCCTCACCGATGGCAAACAGGCGGATGTCGTTTGGAGCATGCAGCAATTCCTTCAATTCGGAATCAGATTTTTCTTTCAGTCCCGGCCATTCCAAACTGTTTACTTGTAATTCCATGGAACGAATCGCTTTGTTTAATGCCCCCTCAAAAGTGCGATCCAATGCCATTGCTTCCCCTGTTGCTTTCATCTGTGTACCGAGTTTGCGATCTCCTTCGGTAAATTTATCAAAGGGAAAGCGAGGAAGTTTGACGACGACATAATCTAATGCCGGTTCCGTCGCAGCGTACGTATTTCCTGTAATTGGATTGATAATTTCATCCAAATGATAGCCGAGGGCGCATTTTGTTGCAATGCGGGCAATCGGATAGCCGGTAGCTTTTGAGGCGAGGGCAGATGAACGGCTGACCCGCGGATTTACTTCGATAACAAAATATTCATTTGACTGGGGATGAAGGGCAAACTGGATATTGCATCCTCCGATTACTTCCAATGCCCGTATGACTTTTATAGAGGCTTTACGCAGCATATGGTATTGGCGGTGGGATAATGTTTGGGACGGGGCAACGACGATTGAGTCACCCGTATGCACTCCTACCGGATCGATATTTTCCATATTGCAAATAATGATGCACGTATCGTTGGCATCCCGCATTACTTCAAACTCAATTTCTTTCCAGCCTTGAATGCTTCTTTCTACTAGAACTTGACCGATAGGACTAAGTTTTAGCCCTTTTTCCAGAAGCGAAAGGAATTCCTGTTCATTATTGGCAAACCCTCCCCCTTCCCCGCCAAGGGTATAGGCTGGACGCAAAATCACCGGAAAGCCGATATCTTTGATAAATGCAAGCCCTTCTTCCACCGTTTCAACTACTCGGGAGTCGGCCACAGGTTCGCCGATGTCTACCATTAACTGGCGAAACTTTTCCCTGTCCTCCCCTTTTTGGATAGATTGTACAGAAGTCCCTAACAGCTTTACGCCGTACCGTTCTAAAATTCCTTTTTCATGCAGTTTTACCGTTAAGTTTAAACTCGTTTGCCCGCCTAGAGTCCCTATTAATCCATCCGGTCTTTCCTTTGCAATAATTTTTTCCAATGTATTTATCTCTAACGGTTCCATGTATACCCGATCTGCAATTTGCTCATCGGTCATGATCGTTGCCGGGTTATTGTTTACTAATATTACTTCGATTCCTTCCTCCTTGAGGGCAAGACAGCCTTGTGTTCCTGCATAATCAAATTCAGCCGCCTGCCCGATTACAATCGGTCCGGAGCCGATGACGAGCACCTTTTTTACTGCATCACGCATGGACATAGCCAATCCCCCTCACTGCCTCCACCTTCTGTAAATAAGAATCCAACACTTGAGCCGTTTCTTCAGAATAGATATGAAACTGAACCGTCTGTACCGGCAAATATTGGTGGAGCAATCCTTCTGGAGTACCGTCATTCACGTTGAAAAATTGAACTTTAAACGTTTCGGAATCGATACTGTCTTTCATAACAGTAAAGCCGTGGTTTTGCGATGTAATAAGCACTTTTCCTGTTTCCGTATTTTTTACGGCATAATTTTCTCCCCGGTGTCCCAACAGCATTTTTTCAGTTTTGCAGCCATAAACTAATGCAATTAGCTGATGTCCCAGGCCGATGCCAAGGACAGGGTAATGTTCTGCAATCTTTTTTATTGTTGGCAAAAGAAAAGGTAAATCGGATGGATTTCCCGGCCCGGTGCCAATAATGACTCCGTCCGGTTTTAATTCCTTTATACTTGCAAACGAGGTATGAAAAGGCACGACAGTAACCCGATATCCTTTCGCCGCCAAATATTGAAGAAGGAAATTTTTTTGTCCAAAGTCGACAATGACGAGATGATATTTTCCTCTACCCCATTCTGCTATACGTGAAACCGAATAGGATTGTATCAGGGATACAGTATCAATTTCCTTCCACGGTCCGGCATATGTTTCTTTTTCCTTTACGATTTTGCCCTTTATCGATCCGTGTTTACGGAGGACGGCCGTCAAAGCACGGGTATCCACCTGTTTTAATCCGGGAATATTTTTTCTAATCAGCTCTTCTTCCAAAGAATGGATAGATCCATAATGGCTTGGTTCATCGCATAAATCACTGACAAGGACAGCGGCCGCCGCAATCCCTTCCCCTTTCTTGTACAGCGGATGGATTCCATAATTGCCGATAATCGGATAGCTGAAGGCGACAATGTGGCCGGCACTGGAAGGGTCGGTCAATATTTCCTGATACCCGGTCATTCCGGTATAAAATACGACCTCTCCCTCCGCTTCTCGCTCTGCTCCAATCCACTCCCCCTGAAAAACATCACCTGTTTCCAAAACGATATAGCCTTTCGTCACCTTCCCACCTCCTCTAACAATATCTCCTCCAATTGCCCGATGAATAATGCCAATTCGTCCAACGTTGTTGTTAGCGGAGGCAAAATTCTTACAACATTCGGTCCGGCGGTTAGCACAAGTATATTCCGCTTCTGCAGCTGTTCGACGATAAAAGATGCCGCACCCTCCAATTCCATCCCGATCAATAGACCGAGTCCGCGAATTTCTTTGATGCGAGAATAGGATTGCTGCAACCGAATTATGTCGGCCATAAGCTGCTTTTCCTTCTGTTTGACCTCTTGAAGGATATTTCCCTCAAGGATCGTTTCAATCGTTTCCATTCCTGCACTCATCGCTAACGGGTTTCCGCCAAAAGTGCTGCCATGGGTTCCCGGCTGAAAGGATGCGGCCACTTTTTCTTTCGCCAAAACTGCTCCAACAGGAAAACCGGAACCTAGACCTTTTGCCAAAGTGATGATGTCCGGCTCCACCCCAAATTGTTCATAGGCAAATAAGGTGCCTGTTCTCCCGATTCCCGTCTGAACTTCATCCACGATAAATAAAATATCATTTTCTTCGCAAACCTGTTTTAGCTGGCGGACCCATTCCGGATGGGCCACATTCACTCCGCCTTCCCCTTGCACTAGTTCCAATAAAACAGCAGTCGTTTTTCCGTTATGAATCTCTTCCAAACTTTGCTGATCATTAAAGGGCAAGTAGCGGAACCCCGGAGTCAGCGGCGTGAACCCGCGATGAATTTTTTCCTGGCCCGTTGCAGCCATCGTCGTACCGGTGCGACCGTGGAAGGAATTATAAAAGGTAACGATTTCCGTTCTTTCCGGATTCCCGCAATCTTTCGCATATTTTTTTGCCAGTTTAATCGCTGCTTCGTTTGCTTCAGCCCCGCTATTGCAGAAAAACACCTGGTCAAAAATGCTGTTTTCCGTAAGCAGTGCAGCAAGCTGTTCCTGAAGCGGGATTTCAAACAAATTGGAACAATGCCATAATAAATCGAGCTGTTCTTTCACCTTTTTATTGACAGAATCAGGATTATGACCTAGGTTGCACGCGGCAATGCCGGAGGTATAGTCCAAATACTTTCTTCCTTCTTCATCCCAGACATAGCTTCCTCTTCCTTTCACTAGCCGGAGAGGAAACCGCTGATACGTATTCATCAGTACTTTTTCCGAATGAATCGATGGATTAGACATGCTGGACCTCCTCTGTCGTAATGATTGTTCCTGCATTTTTTCCTTGCAAGTAATTCCAAAGATCGTCCGGCTTAATGCCATTAACGATTACTGTTTCTTTCGCCCCGTCGGTTAACGCTTGTAAAGCAGAGCGTACTTTTGGAATCATTCCGCCATGAATAACTTTTGCAGCAATGAGTTGTTCGATTTTTTCTTTATTCAGAAGAGGATGAAGAACCGTTTTCCCTTCCACCTTCTCCATGACCCCGGGGATATCGCTTATAAAAATTAGCTTTCCGTTTACCGCTGCCGCTACTGCTGCAGCTGCCATGTCTGCATTGATATTATATTTTTCCCCTTTTTCATCCAATCCGATAGGAGAAATAACGGGAATAGCTCCTCCGTGAAGCAATTTTTCCAGCCATTCTTTATTCACCCGTTTTACTTTGCCTACATATCCAAGTTTTCCTGAAGAATCTGCCGGTTCTGAAACGAGCAAGGCACCGTCAACTCCGCTGATGCCAACAGCAGAAAGATTTGCCTGCTGCAGACGATGGACAATATTTTTATTTACCGAACCGCTCATTACCATCTCGGCAATATCTAATACTTCCTTTGTCGTTACACGCAATCCGTCCACAAACTGGCATTGGATGCCGATTTTCTGGAGCATTCCGTTAATTTCCGGACCGCCTCCATGGACAATGATGAGCTGATATTTATTCATTTTTTGTAAACGAGCAAGACTGGCAAAAAAAGAGTTAGGCAATTTCCCTGCGATGCTCCCGCCAATTTTTATAACAATTTTCTCCATTTCAATCACCTCAAGTACGGTAGGAAGCGTTGATATTGATATATTCGTAGGTTAAATCACAGCCCCAGGCAACCGTTTTTTCTGATCCATTTTGCAAGTCGACATAAATTTTTACTGTATCCTCTTCCAAATAATCTTTTAATATCTTTTCTTCCGTTGCAGTTCCTAAACCGTTCTGAAAAATAATATGGTCTCCAAGGGCAACGTGAATCTTATTTAGATCAAACGTTTCGCCGCTATACCCGATAGCACAAACGATTCTTCCCCAATTCGGATCTTTCCCGTAGACGGCGGTTTTGACGAGATTGGATGAAATAATCGCTTTTGCCACCTGATTCGCCGCCCTTTTGTTAGAGGCGCCGGTGACGTGCACTTCGATGAGCTTTGTCGCTCCTTCTCCGTCCCGGGCAATCTTTTTTGCCAATTCAGCCATGACCGTTTCCAATCCTTGCAAAAACAATTGCCAATCCGGATGCCCAGGGTGGAGCGGATTATTCTTTTTCATGCCGTTTGCCAAAAGCAGGACCATATCATTCGTGCTCGAATCTCCATCAACGCTAATCATATTGAACGTCGAATCTGTCAACTGGCGTAATGCCAGCTGCAGGCTCTCCTGCTCTACACAAGCATCGGTGGCAATAAAACCAAGCATCGTTGCCATATTCGGATGGATCATCCCGGATCCTTTTGCTGCTCCTCCAATCGCAATCATCTTCCCGTCAATTTCGACTTTAACAGCCGCATGCTTCGTTACCGTATCCGTCGTTAAAATAGCCTGTTCAAAATGGTGAGCTTTATCATTTTCATCCATTTGGGAAATGCCGAAGCGAATTTTGTCCATCGGCAAAAAATCACCGATAACACCGGTAGAAGCAACCGCAACGTATTGGACCGGCACTTGCATCTTCTCCGCTGCGAGCCGCTGCATTTCCATGGCATCTTTCATCCCTCTTTCACCGGTACAGGAGTTGGCGTTACCTGAGTTGACAATAACCGTTTGAATCGTTCCGCTTTTTTCGATAGTGTTTTTCGTAATTTGAACAGGTGCGGCCTGAAATGCATTTACTGTATATACCCCTGCAGCTGCAGCAGGAACTTCGGAATGAATCCAGCCGAAATCAAGTTTTGTTTTTCGAATGCCGCAATGGATCCCGCCGGCAATAAATCCCTTTGCATCCGTTATATGTCCATCTTCTAACAATTGGATTTTTTCCGCTGTTTGCATCACTTCAATCATCCTTTCTGTTGCCAATAAATCTATGGATATACCGGAAAATCCTCTAATCCTAACGATTCGTCCCAGCCGTTCATCACGTTCACATTTTGGATTGCCTGACCGGCAGCGCCTTTTACTAAGTTATCTATGGCAGATACGATAATGAGCTGATTGGTCCGCGCATCTGCATGGATACCGATATCACAAAAGTTGCTGCCATATACTTCCTTCGTCGTCGGAAAATGACCTTCATCCCGAATGCGGACGAATGGATGCCCTTCATAAAAATTTCGGTAAAGGGAAATTATTTCTGCAGTGTCCGCATTTCGATTTAATGAGCCGTAAATGGTACATACTAAACCGCGGGTCATTGGTACGAGATGGGTTGTAAATACGGTTGTAATCGGTTGGTTGCCAGCTTGGGACAAATATTGGTCAATTTCCGGAATATGCTGATGATGGCCGACCTTATAGGCTGTAACATTTTCGTTCGTTTCCGAGAAATGGGTCATGGCGCTTTGCTTTCTTCCCGCCCCGGAAACTCCGGTTTTTCCGTCAATAATAATCGGATAGGGCTGGATCAGGTTATGGACAATGGCGGGAACAGTGCCAAGCAATGCCGCTGTCGGGAAGCATCCCGGGTTGGAGATGATTTTTGCATGTTTTATATCTTCTTTAAATACTTCCGTTAATCCGTACACCGCTTGTTGCAGCGTTGCATTCGGTGCTGCTTTTATTCCATACCATGCTTCATAATCCTCAGCTGATTTCAGCCGCAAATCGCCGGACAAATCAACACATTGGATTGGGGAATCTTGCAATTCGGGTATCAATTCTTTCGCCACTCCGGCTGGGGCAGCAAAAAAGACGATATCAATTTCATTTTTTAATTCTTCCGCATTCCACTCTTCCATCGTCACTTCAAAAACGTGAGATAAATGGGGATATGCTTCGGCAATACTGTTTCCGTACTGGGAATGGGAAATAATTTTCCGGATTTCAATCTTCGGATGGGACTGTAACAGTCTGACTAACTCCACCGCCCCGTATCCCGTTCCCCCAACAATTGCTGCTTTTTTCAATGACAAAACTCCCTTTTCCCTAATTGAATTATTCATAATTATAGATTCTGCCGTATAAATAATCAAGTATATTTATTAATATTTTTAAATAAATATGCAAAATCAACCGGATTTGTACAGCGTTATTGTATATTTATGCATATTAATTGAATAAACCATGGGCGCATTGCTTCCGCAGCCGATAGTTTCCTGCATAAAAAAATGCAAACCGCGAATACGGTTTGCATCAATTTGTATATGTTTCCAGAAATCTATATAACGTCCGGAGATATCCTTCTTTATCTAAGACGATGGATTCGCCATGGGAAGCCCCTTCCACGATGAACAGCTCTTTTTCGCTGTTTGTCGCATCATACAGTTTCTCCGTCATCGGAGTAGGAACAAAGGTATCCTTGCTTCCATGGATGTAAAGAATAGGCACTTCCGTTTTCTTTACTTGTTCCAAGGCGGAAGCTTCTTTAAACGTGTACCCGGCCTTCAGTTTTGTTACTAAAGCTGTAGTCGGAAGGATTGGAAATTCGGGAAGATGAAACATTCTTTCCAATTGGTAGGAAAACAGGTCGTGAACACTGGAGTAAGGGCTATCAGCGACAATCCCTTTTACATTTTCCGGAAGATTTTCCCCGCTTGTCATTAAGACCGTTGCTCCTCCCATGGAAACGCCGTGCAAAATGATTTCCGTCTCTTCGCCGAGTTCGGCAATGACCCGGTCGATCCACGCCACCATATCAAGCCGGTCATGCCAGCCAAAGCCGATATAGTCTCCTTCGCTTTTCCCGTGTCCCCGTAAATCTGGGGTAAACATATGGTAGCCTAGTTCTTCATAGTAATGCTGGCCAAAAAGGCCCATGTCACTGGCTCTCCCCAAATATCCGTGGGCAAAAATGACAACTTTATTGGTCGGCTTTTTTGCTTCGAGGAAATATCCCTTTAATGTTAAGCCGTCAAAGGATTCCAGTTCCCATACAGCAAAATCTTGACTTCGTACCCAATCCCGCCAATCTCCAGCGGTGAACACATCCATCGCCTCAGCAGAAACTTCCAGATCTTTATTTCCTGATAAGAAATCCTTCACATTTCTCGCGATGGCCAAATCGTACAAATAGTAACCGATGGCAAAATTTATTATGATGGCAATAATTATCAAACCGCCAATGACAGAGATCCATAGCTTCTTTTTGCTCACCTTGCTTCTCCTCTCTTTTTCTATTTCTATTATACTAGAAAAAGAAAGGTCTTTATGAGGTGGAAGTTTGGTAGTTTATAGAAACATGAGCAAAAATTCTCAATTTCTATTTATATATGTCTCCGCTCCATCAGGTGAATGCCCATCCCCATAAAAACAACTCCCATACAGAGCAAAATACTTATCGGAAACAGCAGCTCTTCCATCGGGTAGCCGTACATGACAACACCGTTGACAATTTCCATGCCGTAGGTTAGAGGATTTCCTTTCGACAGTGTCAGTAGAATTTCCGACTCGACGATTTCCAACGGCCAGTATGCCCCGCCAATCATTGCCATGCTTAAGGAGACTATCGGCAAAACACCGTTAAACTGCTGGACGGTTTTCACGACAGAAACGAGAAACATCGATAAGGCAACCACGGTAAAGACATATGGCAGAATCAGCAATAATGTCTCCATCATTTTCCCGTGAAAATCCAATCCGAATGCATACCGGAAGACGAGGAATATAACGATAATCTGCAAATACCCTTGCAAAAAACTATTGGCTAAATTTGCGACATACATTTCCCATTTCCTTGCAGGAGACAAAATCATCCGATCCCATATCCCAGCTTGTTTCTCCGTCAGCACAGGCAGAACCGTGTATCCGATCGTGTAAATGACGAAGAACAGCGTAAATCCGAATAGAAAATGATAATTGCTGTCATAGACAATCGCATCATCACTCCGGAACGTACTGGACTGAACGGAAAATACCGGATTATCGTTTAAACTGTCCCACTCCTTGCTTAATCTTTCCTGTTCTTCTTTCGGGAAATCCTCTATTGCAAGGGTCAATTTTTCCCGCTCCATCCTTTTTTCGTAAATGCCGGCTAATGCATACTCAACCATGCTGACATTCGGGGAATCCATGCCGACAATTATTTCAAAATCTTTATCCCTCAATATTACACCTAACTCCGCTTTTCCGTTTTCCACCAATTCCTTTAATTTCGCTTCGTCATCCAGCCACGAAAAATGGTAGCCTTCCAGCTCTTCCAAAGATGCATCCAAATTATCCGATATTTCATCGGCATAGACCGGAATTTTTAACGTATTCATATCATTGCTGCCGCCGATGATGAAAGCAAAAAGGATGGACATGGCCGTAAACAGCACAAAATCCCACGGTTTTCGGAGAAATGTTTTCCACTTGGCAAAAAGAATTCCTGTCATGAAGATATCCCCCTTTTCGGGAAAGTCATAGCTGCCACCACCGTAGAGGCGAAGGCAAATAATACGAGAAAAGTAAGATGGTCAGCAATTTCGGCAAATCCATCGCCCCGCAGCAATGCTAAATAAGCGGACATGGAAGCCCCATTCGGAGTGTAGTTCCCTAACTGCTGTATAATCTCCGATGAATCACCAATCGGAAAAAAACTTCCGCCGATAAAGGCCATAATCGTAACGATGACCCCTGAGAAGAAGTTCGTTAACGTTTCTGACTCTAACCGGTAGCTAATGGCCGTTAACAGCACGGCAATGCCGCCGACGGCAAGAGCGTAAATGCCGGTCGTCATGAAAAATGCGTAGGCATCCGGAAAAGCTACATCAAACACGATCCATGAAAATCCATAGATAATCAGGAGTTGAAGAAAAGCAAACAGGGCGGAACTGATTAAAATTCCGACAAAGTAAAGCCACCTGGATACATTCGCTAAAATAATCCGGTCAAATACTTGGGTTTTCTTTTCTAAAAAGGCAAAGGATCCGATAACTGAAGCGATAAACAGCACATTCATTGTCGCCATCCCTACCGTATAGTATTTCTTGGCATTAATCGGATTTTTTTCTTCAATCGGTATGATTTCATTCGCTAAATTTTCGTTATTAGCCAATACCAATCCGCTATCCAGCTGATTTTGCTGAAGAAAAGTTTCCTTTGTCAGCTTTTCCTGAAATTGTCCGAGTACGTTTTTTAAAATTCCTGCGGCAATTTGCTGTTGATCGTTTTCATAGATGATGAGCTCTGCCTCTCTCTTTTCACCTAAAACCATCGTCCGCAATGTATCGTAAGTAAAGTTTTCCGGCACTTCCAGCAGCATCGTATAGCCATCATCGTTTAAAATTTTTTCTTTATCGGATAAATTCACTTCTTCGATTTGAAACATATCCTGTAATTCTTCACTGCCAAAGACATTTTCTTTTAACAGCCGGATTGGGGCAATCGTATCGATTTCCTGCTCAAAATATTGGATTGTCTCTTCCGGCAGCCCCATTTTTTTCATATCTTCCAGAAACCGTTCTAACTGCCGTCCCTCGTCTTCTCTTTCCAAAATTGCTATTTTTCCAGTGATTGCCGGTGTTTCGCCATTCATCCAGCTGCTGAGAGCATTCCCTAAAATAACGATGAGAATAATCGGGAGACCGATTAAGAGCAATATTTCAACCGGATTTCGCATGAGCATAAATAGTTGCTTTTTAATAATAGGAAATAACATTTTAGGTCCCCTCCGTTCTAATCCCTTAACGCTCTTCCCGTTAAATGCAAAAAGACATCTTCCAAGGTAGGATCTTTTCGGTTAACCGAATTCAGTTCTTGGCCGGTTTCTTCTGCTATTTGGATGATGGCAGAAAACATATTTACTTCCCTGGGGACAATGACTGTTATCTCTTTCTCTTCCACGTGAATCCGGCTGATTAACGGATTTCCTTTTAATTTTGTTACAAATTCATTTTCCCATCGGTCTGCTTTGATTGATAGTGCTCGTTCCAACGAGATAATGTCCTTAATTTCATCTTTAGTTCCCGACGCAATTAGATTGCCTTTATCCAAAATATAAATCCGGTCACACAAAAATTCGACTTCCTCCATATAGTGGCTCGTATATAAAACTGTCATCTTTTTTTCCTCATTTAATCTCTTCACCGTTTCCAAAATATAGTTGCGGGACTGGGGATCAATGCCAACGGTTGGCTCATCCATAATAATTAATTCCGGCTCGTGTAGCATTGCTACCCCAATATTGAGCCTCCGCTTCATCCCGCCGGAAAACCGCTTCACAATATCCTTACGATGTTCGGTAAGCCCGATTTGTTCCAATACTTCCTCTGTTTTTTTCTTTAATTCTTTTCCTTTCAGACGGTAAATTCGGCCAAAGAAGTGCAGATTCTCCTCCGCTGTCAAATCTTCATACAAAGCAATATCCTGGGGAACCATGCCAATTACTTTCCGGAGCGGCTGAGGGTTCCGCAGCACACTTTTCTTTTGAAAACGGACATCACCGCTCGTAGGTTCCAAAAGTGACGCCAGCATGGAAATCAACGTTGATTTTCCCGCACCATTCGGTCCTAACAGTCCGACAATTTCTCCCCGTTCAATAAAGAGATTCACTTTTTTTACCGCTTCCGTCTGCTTATACCTTTTCGACAAGTCCACTAACTCAATCAAGTCGCTCCCTCCTTATCCAGCATTGTACGGCATTTATTTTTGCCGGAAAACTAACGCAAGTCATAAACTTTCCTCTTCACCGGTGACTAAAGTCATTTTATTTGGCGCTTCCCTATATCTCTCCCATAATCGGCTGGAACCCGGCGTTTTTTTTCTGTCCATAATAGGCCAGGATTTGTCCTGTCCCTGCCGTGAGACGCGCTCTCTCGGTCGATTCTTCTCCTTTTTTTGCTGAAATCTGCCGTGAGACGTCTTTTTCCAGCTGGTTCCGGCATTCTTCCCCTCTCGCACCTTCACAGACATTGCACTCACATACAAAAAAGCGCGGTACTCAAAAGAGTACCACGCATCTAAAACATCCTATTTTCTTTTTCTGCCTAAAAATCCAACCGTTGTAAATATAACAACCTGGGCTATTAATAACAATATACCGCCGCGAAGCTGCTCCATGACCGGGTCAAAAGGCATAAGGGCGCGGAAAAATTCCGGTGTCATTAAATCCGCGTCCGGAAGACAAACCATAATGGAGGACATAAATAATCGTACATCGGTATACAGTGCGTAAATACCCGAATCGGCGACGATTAAAACTACGCTGTAAGGGACGATGAGCAAAATATTTAACAGTGCATAAGTCCATTTAGTTTTATCGCTTAACGATGTATTTAACAATAAAGGATGGAAGAGCAAAATTGCTGCAATAAACAGGACGATCATGGCGAAATAATTCGCAAATAAATCCAATCTTACCGAGTTGAAAACCGCCGGGATGTGGTAACTGTAAAAGAGAACGTAAAATGTGACAAGAGCTACCCACGGGTTCGTAACGATTTTCAGCATATAGGCAAAGGTTTCATTTTTCTTCCAGCGTTCAATAATCTCATATTTAAATCCATATATTAGCAATGGCGGTGCTACAAAAAACAACAGTACGAGCTGTATTATATGGGAGCTGTACATAATTCTTGCAATGACGTTAATCGGACTTCCCAATGATGCAAATATTGCAAGCAGCCCAAGGATAAAGACAATTGATTTTTTTAGAGAGTGATTTTTCGACGGTGGCAATAGTAAAAAATAGATAATCAAAACAAATGAAATATAAATAAAAATACCGCCGTTCCACATCGTTGATGGATGGAATTCGTCCAAAATAATTTCCAGCATCCTGGTTCACCAGCTTTCTATTTCCTTCCCCATCCATTATAAAGGAAAAATGCGATTTCTTCCGGGAAAGATATAACAATATAATGACATTAATCGGTCAAATGGTGTTTTACTGCATAAATGGCAAGCTGGGTCCGGTCCCTTAATCCGGTTTTTTGCAAAATTTGTGTAATATGGTTTTTTACCGTTCCGACAGATAGATACAGCTCCTGGGCAATTTCCTTATTCGTCTTGCCTTCTCCGACTAGCTTCGTAATGGACAGCTCCCTCTGGGATAGATCAATATGTAATGCCGGCTTATCAAGCTTATCTCCTTTTAATAGCTGCGGTACTACTTTTCGTGCTACTTCATGATGCAAGAGCATTCCCCCTTCCATCGTCTGATACACTGCCTCGATTAGTTTGTCCGGCTCGGATGTTTTTAATAGAAAGCCGTCCGCTCCTTCTTTTAATGATTGTATCGCATATTCGTCATCATTAAAGGTGGTCAAAATTAATATTTTTACTTCCGGCCACTGCTTTTTGATAATCCGTGTCGCTTCGATTCCGTTCATATGCGGCATCCGCACATCCATCATAATCAAATCAATATGGTGTTTTTCTAAAATTTTTATCGCTTCCATCCCGTTTTCCGCTTCGTTAGTGACACGAATTTTTTTATCCTGTTCCAAAATTACCTTTAAACCTTGCCTGACAACCGCCTGATCCTCCACTAGCATCACTTTCCACAATTTACCTCGCCTCCCTCGGTATCGTACCGGATACGACAAATTCTTTCTCTGTCTGATATACATGAATCATTCCCTTTACTTGTTCCACCCGTTTTTTCATATTTGTTAAGCCAAATCCAAACGTGAATGGTTTCGGTTCAAAGATCGGATTGGAAATTTCAAAGGAAAGGTCACCAGCAGCAGAAACACCTAGAGTCACAGTGACTTTCCTTGATTGAGTATGGCGCATCGCGTTCGTAAGAGATTCCTGGATTACCCGGTATAGAACAACATTTTTTTCGTTGGAAAGGGGGATCGACAGCACCCCTTGTTTTAATGTAAAGTTCACTCGCAGATGGCTTTCTGCCTCCAGCTTGCGTATAAGCTGCACAATCGTTGCAATACCTTCGTTTTCTTCCCGCTCAATCGCTTTTACGGCAAGTCTCGTCTCTTCCAGACTTTCTCTAGCCATTTTTTTTAAATCTTCGAATTCTAGTTTTGGTTCCCGGATACTTAGCATTTCTAATTTCATCATTAACGCGGTTAACCGGTGTCCAACGGAATCGTGGATATCCCTTGCAATTTTATTCCGTTCTTCCAGTCGGGCATCCTGTTCCGCTGCCCTGCTCAGCCTTTTTAGCTTCCGGTATTCATCCAGCAGCTGTTCATACAGTTCTCTCTTTTCCTCGTTTTCTTTTTGCAGCCGGTTCACCGTTATAAAGAGAAGAAGAAAAAGAAGATAGAGGACGACTGTTTCAATGCTGATTTCCTTTTGCCCAGCCATGATGAAAAAGATGAAAAACATATTCCCTATCACGTATATGATATGTTCCCTCTTATTTAAGAGGCGCGCAGCATCAAAACTTAAAAAGAAAATAATAAGTACACTATAACCGGCTTCCCCTGTCAATAAAAGACTATGGCCGCAAACAAGCAAAGATAAGAACAAATATAATACGAGCAAGCCTTTCTTCAGCGAAAGAAAAAAATAAACCCCTATCGCCACGGAAAATACGAGGATGCTGAAGGGAAGAGTCCGGCTTTCGCTGGCAATGTAAAATATCCACAATAGACTGAAGGAAATAAACCGGAGCCAAAATTCAACCAAGCTACAAACCTTCTTTCTAACATATCTCTGCAAAAGTTCATATTATTATTCTATCATCCCTTGTTATAATGTTCATAAGGTTTTGAAAAAATAGAGGAGAAAAGGAGGATTTTCGATGAAGCATACGTATTTCATTACCGGATACCCAGGGTTTCTTGCCAGCAATCTAATCCGGCAATTATATGAAGATTACAATGCCCGCATTGAACATATGTACTTGCTCGTATTGCCCGCGTTAAAAGAGAAAGCAGAGCAGGAATTGCATCTTCTCCGAATGCAGCATCAGCTGCCGCCGATTTTTACCATTCTTCCCGGAGATATTACGAAACCGAATCTGTCTTTGGATGAATTAACATATGAGAGGCTAAAAAAATCGGTCACCCATGTTTTTCATCTAGCAGCGATTTATGATTTAGCTGTTCCTGAAGATATTGCCTATCAGGTAAATGTAATCGGGACAAAAAATGTCAATGACTGGGTCCAATCGTTAAAAAGGCTTATCCGTTATATTTACTTCAGTACCGCCTATGTATCTGGAACGAGAGAAGGGAAAATTTACGAACATGAACTTAATGAAGGCCAGTCTTTCCGTAATCATTACGAGCAGACAAAATTTGAAGCGGAACTGCTTGTCGATCAGATAAAGACATCCGTTCCGACGACAATCATACGGCCCGGGATCGTCATCGGACATTCACAGACGGGGGAGACGATAAAGTTTGACGGATTATACTTTTTCTTGAACTTATTTGAGCGGCTTTCCTTTTTGCCGGCAATCCCCGCCCTTAGCGGAGGCGAAGCGGAAGGGAATTTTGTTCCATCGGATTATGTCATTCGGGCGACTAGCTATCTATCCATTGACAGTATAGGAGAAGGGAAAACTTACCATTTAACAGATCCAAACCCGTATAAAATGAGGGAACTATACGAAATTTTGCTTTATGCTTATTTAGGAAAAACACCGAAAGGGAAAATACCATTACCGCTTGTAAAGGCCTCTCTTAAGATTAACCCTTTACGGCGCGGTTTGCGGGTAGAAACGGAAGCACTTGACTATTTTTCCATTCGTTCTTCCTATGATGCTGCTCAAGCAACAAAGGATTTGGAAGGGTCTGGTATTGCTTGTCCTGACTTTAAAGAGACAGTAGAGCCTATCGTCTCCTACTATAAAAAATATAAGCACGATGTAACGAAGCACATCACAATATTATAGCGGCACCTGCTGCAAGCCTATGATGCCTTGTTTCGCTGGATGAGATTAGCTATCTTTTCCTTATTGCTTCTGGCATATTGAATTCCATGAAACATCATCAGTCCCCACCAAAAAAGGAGATAAAGATGGCATACACCGATAATTATTGCCCAAGTATTTCCATTTCTAACTTGTTGCATTAAAAAGGCCCATTCATGAAGATCAGCAGGCCGCTGAACAGAAAATAGCAGCCCGGCCAACGGCGTGAATAAGGCAATGGCAATCATAAAAACTGCCGGGATACTATATTTTCGTTTTACCCAATAAATAATGCCCGTAATTAGCGATAACAGAAGGAAACAAAAATAAAAAATCCAAAATGCAGCAGATAATGATTCCATTTCAAGCATATCCCCCTTCATCAAGAATAGGAAATGGACACCGGGATAGTTCCATATTAACACTATATTAGTATATTTAAGAATATTTTGTCGAGATGGATAAAAATAAAAAGACTAGCCTGAAAAAAGGCTAGTCTTTTATGTGTAAAGTTCAGCCACATTTGCCGTATTTTTTATAATAAAAAGTTTTAAACCACCACTTCACCAAGTGGGTGTTCGCAAGAATCGTCCTGCCTTCCGTTCAAGGACGGCCCGGCATTAAGATTCCGATGTAAAACTCCCTATTATTTCGTCAGAGGTTAAAACTTTATTAAATACGAACAATGCAGCTTGTAACTTTATACTATAACGATACACGCTCTTTTTCAACTAATAAAATTTACCAGTCAGGTTAAAATAATTGTTCAAAGACTTCCAGCAATTGTTTTGTCCGCACTTCATCTTGGGCATTTCTCGCATAATCGAGTTCATTTTCCAAAACCTGATCTAAATAGCTAATTTCCTCTTCCGATAAATCTTTGACAAACTCAATTTCTTCCGAGTATTGATTTTCCTCCAATTTGGCAATAATTTGCTGACACATTTCGTTTTCACTGTAATTGGATAGTGACTCCCGCAAATATTTTAATGTATGGTCGATCGTTCTCCCTCCTTTTTACAGTTTCGTGTTTTTCTTCTTCGCCCGCTGTTCGAGCTGGGATTTTGGCTGCTGATCCGCCTCGTCCTCCGTCAGCCCTTGAGGATTGACGCTGGAATTTACCCGTTTTTTGCTCCAATTTTTGTTATTGCTCATCATTACACCTCCGGCATTATTATTTGTAAAAAAAGAAAAGACTATGCTAAAAAAGACGCTGTCATATAAGACAACGCCTTTTCATCTTTTATTTTTTACTAACTGTTCATAAGTATCCCGTAACGAACGTTTTAACACTTTGCCGCTCGGGTTTTTTGGCAATTCCTCAGCAAAATAAACATATTTCGGAACTTTAAACGAGGAAAGTTTTCCTTTGCAATAACGAATAACGGCTTCCTCCGTCAATTCAACCCCATCTTTTCTTACGATGACGGCGGTTACCGCTTCAATCCAATAAGCATCCGGCACTCCGATGACTGCTACTTCACTTACCCCTTCCAGCTCATAAATCACTTCTTCTACTTCCCTGCTGGAAACATTTACTCCGCCGGTATTGATCATATCCTTTTTCCTGTCCACAACGGTAATATAGCCTTCTTCATCCATTACACCAAGGTCGCCGCTGTGAAACCAACCGTTTTTAAACGCCTCTCTCGTTTTTTCCGGATCGTTTAAATAACCTTTCATTGCATGGGATGTACGATGAACAATTTCCCCCACTTCCCCGCGGGGAACTTCTTCGTCATTGTCATTAAATATTTTCGTTTGCACATTTAAAATCGGTTTTCCCGCAGAGCCAAGCTTTCTTAATTGGTCCTCCGGCTTTAGGACGGTCACAAGAGGGGCAACTTCTGTCTGCCCGTAGCAATTGTATAATTTTGCGTTCGGTAGTCGTGTCGTCAGTTCTTTAATAATTTCCATCGGCATAATGGCTGCGCCGTAATAACATTTTCTTAAGGATGATAAATCTCTCTTGTCAAAATCGGAATGTCTTAAAAGGGCAATCCATACCGTTGGCGGACAAAATAAGGAAGTGGCTTTTTCTTTCTCAATTGTACGCAAAATTTCCTCCGGATTTGCGCCTTCCAGAATGATGCCGCTCCCGCCGATATAAATACTCGGTCCGAGAAAAACATGGAGCTGGGCACTATGGTATAAGGGAAGGGCGTGAATCATCCGGTCGGATGGTTCCATATTTGTATCAACAACTGTACTTACATATTCGCTAATAATGCTTTTATGGGTGAGCATAACGCCTTTTGGCTTCGACTCTGTTCCGCTTGTATATAAAACATGGAGAAGATCATCATCGGCCAAGTCGGTTTCCACGGACGATGTCGGCTGTCCTTTGCGAAGGACGGATAGCGGGGTCCAAGTTGACAATGATTCATCTGAGAATTCTTGTGGGGTGTCCATTAAATAGCGAAATGAAATATCTTTTCCTATTCCGGCTTCATCAAGGATTGGAGCAAATTCCGGCGAGGCAATAAACCCGTTTGCGCCTGCATGTGCCAATATATACTCCGCATCGCTTGCGGTTAGCATATAGTTGATCGGAATCATTACCGCTCCAAGCCGCGCCAAGGCAAAATTGACGACGACAAAATCTAAGCTGTTTCTCGACATCACAGTCATCTTATCGCCTTTTTTGACTCCATCTTTCCGCATCCCATGGGCGGTTTGATTCACAAGAACATCCAGTTCCGTATACGTCAGCCGTAAATCTTTGTATGCAATGGCGAATTTATCGGGGTAACGGTCTTTCGTTCGTTCCAAAATGTCCCCTAGCGTGTTTCTTCTCGCCCTTTCCACAAGCTTATCCACTTCCGTTTCTACATGCTGCTGATTCATCATCGGATCACCCTTTCTATAAATTTTAATATTCTTTCTATTATATTAATTCAGAAATTTTTATATATCAAGGTTCAAAAAAAGAGAGGCATATGTGCCCCTCGCTTCGTTCATATTTTCATAATGTCATAGTTTGTTATAATTCCTGTCAGTTTTTCCGATGGCGAACCATTTTTTGTAATCAGCAAAGCACCAATACGGTGGCCTTTTTCAGTATTCGCTTTAAAAATATCATCAGCTTCATAGACAGAAGTATTTTCAGCAACAAAGCGATAGTTCCCTTCCTGTTCATAAGCCAATATATCGAGTAAAATCGTATTTTCCGAAAACAGCCTATTATCTTCCAGATTCATTGCCAGCCATTTCGCAATTCCCTTTTGGGTAATCAATCCTTTAAACCGTTGGCCGTCGTATACAGGAAATTTAGTAAATCCTTTGTTGCGGATAAAGGACAGGATGCGGGAAACATTTTCCGATTGCTGGAAACAGTATACTTTGCGGGAAAATAATTGGGCAACCGTTCTCGGACGGAACAGCTCTTCTTCAATCAGCTTCATTCTTTCAATGACTGTATCATGGGGCTCTGCGATGGCATAGGTTATGTCTGTTTTATTATGTACAATCGCGTTTCTCAGCTCGGCAAATTCCAATAAATCGTCACTATACCGCCTTATAATCGGATTGGACTTTCGCAGCATTTTCACTGCCCGGGCGAAGCCAATCTCCTTTTTATTATAAACTTTCGACTTCAAATATTTTTCAATCCGATGAAAAGATGCAATAAATATATCTGAGTTTTTGTACATTGTCATTTCCCCTAATCGTTTTGGTCGTCAATGCTGATGAAACAGGGTTACCCCGTCTTTGTCGATGCGATAAATTTTTCCAAGGGTTTCTAAATAGATGAGTCTTGTCAGCGTAGCCATAAACGTACTGATATGCGTTAATATATCTACTTCGCCATAAATATCTGCACAAATCTCGTAAGCTGTTTTCGGCTCCCCTTTCAGCAGCCGATAAACTTGTTCCAGTCGCCATTGGTGCCTTTTTTCCAATTCTAATATTCTATCATAAAGTTGATCAATTGTTTCACCATGGCCTGGCAAAGCAAGATTGGCAGAATACGGTTTTATTTTTTGTAATGAAGTCAAATATTCCTGCAGCGGGTTTCCCTCTTTTCCGTTCCAGAGTCCTATTACCGGCGCAATATCTTTCAAAATGTGGTCACCGACTATCATCAGTTTTTCTTCCTTCGCGTAAAAACAAAACTGATCGGGCGCATGACCTGGCGTCCATATCGCCTGAAATTCATCATCTCCCAATCGGATAACGTCCCCTTCAGCAAATATTCCGTCGGGTTCAAAATCATAAATGGATAAATCCCAGCGAAATGTTTTCGGAATTTCCGGACCGCCGTGGTTCTGAATTAGCCGCTGGATATCTTCCATGCTTCGGTTTAAATTCTTTTTCATTTCCTGATAGCCAATATCAGAAACGTATACCGGAATTCCTATTTTCTCTTGAAACCATTTTGCCAGTCCAACATGGTCTTCATGAACATGGGTTAGAACAACCTTCTCTATTTTCTCACCCTGGGATAAAAAAGATTTCCAGATTTCTTTTGCTTCCCGATGGTTCATTCCTGTATCGATAATCGTATATCCTTTACTGCCTTTCATCAGATAACTGTTTACACTTCCCATGCCTTGCGGGAAAGTAATGACTATTTTTTGGATGCTGTCTGTTATCGGTATAAGCATTCGTTTCTCCTCTTTCGCCGGAAAAAAGTATACAAATATAATTTTAGCTTCTCCAAAGGGAAATGCAAGAAAACAAATCAGCTTAGTATGATGTATACGCAAGTAAATAGCTGCGAAAACTTGCCCGGATTCGGAAAAAGAATGCCAAAAAAGCTTGACTTCTATTGAAAAGAACTGTAAGTTATGTAATAACAATCAAATATACATCATCTTATCAAGAGAGGTGGAGGGACTGGCCCTGTGAAGCCTCGGCAGCGGACCTTTTTAGGTACTGTGCCAATTCCAGTAGCAGATTTGCTAGAAGATAAGAAGAGCATCCTTTCCATTTTTTACTACGATGGAAAATGAACCCTCTTCTTATGTTAAGAAGGGGGTTTTTCATTTTATTACAAAAGAAAGCAGGGATAAAGATGGCAAAATTACATGTTAACGCCCCATTCCGGGCAGATCATGTCGGAAGTTTATTGCGTCCGGCGCGAATTCATCAGGCAAGAAAGGATTTTCAGGAAGGAACAATCACTAAAGAACAGCTTTACGAAATCGAAACAGAAGAAATTAAGAAAGTGGTAGATAAGCAAATTGAAGTCGGACTTCAAGCGGTTACCGACGGGGAATACCGCAGGAGATTTTGGCATACGGATTTTCTCGAACATTTAAACGGTGTAGAAGGGTATGTGCCAGAACGGGGTTTTCAATTTAAAGGGGAAGAGACGGAAAAATATGATGTCCGGGTGATCGGTAAAGTTTCCTTTAACAAAGACCACCCCCACATTCATGATTTTAAACTGTTTAAGGAAATTGTCGGGGACCGGGCAATTGCAAAACAGACGATACCGAGCCCTAATCAGATGTTTAATGCAGGAATCCGCAATCTGGAAATTTACCCGGATATTCAGGAATATGCCGATGACATTATCGAAACGTACCGGGAAGCTATCCGAGCCTTTTATGAAGCCGGCTGCCGCTATTTGCAATTTGACGATGTGTATATGGCAGGCTTAAACGCTCCGGAAATCCCGTTTAATGATTCGGGAATGTCCCGGGAGGAATTGATTGACCTGGCTCTCTACGTGGTGAACGGGGTCCTGGAAGACAAACCGGAAGATTTAACGATTACAACCCATTTATGCCGCGGCAACTATCGGTCAAAGTGGGCTTTTGAAGGAAGCTATGCCAAAATTGCTCCAACTATTTTTGCCAAAGAAAAGGTGAACGGCTTCTTTCTGGAATATGATGACGATCGTTCGGGAGATTTTAACCCGCTGCACCATATACAAGATGGAGGTCCTAAAGTTGTGTTAGGCTTATTCACTTCCAAGTCTGGTGAAATGGAAGATAAAGATACGATCTTGGCCCGAATCGAAGAAGCGAGCAAAATCGTTCCGTTGGAGCAATTATGCATTAGTCCGCAATGCGGATTTGCTTCCACCCACCACGGTAATCTGCTGACGGAAGAACAGCAATGGGCAAAACTGAAATATATCGTTAACATCGCCAAAGAAGTATGGAGCTAATACTGCCGGCGCCAGGCAATTCCTGAATAATGCCTGAAAATCCACCGGTGCCTGTCACCCCCCAAATGTTGTCGAATAGATAACAGGGAAGTGACACTTCACCTCATACCCTATTCCGGGGTTGTCCGGTACTTGGATAACCCCGTCATTTACAATTACTTCCGGTTCGATAATATCCTTTTCCCAATAGCGGGAGGAAGCAGATACATCTCCCGGAAAAACGAAGTTGGATAACGTAGAAAGAGCAATATTATGAGCCCGGCCAACACCAGCTTCCAGCATGCCGCCGCACCAGACAGCAATTCCATTCTCCTTGCAAAAGTCATGAATTCGTTTCGCTTCCGATAAACCACCAACCCGGCCGATTTTAATGTTGATTACTTTGCAGCTTCCCAATTCCGCCGCCTTCTTGGCATCTGCCAATGAGCGGATGCTTTCGTCAAGACAAATCGGCGTATGCAGCTCCTTCTGAAGTTTTGCATGATCCACAATATCATCGTGGGCGAGCGGCTGTTCAATCATCAATAAACTCAACTCGTCAAGCTGCTTTAAATGGTTAATATCGGCCAAAGTATAGGCGGAATTTGCATCAGCCATGATCGGCGTATCGGGAAAAACTTCTCGGACTTCCCGGAGCATTTCTATATCTGCTCCAGGCTTGATTTTTAATTTTATGCGCTTATACCCTTTTTCGAGCGCCTCCTCCATCGTTTGCAGCAATTCTTTGATTGTCGGCTTTAAGCCAATGCTAATGCCAACGTCAATTGTCTTCCTTTCCCCGCCGAGAACCCGGAAGAGTGGCAGCTTTTTCCGTTTTGCATATAAATCCCAAATGGCTCCCTCAACGGCAGCTTTTGCCATATTGTTCCCTTTAATCCGGCGGAAAAGCTCAAACACTTCGTCCGGATGCTCAACCGGTTGTTCCTTTAATATAGGCAAAAGAAAGTCTTCAATCATATGGAACGTTGTTTTTACCGTTTCTTCCGTATACCAGGGAGCAGAAAAGGCAACGGATTCCCCGTAGCCGATATTTCCTTCCCCGTCCAATACCTCGATAATAAAAAATTCTTTATCTTGCAACGTGCCAAAACTTGTGGAAAATGGCTCTTTCAGCCGCATCTCTGCTTTACGCAAGTTTACCTGCTTTATCGGAATCATATTTTATTCTCCTGTTCACGAAAAAATGCAATTTTTTATTTAATGATAGTATACATGAAAAGGACAATAGCAACACGGGAATAAGTTTTGCTATGCTTCTTGTTTCTCCGTATGTTACTATGAAAATTAAAGATTATTTGGTAGTGTCAAAAGTTCTATGAAAACTCAGTATTGGAAGGATGTGTTCTAACGAAAATAGAGAAAATGCCGCCGCAATCGCTCTTGACAAACACGTCAATGGTTTGATTTCG
>NZ_BMEV01000049.1 GCF_014637175.1 Compostibacillus humi | reverse complement strand
GGCCTCTTTCTAAATGTATTTGCCCGTCAAAGCATACATTTATGATAGAGTGCTTTCTCTTTTTTTACCAGAATTTAGCTTAAATACCCCTCGAGAAATATTTTACACATAGTATTTGAATCTTTGCGGTTTTGCCAGCATATTAATCACATCTTCTGAATTTTTCATCCCCTGCTTATGATAGGCCATTAACACTGCACCCATTTCCCGACGAAGCTTTGGCGATTGAAAGACCAATTCCTTAAAGATATCCCTCTATTCCAGTTCCTGCTTTATTGCAGCTTCTAATACCACAAGTTGAACATTCGTTTTCGCATCTTTATTTTTGCCCGGATGGGAGCCGCCTCCTGTAAAAGACTCCGCGACGAGAAGATAACGATAAATATCGTGGAATCGGACGAATGGAAATCGTGGAAGATTTAGTGCAAAAATCGGAAAAATATTTAAAGAAAAAAGCGGAGTTCCTTCTTGGCAAGGAACCTCCGCCTTCGTTTCAATATTACAGACCAGTGAATAGCAAGATGATAAAGACAATGGTCATAAAGACTAATCCAAACGGCACACCAATTTTTGCCCACTCTTTACTTGTAATATTTAATTTTCCGGCGGCAATAATGTTCGGAATATTACCCGGTATAAGCATTCCGCCACTTATAATCAATCCAAGTAAAATCGCCTCTATTGTTGCAGTGCTCATGGCAGGACTGATTTCCGCTGCTGCCAATGTGGCATTATCCAGGACGGCAGAAATCATATTAATCCAGTAAAGGATCTTTGGATCTAAGTCCAGCAAGTAAGCGTTAATTAACGGTTCAAATCCTGCACCTAACATCGTTAAACCGAAGACGAACAAGTAGATTTTTACCGAGCGAATAATAATCTCCTGATAGGATTCTTCTTCTTGTTCCACTTTTTCCCCTGTACCTTTACGGCGTTTGACAACAAATGCGGCAAATATACCAAGGATAATAACACTAGGGATAATATAAGCACCGACTAGTTCAACAAGATAGAAGAAATCCTCCCCTAATTTACTGACCGTAATCGTAGATAATGGTTCACCAATCGGGGTTAATGCCGCCCCCATACCAATGGAATAACAAGCGATGATAATTAGCAGCAATTCATCTCTTCTTGCCAAACGAAGGTTGCTTACAATCAATACTAAAACTAGCGCAGCGATAATCGCTGTAATGATACTGGAAATAAAGCCTAACACGATAACAACCAATGCAACGAAAAGCGGAAAAGGCATTTTATGACTTACCGCATCAATGGCGTTTCCAAGCTGAGTCTGAAACCATTTAAACAATAAACCGGCAATAAGAACCGCCAACGTAATTTTAATCGGATCCTGCAACGCGTGCATTAATAATTCCATATTAAAGACTCCGCTCACTAAGGCTGCCAAAATCCCCATAATAAAGAGGAAATACTCTAGATTATGTTCTACTTTTTTCACCGTAAACGGCAAAAATAATACTAAGAGCAAAATAATTAACAATCCTATAATCATATCCATCCCCCAATACTTTTTTTGACTTATTCTATTCTAGTGTTTCAAATCCATTAGGCAAATGTCATAATTCCTAAAAAGCTAATATGTATCCATTTAATGATTGCATTCCACTTAACATTTTCATTTTTTCAAAATATTCAAAAAATAAATTTGTGCTTTAAAGGCAAAGATAGGAATATACCTTTTCGTTGGCAAGCCTTCTATTTGCAATGACTGGAATATAATACTGCACCACAGTGATTATAAGCTTGTCCTTTTGAAGGTATAAATCGTACCCTCAAAACAACCAATCGACTGCTCTTTTATTGTAAACACTTTCATTAGGAATTATGAATTTGATTCTTAAAATAAAATAACATAATGAAAACTTAAAAACAACTTTAAAATAAGCGAAACCAGTAGAAAAGTCGTATATTTTCTTCCTTTATTGACAAAATTCGACGATACATTCGGCGGTAAGCCGATGTATCGTCATTAATTTATTTATACTCGACGAGGAAATATTTCTTCTTGCCCCGGCGAATGATCGTATATTGATCGTCGATTCGGTCCTTTTCCCCAACGACATATTGCAGATCTTGAATGCGGTCGCCATTCAAATAGATGGCACCATTTTGGATATCTTCCCGTGCCTGTCTCTTGGAAGGAGAGATTTTAGCCTGAACAAGCAATTCAACCAAGTTTATCTCTTCATTTTCAAGCTGGGAAGTCGGCACATCTTTTAACCCTTGTTTTATTTCTGATCCTGATAACTGTTTCACATCACCGCTGAATAGGGCTTCGGTAATTCGTTGCGCCTGTTCCAGCGCTTCTTCACTATGGACCAGCTTCGTCATCTCTTCTGCCAGCCGTTTTTGGGCAATCCGTTTTTCAGGCCGATTATTCACTTCTTCCTCTAATTCCGAGATTTCATCCTCTGTTAAGAAAGTAAAGTATTTAATAAATTTGATAACATCCCGGTCATCGGTGTTGATCCAGAACTGGTAAAATTCATACGGGGAAGTTTTTTCCGGGTCAAGCCATACGGCTCCGCCGGCAGTTTTTCCGAATTTCGTTCCGTCTGCTTTTGTGATTAGCGGTACCGTCAGGCCGAATACTTTCACTTCTTCGTCCAAATTTTCCCGGGAACGGCGAATGAGTTCCATTCCGGCAGTTATATTCCCCCATTGGTCACTTCCGCCGATTTGCAAAACACAGTTTTCTTCTTCGTAAAGTTTGAGAAAATCGAGTGATTGCAAAATCATGTAGCTGAATTCCGTGAAAGAAATGCCATTTTCAATCCGGGATTGAACCGAATCCTTCGCCAGCATATAGTTGACGCTAAAATGCTTTCCAGCATCCCGCAGGAAGTCAATCACTGATGTTTCTTCCAGCCACTCCATGTTGTTACGTACGACAACCGCTTTTTCATCTGTCCCAACTTCCAAAATTTTGCTGATCTGTTTTCGGATGCTTTCGCTATATCCACGTACGACTTCCTTTGTATTTAACGTTCGCTCTGTTGACCGTCCGCTCGGGTCACCAATCATCCCTGTTCCTCCGCCAACTAGGGCAATCGGACGATGCCCTGCTTGCTGGAACCTTTTCAGCATAATCAGGGGCACTAAATGACCGATATGCAAGCTGTCCGCCGTCGGATCAAATCCGCAATATAACGTAATCGACTCATTTTGCAATATGTCACGCAGTCCTTCTCTGTCGGTTGTTTGCTGAATGAGTCCGCGGTTTTCTAGATCTTGAATGAGATCCATCATCATCACTCCTGTTATTTTTTTTGCAAATAAAAAAACCCGCCCCACACATAAGGGACGAGTTAGTTACACGCGGTACCACCCTTGTTGCAATAATTATTGCCACTTTGCATTGTTAACGGTGTTTCCACCGTTCCTTGAGACAGCATATCCCGTCCCAAAGAATTGCTCCGGAATGTAATTCACAGGCAAATTTGTACGGACTTCCACCAGCCGTCCGCTCTCTTAAAACAGGGATTTGCCGTGCTACTTCGTTCCTTCATTGCAGTTTCCGCTATAGTTAATGGAATTATTATTAATTCATAACATATTTTGTAAAAAAATGCAATAGGATGTTCAAAAAAATATAATACTATAGAAAAATGAGATATGGTATAATTGGAAAAAGAAATTTTCGGAGGTACAGATATGAAGTTAGGGAATGGGTTTCAACGGTTTTTCGAACGTGTTAAATCCATTTGGAATTCAAGTGATGAGTCATTTCTGCAACGAGTCATCACCTTTTGGAAAACCGGAAAAATCCAAAAAATATCACGTATTACATATGATGTCACTTGGAATATTATTTTATACTTCCTCATAATCGGTTTAATAGGAATATTTTTTGTTGGCGGAATAGGCGCCGGGTATTTTGCCTCCCTCGTGAAAGACGAACCGATTCGCACTTATGCGGAAATGGAAGAGGATATATATAACTACTCGGAAACATCGAAATTGTTCTTTTCCGACAACGTTTATCTCGGAGATGTAAGAGCTGACTTGCACCGGGAAGAAACAACGCTTGATAAAATTTCGCCTCAGCTTATTCAAGCAGTGATAGCGACTGAAGATGAATATTTTAAGGAACATCAAGGAATTGTGCCAAAGGCGATTTTAAGAGCGATATTCCAAGAGATAACCAATTCCAGTATGCAATCAGGCGGAAGTACGCTTACACAGCAATTGATTAAAAACCAAATTTTAACGAACGAAGTTTCTTTCGAACGGAAGGCAAAAGAAATTCTCCTTGCTCTCCGCCTGGAAAGATTTTTTGATAAAGATGAAATTTTGGAAGCGTACCTAAATATTATCCCTTATGGCCGGGATGCCGCTGGAAGGAACATTGCAGGTGTGCAAACGGCAGCTCAAGGAATATTCGGAATTGATGCCGATGAAGTGAATTTAGCCCAGGCCGCCTATCTGGCCGGCTTGCCGCAAAGTCCTTCCTATTATACTCCTTTTACTCCTTACGGCGAATTAAAGGATGAAGAAGGTATCCAGCCCGGAATAGACAGAATGAAAACGGTATTAGCTCGGATGCTGGAACTGGAATATATTACGAAAGAAGAATACGATGAAGCAATAGAATATGATATCGTTTCTGATTTTACCGAAGCAAAAGAATCACCGATCGATTCCTATCCTTATTTAACCTTTGAACTGGAAGAGCGGGCAAAGGAAATATTAAGAGTGGTGCTTGCTAAAGAGGACGGCTACTCGGAAAAAGATTTAGAGAATGATGAAGATTTATATGAAGAATATGACATTTTGGCAGAATGGGCTTTAAGAAATAACGGATATGAAATTCACTCTACCATTGATAAAGAGATTTACGATAAGTTCCAGGAAGTGGCAAGAAACTATGAATATTACGGCCCCGACCGGACGATCGTTGTGACCGATGAGGAAACCGGAGAAAAGGTAGAAAAACCGAATCCGGTCCAAGTCGGAGCTGAATTAATCGAAAATGCAACCGGAAGAATTATCGCTTTTGTTGGGGGTCGCGGTGCAAACGAAGAGGAGTATTATAACCACGCAACGCAGGCGAAACGGCCAATTGGAAGTACAATCAAACCCCTTATTGACTATGCTCCGGCGATGGAATTAGGGGTAGTACAGCCGGGGACGCCAATATTGGATACGAATGAATCTTTCCAATACCCTGGCATGCCAAAACCATGGAATCCGGGCAACTACTCCGGTGCACATTATGGCATTGTATCCGCCAGGGAAGCATTGGCAAAATCCCATAACGTTCCTGCCGCAAAAGTTTATATGCAAATTATTAATGAAAATCCAGCCAAAAACTATCTTGAAAAGATGGGCATTACAACGTTGACGGAAGAAGACTATTATATTCCTTCCCTATCTTTAGGTGCTGTAACAGAAGGAATCACCATTGAAGAAAATACGAATGCTTTTGCTACGTTTGCCAATGGCGGAAAATTTGTCGATGCCTATATGATTGAAAAAATTACGACGAAAGACGGAGAAGTCGTTTATGAGCATAAACCGGAACCGGTCGAAGTATTTTCTCCGCAAACCGCCTATTTAACCATCGATATGCTGCGGGACGTCCTAAGATATGGTACTGCAACATATATCCCGACCCAATTAAAATACCGCAATGTCGATTGGGCAGGAAAAACGGGAACATCCCAGGATTGGAAAGACGCCTTATTTGTCGGATTTAACCCAAATGTATCGATTGGAGTATGGATGGGGTATGATACACCAGCATCATTGCATACACCTGGAGCACTTACATACAGCCAAAGGGTAAACCGGCTGTGGGCAGAACTTGTGAATGCAGCGACGGACATTAATCCGGAACTGATGGCACCGGCAGAACGTTTTCAAATGCCTGAAGGAATCGTTTCCCGCAGCTACTGTGCCATCTCCGGCATGTTGCCATCCGATTTATGTGCGGAAGCCGGTTTAGTCAAAACAGATTTATTTAATGCTAAATTTGTTCCGACGAAGAAAGACGATAGTCTCGTTCGCGGTTCATTAGTGATGGTGGACGGCAAGGCTGTATTGGCAGGGCCGAATACACCGAAAGAATTTGTCGAAGGCGACGGACTAATGTTTAATCCGGAATTTCTCAAACGGATGGGGTATGACAAACTTGGTGATTTATCGAAGCTTTTCCCGCGGGGCGAACGGGAAAAATGGGAAAAAATTGCTTTCCCAAGCGGAGATTATAGCAGCAGCACCGGAGTCAAAGACGACGGAAAAGCGCCAAATTCTCCGACATCGGTGAACGTCTCTGGCAATCAGATAACGTGGAAAAAGCCGGGAAACAAAGATATTGTCGGCTACCGAATTTACGGTGCTGCTGACGCGGACGGAAAGTTTGCCAAAATAGGCAGCACAACTGATCAGAGTTATCGGATTAGCGGAAAATACAATGCATTTTATGTAACTGCAGTAGATTATTTTGGCATGGAATCCGGCCCGTCTAAAATCGTCACCGTGAAAAGCGCGAAACAACAAAACGATACGGCCGAAAAAGACAAAGAGAAAGAAACGAAGAAAAAACCGCAAAAGCAGAAAGGCGATAAAAAACAGAAACAAAATGACCAAAAGCAGAATGGATCTGAAGGCAATAACGAAAATGAAGAAACACCAGATGAACAAGGAGAAGATGAAGAGAATGGAACCTGATTCGTTCAGGTCCATCTCTTTTTTTGTACCAGAAATAGTTATAATATTCGCTAAAAAATTTGCTGAAAATCTAGTATACTTAAGTTGTAGAGTTTTTCATGGTGGTGAAGGAATGGAGCACATAAAAACCTATTATAAAAAGCGAATACAAACAACGAAAGGAACCGTTATTCTGGAAGGCCCGCTTCCGTCCGACCAGCTTATTCAGTATGAATTTCATCATGGTTTAGTCTCTTTCCGGCCTGCTAAAAAGCAGTTTGAAGCATTGCTT
Organism: Compostibacillus humi; assembly: GCF_014637175.1. GTDB lineage: Bacteria > Bacillota > Bacilli > Bacillales > Amphibacillaceae > Oceanobacillus > Oceanobacillus humi. Next base: position 18,327 of record NZ_BMEV01000049.1, on the reverse strand, counting down.
AATATTGCCGACTTTCCTGAGGGGAGAATTAATATTGCCCGCCACGAACAGACAATTATTGGATATGTCACCTTCTTATACCCTGATCCGCTCGAAAGATGGTCCGCTTTTCAAATGGAAGACCTCATTGAACTCGGTGCCATTGAAATTATTCCTGATTTTCGCGGCGAGAAAGTCGCTACTCAGCTTTTGCAGCTTTCCATGATGGATCCTTTTATGGAAAATTATATTATTATTTCCACTGAATATTATTGGCATTGGGATCTTGCCGGTACAAATTTAAGCATTTGGAATTACCGCAAAATGATGGAAAAAATGATGGCTGCCGGAGGTCTTCGTCCTGTACCAACCGATGACCCAGAAATCATTTCCCACCCTGCCAATTGTTTAATGGTTCGAATTGGAAAAAAAGTATCGGAAGCATCAATCCAAAAATTTGATAAGCTTCGCTTTTTATCAAGGATTCAACAATCACAAAGGGAGGATTTTTTATGCTAGTAGAGGAAATCATGAAAACCGATTGTATTACTTTGCCGCCAAACGCAACGATTAAAGAGGCGCTGCACCTTTTGCAGGAACATCGCATCCGCCATATTCCCATTGTTGACGACCATTACCGTGTCATCGGCATCGTATCGGATCGGGATGTTCGTGATGCAAGTCCGTCCATTCTATTAAAAGAACCAAATGAAGACGATTTGTTAAACGAAATTCATACGATTATGAGCTCTCCTGTTCTTACAGTCCATCCTTTAGATTTCGTGGAAGAAATTGCGAAAGTTTTTTATGAAAATGAAATTGCCTGCCTCCCTGTCGTTCAGCATGACCGTTTAGTTGGCATCGTTACCGAAAAGGATATGTTGTATACGTTGATTCAGCTTACCGGAACCCATGTCCAAAGTTCCCTCATTGAAGTAAAAGTCCCTGATATTCCTGGAGAATTGCCAAAGGTAACTTCCATCATCAGCAAGCGTAATTTAAATATTGTGTCGGTTCTAATATACCCGTACAAAAATGATCCGAACTATAAAATTATCGTCCTCCGAATAAGAACGATGAATCCGACTCCAGTCATTCAAGATTTGCGGCAAGCGGGATACAAGCTGTTATGGCCAAATAATATTCCGGAGCCAAAAATATGAAAAAGAAAGCTGTTTTTATATACGCGGATGCCTATTTGTCCTACCATTTTAACGAAGAGCATCCCTTTAATCAAAAACGGGTATTATTAACAAAGGAATTATTGGAGTTTTCTAACAGTTTGTCAGAGGAAGACATTATTCCTCCCCGCCTTGCCAGTGAAGAGGAAATCGCCCTTTTACATGATGAAGATTACATTGAAGCTGTAAAAAGGGCTGGAGAAGGAAAGCTATCCATTGAAAAGGGGTTACAGTTCGGCTTAGGTACCGACGATACACCTATATTCCCGAATATGCATGAAGCGTCCAGCATGATTGTCGGAGGCTCCTTAACGGCGGTTGATGCCGTATTAACGGGGGAAGCGGATCATGCTTTAAATTTAGGCGGAGGACTGCATCACGGCTTTAAAAGAAAAGCCTCCGGGTTTTGCATTTATAATGACGGAGCAATTGCAATTAAATATATCCGGGAAAAGTATAATTTAAAAGTGCTGTATGTGGATACAGATGCCCATCATGGAGACGGGGTACAATGGGCTTTTTATGATGACCCTAACGTATGCACCTTTTCCATCCATGAGACTGGAAGATATTTGTTTCCGGGCACCGGCTATGTCAATGAAAGGGGAATGCGCAGCGGATATGGCTATTCTTTTAATTTGCCAATTGATGCATTTACCCAGGATGAATCCTTTTTGGAATTATATGAAACAGCTTTAAGAGAGATTGTCCATTATTTCCAGCCCGATGTTATCGTTAGCCAAAACGGGGCTGATGCCCATATGTTTGACCCGCTAACCCATTTATGCGGTTCAATGAAAATCTATGAACGGATTCCTGAGCTGGCCCATGAACTTGCCCATGAATATTGTGACGGCAGATGGATTGGGCTTGGCGGCGGCGGCTACGATATTTGGAGAGTTGTGCCAAGAGCGTGGGGACAAATTTGGAACGTGATGAAAACGGATACAGTGGCAGTTGGACCATTGCCAAAGCAGTTTTTGGAAAAGTGGCAAAAAGAAGCACCGTCCGCTTTGCCAGCGGAATGGCAAGATAATGAAGCGGATTTTCCTGTCATTCCAAGGAAAGCAGACATTGAGGAAAAAAATCGGATTCTTTTGCAGCAGCTGCTAAATATTATCCAAATTTAAAAGGAGCTGAATGTTTCTTATTCAGCTCCTTCCTTCGTTTCCAGGATGACGATTTCTACCCGTCGGTTTTTCTGCATATTTTCCTCAGATGTATTGGATGCGACAGGTCTTGTCTCCGCATAACCAACTGAGGTAAAACGCTGACTGTCAATTGCAAAGTTGTCAATTAAATACCGGATGACGCTGCTTGCCCGGGCCCCCGAAAGTTCCCAGTTGGACGGATAACGGTAATTATAGATTGGTCTGGAATCTGTATGTCCCTCGACTCGGACTCGATTAGGAATGCCTTGAAGAAATTCTCCGACTTTATTTAAAAATCCTTCTGCTGATTCCAGAATTTCAGCCTCGCCCGTTGCAAACAAGATCGAGTCCTGCAATACTAACGAAACGCCCTCTTCGGTGCGGTTCGTTGAAATGATGCCATTTAAATCATTTTCGTCTAGAAAGGACTGGACATTGTCTTCCAAACTGCTGTGTTGAGCAGTTCCCTCTTCCTCTTCTGCGTTTCCAGACGGATCGGCTGCCTCATTATTCGTCATCGGAATCCCATCTGAATCCCCGCCGTTATTCCCTCCTGTACTGGAACTGTCAGAAGGATATTCCATCGGCACGGAAGATGGAAAAAAATCAAAAATCATCCGGTTTTGAAAGGACTCAGAGATGGCCTGAAACCGATGCTGGTCAATTTGTGACATGGAAAACAGTAAAATAAAAAAGACTAAAATAAGTGTCACCATATCCGAGTACGTAACCATCCATTTGGGAGAACCGCTACTTTTCACTTGCCGTCTCTGTCTACGCTTCATTGAAAGTCTCTCCTGAAAATTCTTCTACCTCATTTTCTTTTTCTTTTGCCATATCTTCTTCAGACAAAAAGGCACTTAGTTTTTCTTCCAAAATACGCGGGTTTTGTCCAGACTGGACGCCGATAATTCCTTCAATAATAATTTGTCTCGTAAACACTTCTTCTTCTGTTTTTGCTTCTAATTTGCTTGCCATCGGATGAAAAACTAAATTGGCCAGTACTGTTCCGTATAGCGTTGTTAATAATGCGACCGCCATAGCAGGTCCGAGGTTTTCCGGATTAGACAATTGATTAAGCATCAGCACGAGACCGATAAGGGTTCCGATCATTCCCCAGGCAGGTGCATAATCTCCCGCTTTTTCTAAAATAACCCGGCCTTTATAATGCCTTTCCTCCATCGCCGTAATTTCTGCTTCCATAATGTCTTTAATGACTTCGGGTTCAATACCGTCGACGACGAGCAAAATTCCTTTCCGGATAAACGGATCGTCAATATCATCCAGTTCATTTTCTAATGCAAGAATTCCTTCCCGCCGTGCTCTTTCTGCCAAACGGACGAATAAGCGGATTAATTCGGAAAGCCGGATATCATTTTTGTACAATGTTTCATTAATGATTTTGCCGGTGAGCTTAATTTGCTCCAGCTTAAACGTAATAAACATGGAACCTGTTACCCCGCCAATCACAATAAGAATACCAGCAAAGTCTATAAAGGATAAAAATCCATCTGTTCCCGAGTTAGACATGATGGCAAGGATAATCATTACAAACCCAAGTGTAATGCCGATTGGAGTCAGAATATCTCTTTTTTTCATCGTTCGTATCTCCCCATGCAATATGAGTTATTGATTCATTTTAATTGAAAGCAGGACTTAACTATATTATCGGCATTATTTTATTAAAGTTGAGTTTCTTATTTCAATTCGGTGAGGCAAAATTACATTTTTCTCTGTCACTTCTTCTTTATTCATGTATTTTGTTAATAGCCGCATGGCAACCGCCCCGATATCATACATTGGCTGTACTACTGTCGATAAAGTCGGCCGTACCATTGTTGCGAGTCGTGTATTGTCAAAACCGAAGACTTGGACATCTTCCGGCACCTTATATCCCAAATCCTGGGCACCGTGAATAACACCTAAAGCCATTTCATCCGATGAAACAAAAATTGCCATTGGCTTTTCTTCCAATTCGGAGAGCTGTTTCGCTGCTTCCATTCCTGATTCATAGCTATGGTCCCCATGGGCAATAAAATCTTCTCTTAAAGGAAGATTTGCTTCTTCCAGCGCCCGTTTGTATCCGTTGAATTTTTGCAAATTAATGCTCGTCTCTTCGCTGCCAGCTACAAATGCCGGATGGATTCCTCCATCGATAAAATATTTCGTTGCTTCGTATGCTGCTTTTTCATAATCGATATTCACCGTTGGCATTTGACCGGTATCGTCATAAGTAGCAGCAAGCACGACAGGCACATTGGCAGAATTAAATTGCTGGATATGCTCATCTGTAATCTTTCCGCCCATGAAAAGAATGCCGTCCACTTGTTTTTCCAGCATCGTATTAATCAATTTAATTTCCTTGTCTTTATTTTGGTCGGAGTTGCTTAAAATAATATTGTATTTGTACATCGTGGCAATATCTTCAATTCCCCGTGCTAACTCGGAAAAGAATATGCTGGAAATATCCGGGATAATAGCACCGACCGTCGTCGTTTTTTTGCTTGCCAAACCCCTGGCAACCGCATTTGGCCGGTATCCTAATCTTTCAATTGTTGCCAGCACTTTTTTCCGGGTACTCGGTTTTACATTCGGGTTGCCGTTTACAACACGAGAAACCGTCGCCATCGATACGTTCGCTTCTCTAGCTACATCATAAATTGTTACTGTCATTTGTCATACCTCCTATACGTATACCTAGTACATCTTTTCTTTTTTATATCATACTCCACTAAAGTTAAAAATACAAAATTAAAAAAGACTGATTCATCTCTTTCGGATGATCAGTCTTTTCTATTTATTTTAGCCTAATCTTCTTTCCAGGTCCGTTAATTCTTCATAAAATTTGTCAAATGTCGGAATATCCATTTGCTGAGCAGAGTCTGATAAAGCTACAGCCGGATCTGGATGAACTTCCGCCATAATGCCATCAGCACCTATGGCAAGGGCCGCCTTCGCAGCCGGCAGGAGCAAGTCCCGTCGACCGGTAGAATGGGTCACATCCACCATGATCGGCAAATGGGTTTCTTTCTTTAATACCGGAACCGCCGAAATATCCAGCGTATTTCTCGTTGCCGTTTCGTAAGTTCTTATTCCCCGCTCACAGAGAATAATATTCCCGTTGCCGCGGGAAATAATGTATTCAGCTGCATTGATAAATTCACTAATTGTTGCCGATAATCCGCGCTTAAGCAAGATCGGCTTATCTATTTGTCCCGCTGCTTTTAATAATTCGAAGTTTTGCATATTCCGTGCTCCGATTTGAATGACATCAACATAATCGACAGCGATTTCTAAATCTTTCGGAGTCACAATTTCACTAACTACTGCTAAATCATATTCATCGGCAACCCGTTTCAAAATTTCCAATCCTTCTACACCTAGACCTTGGAAATCATATGGAGATGTTCTTGGCTTAAAGGCACCTCCACGCAGCAGTTTTAATCCCTTCTCCTTCACTGACTTTGCCACTTGGGCTGTCTGTTCATAGCTTTCCACTGCACAAGGGCCAAAGACATGATGTTTCTTCCCATTGCCGATTTCAATGCCTTTAATGCGAATAACCGTATTTTCCGGCTGCTTTTTCCGAGAAACGAGCAATGCTTTGCGGTGATCATCTTCCTGCAGCTCCAGGCCTGCTTTAAAAATTTCTTTAAATATATGCTCAATGGTCGAATTTTCAAATGGACCGGTATTATGTGACGTAATGAGATCAAGCATTTCCCGTTCACGGACCGGATCAAATTTTTTCATGCTTTGCTTTGACTTAATTTGACCAATTTGCTGAACTATTTCGGCACGGCGGTTAATCAGTTCCAATATTTCCAGGTTGACCTCATCAAGCTGTTTGCGCAACGTATCCAAACTACTACCCATCATCGTTCCTCCTAAAGTATCTTAATAATTAGTGACAATTATAGCTAAAATTCTTTCATTTGTCACCATTAAGTTTATAATTAATAAGAATAGGATTTTTGCCCCGCAAAGGAGTGGTTAAGATGGAAGATCTCATCTTTGCCTTAGACATTGGCACCCGTTCCGTCACAGGAATTTTATTAAGAAACGAACATGAGCGTTATAAATTAGTAGATTACTATATGAAAGAATATAAGGAACGCTATATGAAGGACGGACAAATTCACCATGTCATTGCCGTCAGTGAAGTTATTCAAGAAGTGAAAAATGAATTGGAAAAAAGGCAGCACCTTTCCCTTTCCCGTGTCAGCGTAGCTGCAGCGGGCAGAACATTAAAAACAATGACTGCAGATGCAGATATGTCGCTAAAACATGCGGTCACCAGTCAGGAAGCGGTACGGCATTTAGAACTGACTGCCGTTCATCATGCCCAGGAATTATTAACGGCCCAGCAGCAAGGTACCGGTCCCAATCATTATTACTGTGTCGGTTATTCAGTATTGCGCTATAAAATCGATGGCGAAGAAATCGGGTCTTTAATTGATCAAAACGGGGAAAATGCATCCGTCGAGATTATTGCCACCTTTTTGCCAAAAGTTGTAGTGGAATCTCTCCTTGCTGCCCTGGAACGGGCTAATTTGGAAATGGAAGCATTAACATTGGAACCAATTGCTGCGATTAAAGTTCTAATCCCTGAATCGATGCGGCGCTTAAACGTTGCATTAGTCGATATCGGCGCAGGAACAAGCGACATTGCGATTACCGATAAAGGAACGGTTGTTGCCTACGGAATGGTCCCTGTTGCAGGCGATGAAATTACCGAAGCGATTAGTGACCAGTATTTGCTGGACTTTAAAGATGCGGAACAGACAAAACGGAAGATTGTGAATGAAGGGAAGGCAACGGTTGCGGATATTCTCGGCTTCGAGACGACAATTACATACGACACACTCGTTTCCGATATTTCTGCCCAGATTGAGAATTTGGCTGAGGCGATTACCGATGAAATTCTTCGTCTAAACGGCCGCTCTCCCCGGGCGGTAATGCTGATTGGCGGCGGAAGCTTAACGCCGGAACTGCCAAAAGTTATTGCGAGAAAGCTGCAATTGCCGGAAAATCGGGTAGCTGTCCGCGGACTGGATACGCTGCAGCATATCGAATTAAATGAACAGATCCCTAAAGGGCCGGACTATATCACCCCAATAGGCATTGCCATCAGTGCAAACGAAAATCCAGTCCATTACATACAAGTAAAAGTAAATGACAATACTTTCCGCCTATTTGAATTGAAACGACTGACGATCGGTGATTGTCTAGTACATGCGGGAATCAATATAAAGAAATGGTATGGCCGACCGGGAATGGCTTCCTTCGTTAAAGTAAACGGAAAAGATGTTTCCATACCGGGAGAGCTGGGGGAACCGCCAAAAATCTTCTTAAACGGAAAATTGGCATCTGTAGATGACGTTATTTCCGAAAACGACGAAATTACCATCCAGCGCGGGAAAGACGGAAAACATGCCCAGCTTACGTTAGGTGAATTTATTGGAGAAACGTCACCCGTCCCAGTATATTTTGAGAACGAAGTATATAAACTTAAACCGGAAATATACGTGAACGGCGAGAAAAAGGATAGTGATTATATTATTAGAGACGGGGACGAAATTAAAATTATTCAAACAAAAACTGCCTATGACTTTATAGAACAGATCGTTTCCGGACAATGGAACCATACTTTTCCGGTTTATGTGAACGGGGAGGAAGTGCAACTGGAAGCAAGCGGAACCAGTTTTGTCGTGAATGACGAAAAAGTAGACGAAGATTATCTATTAAAGCCCCATGACCGAATTACTATATTGCCGGATGAACAAGTTATAGTGGAAACGTTGTTAAAACAGCTGAATCAATCGTATTACCATTCCATTTCCGTTACGTTTAACGGGGAACCAGTAACTTTGCAGCAAGAAAATATTGTAGTCGAAAGGGACGGGCAGTCTCTCTCATTACAAAGTCCCCTTTCCCCTTTTGATGAATTGACATTAACGGAAAAAGAAACCGCTGACTTTATTTTCCAGGACGTTTTCCGCTATGTTGATATAGATATGACGGGCAAAACAGGAAATTTTTCATTGTACAGGAATGGGGAAGAAACAACTTTTTACTCAGCAATCTCTGACGGGGACCATTTAGAAATACGCTGGGAATAGGCACATAAGGCTAAGAGGGCCATCAAAAATACTCGGAGAGAAAAATTTCTCTCCGAGTATTTTTGTTTTGCATTTCCGGCCACTATATCCCATTGTCAGATTCAGCCTGTTTTTTCCTTCCTTTGGAGACGATGGCCATCTTGCGAATTTCTTCCACAGTAGTATATGCCTTCTCCTTTAGGCCGCTCCCTTTCTCCTGTGCAATATTTCTCCATTCCTCCGTGTGATATTTCATCCTTAAGGCGCTTCGATTTATCGTTCCGCGAAGCTCCCTGCCGGTTTTCGGAGCAAACAAAATTGCTAATGAAGTGCCAATCACTGCTCCTGCCACAGTGCCGATTATAAATTCTTTCGTACTGAATTCTTCCGCCATATGTACCTCCTATTTATTGCGGTTCTTCCTTTGACTGAAGTAGTCAACAATAGCCGCTCCCCATTTTACAGCTTGGGCCGCTTTTTCTTGGTCTACTTGGGACGCTTTGCGAATGCTTTCAGAAATTTGGTCTAATGATTTGCTAAAATCATTTAAGCAATCGCCAAATCCTTTTGCCCCGTCAAAAAAGGCATCTAATTTCTCCGACTTTTCGTTCAGGTCATCCGTCAATTGGTTCGTTTTATTCAGCAATTCTGTAGTTTCCTTCGTCACATCCTTCACTTGTTTATCCAAGCTTTGCAATGAGCTGGAAACATGCTGCATTGTTTCTCTCGTCGCTTTTAACGTAATGATAATAAATACGACTAATACGGCAAAGGATACAGCTGCGATTATTGCTGCGAGCGTAAGCATTAATTCCATGTGTATTTCACACCCCTTTTATTGTTCTGAATGATGTTATACGAACTCCCATCGGTTGAAAAGTGAGCACGCATATTTTTTCCATAATATTAGTATATAACTTTCAAGAAACTATTTCGACAATCTTCTTTTTGATTTTGTTTATTTTCCGTTCCTAAAAATAAAAAGTCTGAAGAGCATTCAGACTTTTACTTTATGTGATCCAGCTTGGAAATTACTCTGTTACTTTCTTTCCTTCAGAAATTTCTTTTTCATAGGCTTGTTGAAATTTCTGGATGTCTCCAGCTCCCATGAAAATTAACACACTATCTTCATGCTTTTTTAGGGCAGATGTTTGTTCTAATTCTAATACGGCGCTGTTCGGAATTAACTTTTGCAAATCATAAATGGTTAGCTGGCCTGATTCTTCCCGGGCGGAGCCGAATATATCGCATAAGTAAACGGAATCGGCACGGCTTAAACTATCGGCAAATTCCTGCATAAATGTTCTCGTCCTCGTAAAAGTATGAGGCTGGAAAATAGCGACGATATGTTTATCCGGATATTTTTTTCGGGCTGAATCAATTGTTGCGTCAATTTCCCTCGGATGATGGGCATAGTCATCAATCAGCACCTGATTATCGATTTTCTTTTCTGTAAATCGGCGCTTCACTCCCGGGAATGTGCTCATTTTCTTTATCGCTTCTTTCGGAACTCTTTCATAATCACAGATGGCAATAATCGCCAGCGCATTTAATACATGATGGTCACCGTACATCGGTATGGTAAACGTATCATAAAAAGTATCTCTGACAAAAACATCAAAGACCGTTCCTTCTTCTGTCTCTTTCACATTTTGCGCCTGGAAATCATTCGCTGGTCCAAATCCATAGGTAATGATTGGAACTTTTGTCTGCAATCGCTGCAGATGCTCATCATCCCCCCAGGCAATAATCCCTTTTTTAACCCGGTCCGCCATGGACTGGAAAGCATCAAACACATCATTAATGCTCGTAAAGTAATCCGGATGATCAAAATCAATATTTGTCATAATGGCATAATCTGGTTCATAGCTTAAAAAATGCCGGCGGTATTCACATGCTTCAAAGACGAAATATTTGCTGTCTTCATGTCCTTTCCCGGTACCGTCACCTATCAAGTAGGAAATCGGATAGGCTTGATCCAAAACATAGGCTAATAAGCCGGTAGTGGACGTTTTCCCATGGGCGCCTGTAACAGCAATACTCGTAAATTTCTTTAACCATTCCCCTAAAAATTCATGGTATCGGTAAAAAGTGCAGCCCAGTTCTTTTGCCTTTTTTATTTCTTCGTGATCATCTTTGAATGCATTGCCGGCAATTACCGTATATTCTTTTTTAATATTATCTTCGGAAAAGGGCAAGATTAAAATATTTTTTTCTTCTAATGCTTGCTGGGTGAAAAAACGTTTTTCTACGTCCGAACCTTGTACTTTTTCACCCGAATCTTGAAGAATTTGTGCAAGAGCACTCATTCCCGTCCCCTTTATACCAATCAAATGGTAAGTTGTCATAAACGAACCTCCAACATGTTCAAAAAAGTTAAAAACCCAAAACAGTGCATAACCATGGTTATTATAGCAAAAAACTACCGGGAATAAAATTAATTAATGTTACAGTTTAAATACCCGCTGTAATAAATGGATATGGCAGCACTGTTTCTTTTAGATTAATCTTCCGGCGGCCGGTATTCGACTTTTTCCAGTCGCGGATTAGGACGGTATCTGCGGCCTTCTTTTGCTTCCGGCTCTCCGTTTAATAGAACCAAATCCCCAGTAAAGCCGATATCGAGCTTTAATAAGCTCCTTCCGACCCCGTAAATATCAACCGGAACGTTTTTCTCTTCAAATTCACGAATCCGTTTTTCATTTAAGCCGCCGGTCACCATAATTTTTACATGATGAAACCCTTCATCGTCCAGCGCTTTCCGTAAAGCAAACAGCAATTCGGCATTTACACCGCGCGGGTCAAAGGTTCCCATTAAATGATGGTTTCTCAAGAAATACCGGTCGACAAGGGTCCGTGACGTATCCAGCCTTACGGACTTTAACGTTTCCCCAAACTCCCTTGCTACCTTTAAGGAATCGGTAATGACGTCATTGTTATAATCAACGAGCGCAGCCAAATCATCTTCCGGGAACATTTCATGATACGCCCGCGTTGCCGCAACAACGTCCCCGCGGAACATCTGAATTAGAGCATGGGGCATCGTCCCCATTCCTTCTTTCCCCCACCATTCATTCATGGCATGGGTAGCTTGTGCGGTAGATCCGCCGATAAATGCAGCATATCCATCCCCTGCCTGGGTCGTATAGTGATCATCCCGGTCTCCCATAAATATGACCGGTTTTTTCTTTCCTGATGAATGGGCTGCTTTTACAACATTGTATACATTTGTAGCGACAGATGTTCTTCTTGCGAGAATTCCGTCAATAATTCCTTCTAAATAGCCAAACTGCTGATACTTTCCGGAAATTGTAAGTACCGTTTCATATGGCTCGATTTTGTCGCCGTCACGTAATGATTTAATTTCCAATGTTTCCGGTTCATCTGCAAAAGTATGCAGAAGGGCAATCACTTCATCCGTTCCGCAAAGAACCGCGTGTTCTTTTTGGAAAAACTGCATCGTAACGTAATTATTCGGAAGTTTTTCTTCAGCAATTTTTTTTGTTTTTAAAAAATAGACTGCCGAAAACCATCCATCCTTAATACGAGGGTCAAATTTAAATGTTTTATTCGTAAGCCTGTCAATTTTTCCTTCTAATTTTAAGTCAATTTCCTTTTTCATCCTCGATACTCCTTTTATTTGATTTTCCCCCAAAATCGGATTTATTTTATCTCATTTTCAAATGGTTTTGATACTAATACTTCCCGCGGTTTACTTCCGTTTTGACCGGATATAATTCCTCGATGCTCCAGCGAATCCATCAGTCTAGCCGCCCGATTGTACCCGATTTTAAATCTCCGTTGTAATAAAGAAGTGCTGGCACTATTTTGCTCGATAACGAAATCAATGACATCCGGCAATAGATCGTCTTCCTCTTCATCAATCGTCACTTGTTCCAATAAATCTTCCTGTTCGAACAAATAATTCGGTTCAGCTAAAGTACGGACATAATTCGTTACCCGTTCAATTTCTTCATCGGATACAAATGGGCCTTGCAGGCGGACGGTTTTACCTGTTCCATTTTCTAAAAAGAGCATATCCCCTTTTCCGAGAAGCTTTTCCGCTCCGCTTACATCGATTATCGTCCGGGAGTCGACTTGTGACGAAACACTGAAAGCAATCCTGGTCGGAATATTTGCTTTAATTAATCCGGTAATAACGTCAACCGAAGGCCGCTGGGTTGCCAAAATCAAATGTATTCCGCACGCCCTTGCTTTTTGGGCGATCCTGCTAATCGACTCCTCTACATCATGGGGAGATGTCATCATCAGATCCGCCAATTCATCGATAACGATGACAATAAAGGGCATTTTTTCCTCTTCCCGGTGCTGCTGTACCATTTTCCGATTATATCCTTCGATGTTGCGAACTCCCTCCTGGACAAACTTTTCATACCGCTCTTCCATTTCGTTCACTGCCCATTTTAAGCTTTGGGTCGCCGCTTTCACATCGGTGATAACCGGTGCAACGAGATGGGGAATGCCGTTATATGGAGCAAGCTCCACCATCTTAGGGTCAATAAGCAGGAATTTCACCTCTTCGTAACTTGCTTTATACAACATGCTGATTAATAACGTGTTTATGCATACGCTTTTCCCGGAACCGGTTGCCCCGGCAATAAGGCCGTGGGGCATTTTTTGGATATTCGTTATTTTAGGCTTCCCTTCAATACTTAAACCTAAAGCAATCGTCAAAGGTGAAGTGCTTGATTGGAATTCTTCTGTTTCAAATATTTCCTGGAGTCCGACCATCCGAGCCTTTGGATTTGGTACTTCTATCCCAACTGTATTTTTCCCTGGAATCGGCGCTTCAATGCGGATATCTTTTGCCTTCATATTTAACTTTAAATCATCGCTTAAATTTTTTATTTTGCTAACCTTTACCCCCAGCTCCGGATGCACTTCAAAGCGGGTTACCGCCGGTCCTTGGGTAGCCCGAACAACGGAAGCTTTAACATGAAAATGTTTCAACGTTTCTTCCAGGAGCCGCTGCTGCTCTTCCAGCCAGAGCCGATTGTTATCGCTTTTTGGAACCGGATCATTCAATAAATGATTCGGAACAAAGAGATCAAGTTTCCTTTCTTTAGGTACCGCCGCTTCAGACATTTTTCTTTGTTCTGTGCCGGAATTTGAAGTTCCTTGTACATAGCTGGTTGACGATTCCTTCCCTTTATGTGCGATTTGACTATTTATTCGGTCTGCCGGTGTCATCAGCACGTTAAATGGAATTTGCGGCGTGCTTTGATGTTTTTTCCTGTCACCTAAATGCCTTCTATCCTTCCTTTTAACGGCCTGCTCCTGTGAAGACTTGTTAGCTGAACGGATGCTAGATTCATTTCCGACAGTCGTGGCAGCAAAATTTTCGTTTGATTCGTTTTCTTTCTTATGTAGTTTCTGACTGGAAACGTCCTTATTTTCATTTTCTATGACGTTCTCTGAATGTCCGCCTTCCTTTTGCATTAGTTCGGAACATTTCTTATTCTTCTGCTTTATAACCTGTTTTTGTTCCAATACTGTTTTTTGGTCAGCCGGAGATTCTTCTGTTTTTTCCAATGTGCTCGCCAATTGTCCGTTTAATGCAGCATGCACAGCGGGAGCTTCTTCCCGTAAATCATCGTTTTCTGCAATTTGCCTTTCATTGGCTGATTCCTTGCGCAGGAATGCTGGAATATTGTCCAAATCCTTCGCTGTTTGTTTTTTCAAAAATCCGTCAACCGGTGAAGGTATTTCTGTCACCTTAAACGGTTCTTTATTCCTTTTTTCTTCATGCTTTCCTTCGATTCCGCTCTTTGTTTGATTATTCACAAAAGACTGCTGTTCTCTCCGCTGATAAGCGGGAATATCGATGTCAGTTTTTTCTATTTTTCCCTTGACGACTGGTTCATCAGGAATAACCGGAAAACGAAAATTCCTTTTCTTCGGATATTGGTACGCTACTCTAGCGTGAATTTGTTTATTTACATGTGGCTCCGTTGTATGTTCTTCTGGATTAATAGAAGTCTCTTCATCGGAAAATAAATTTTTTACCCTCTGCACCCATTTCTCCCACATATTTTTCACTCATTTCTTATCCTTACATTGTTAACTATCATTGTAGCATTTTTTATTTATTTTTTGTAAATTTGTACCAATGTTTATGGGAATTCATCGCAGCTTCTTCCGAAAAAAGAAGTACTAGCCGCTGGACTAGTACTGAACTTACGATTAAAAAACAAATTCTTCGCCGACTGTATAGGAATCGTCTAATACATAAATCCCTTTCTCTTTTGGCGCATTAGGCAACCCAAGTTCCTTCTGAGAACAGATCATCCCATTGGAAGCTATTCCACGAAGCTCTGTCGGTTTGATTACTAAGCCGCTCGGCATGACTGCTCCAATTTTTGCAACGACTACCTTTTGCCCTGCGTCAACATTCGGTGCGCCGCATACGATTTGAAGCGGTGATTCCTCCCCGACATCTACTTGGCAAACACTTAATTTATCCGCATTTTCGTGAGGCTCCTTGGACATTACATATCCGACAACAAATTTCGGAGTTAAATCAAAATCAAGCGGGTCGTCAAGATTAAATTGGTCAAAAACAACTCGCATTTGCTCCAGCAATGATTCGGTGAGCTTAATTTTCCCTTTTTCCTCTAGGGTGAAATATTTCGATGCATTAAAAATATTGTAGCCGACAACCTGTTTGTCCTTTGTCGATGCAATGCGCACAATATCGCCAAATTGCTCATGCGTAATATGGTATCGATCTTCGTCTTTGACGGGTACAATTAATACGTCACCAATTCCTTCTGGGTTATAAAATACGTACATTCGTCCATCTCCCTTTCTTCAATCCGTCGGTTTGTTCTTTGCGAGGATAAATATTGGCTCCAGTTTTCTGTCTTCATAAATAAACGATAACGATGTAATAGGAATTCGTCCTTCGGTAAAAAATTTCATCGTCATATGGGCCAAAATATCGTATCCTGTACTATTTTGAATATCCGCAACTATAAGTACATCTTGATGGGGTACAGCAACCGCCATCTCCCCTTTGCATTTTGCCTTCATTTCTTCTAAAAAGGCATCATTTAAAATCCGGCTGGCATCATAGCCGTCTTGGGTTGCGATAAAATAATAATCATTGCCTCTTACCGTATCTTTTTTCGGTTCTGTCCTTAGCGACCGGACATTAAAACTGGCGATTTCATCGATCTGTTCTTTGCTCCAGCCTTCTTTTTCCAATAAAGATTCGTCAATAAGCTGATAAGACTTTCCCAGATCTAACGCATAAAAAATACGGGTTTCCACCGTATGGTCTTTTGTAACTAATTTTTTCCCCGACTTAGTTTTGACAGGAAAAGAAGTTGACCGGATTACCGGAAAAATATGTTTTTCCTTCCCATCCAAGTCGTATTGTTCATTCATGACGCGCAACGCTTCTTTAAGATGTTCTTCCAGTTCATCAATTGCGGATTGGCCCTCTTCCTGATATTTCGCAACGATATTTGGCAAGGAAACGGTTATCCCCTGTTTCGAATCTTTCCACTCAATCCGGAACGTATTTTTATCCCGGTTATAAGTCATAGAAAACCGTTCTTCGTCAAACAGTTCTTTTAGTTTTTTGTACATTTGGAAAGTTGTGATTCTCACATTCTCTACCACCTTATTAAATGTCAGGATGATGCTGGCAGATTTCGAATAAACTGGATAACTTCTTCCTTCGTCTTCCGGTCTCTGCTTACAAAACGGCCAATTTCCTTGCCGTTCTCATAGGCAATAAAACTTGGAATTCCAAGCACATCCTGCTCTTGGCATAAATCTATATATTTGTCCCGGTCAATGGAAACAAAAGTATATTCAGGAAAGGTTGCTTCAATTTCCGGCAAAAAAGGCTCAAGAAATCGGCAATCACCACACCAGTCAGCTGTAAAAAGCATGATCACCTTTCCGTCTTTCGCTAATGAATGATACTGTTCCGCTGATTCTAATTGTTTCACTCTTTTCACTCCTTCGGCATAATCATACCGTTATTCTCCTTCTCTTTCAATTCGGATGACTCCATCGAGGGCAAAAGATTCAGCTATTTGCAACAATCGATTTAGCGATGTTCATCATTTCTTCTGCATCTTTTTCCATATTGCCTTTCTTCGTCAACGTCGTAATCTTTACACCGCCAATACCGACTTGAATTTCATATCCTTCTCCCTCGTCAGGCATAATCCGGATATAGCCAAACTTTCCTTCGTCTTCAAAGGCTTCAAAAGCTAGTGTTCCAATCGTTTTTGCTTCGTTATAATGCAGTTTGCTGCGGCTATCTTCCAACTCATTATAAAAAACGATATATTTTTGGTCACCATCCTGCAAAATCACATTATGTTCATCCGCACTGTTTATATCAAACCGTTTCGGCACGTATAATGAAAAGTCTTCAGCTTCATAATTTACATTTACGGGAGTTTCGTCCTGGAAAATTTCTTTTGCTTTATCCACCGCATTTACCACCGCTTTCTCTTCCGACTGAAAATTGCTGCAACCGCTCAAGACAACAACTATTAAGATGATGAACAATAAATTCCTCATTTTTTTCCTCCCATAGTTCCTTTTTACCAATAAATATCATACTAAATAATCCCCTAAAAGGAAAATGATGAACACAGAAACTTCTTTACTTTTCATAAATGTCTAAATCATTTACTATGGAGGTAGACGATGTTGAAGGAGGAGAAGATATGGAAATAACTGTCTATTTGGCAGGACAAATCCATGATAATTGGCGGGAGGAAATTAAAGAAAAGGCAAAGGAAAGAAATTTGCCGATTCACTTTGTCGGGCCGCAAACGAATCATGACCGTTCCGACGATATCGGAGAAGCGATTTTAGGTGAACAGCCGGGGCCATATTACCGGGATGATGCTGCGTCCAGCATTAATAATTTCCGTACAGAACTTTTGTTGCAAAAGTCGGATGCTGTAATTGCGCTTTTTGGAGAAAAATATAAACAGTGGAATACGGCGATGGATGCAAGCACTGCTATTGCTATGAATAAACCAACGATAATCGTACGGCCGCCATCCCTCATCCATCCGCTTAAAGAGTTGTCCAATAAAGCAAATGTAACGGTAGAGACAGTAGATCAGGCATTAGATGTCCTCGCTTACGTTTTTGAATAAGAAACTAAATCTTGCAGGGGAAATGTTTCCCCTGCTATGTTTTGACTTTGCCTCGAACCATTTCATTTCTTAAAATATAAAACTTGATTGAACAGTTTTTTCGAATTAACCTCCGCTGACCGGCGGAATAAACGCCACCGTATCCCCTGAATGAATTGTTTCTTCTTCACTGGCATATTCCTCATTCACCGCAACCATGGCATGATCAATTTCCAATAAATTATATTTATCTTTTAATCTATGTTTTAATTCCTTTACAGTTATAGTTTCTATTTCTACATTCAGCCGGCTTACACCTAACTTTTCCTGTAAACTTGCAAACAAAAGTATGTTTATCATTATTTCCTCTCCTTATTTAAGCCTTTTATGAATAACCGCAATCATCGTTTTAACAAGGAAGGATTTAATATTCTGGCTAAAACACTCAATCTCTTTAAATTGGAGAAGCTGTTATTGCGGGAGGAAAACATAATCGCTTTGTATTTAAAGCAGGAACAAAATTGCAGCGATTTATTACAGAAATTTAACTCTCTAATAGACTGGCAAAACTTAATTAGGAACATAAAACCTCTCCTTCCCGGTTCAATTAACCAATAACTTCTTCTTTCTCACTGTCAATCAGCTCCGAACTTTGCCGAAATTTTTCCATTAGGAGCATTCCTGTAATGAAGAAATTTGAAGGTTGAACAAAAAAGAGTCCTCTTGGTATAGTACAGGGTGTCATGATCATGACCCCGAATTTAATAAATACCAAGGAGAG
>NZ_BMEV01000048.1 GCF_014637175.1 Compostibacillus humi | reverse complement strand
CGGAAGAATGTCAATGGGTTCCTTTGTTTCCCCATTTGCGATAATGACTTGATATTTACCTTCTTTTGTATCGCCTTTGTATTCATCGATGGAGATGACACGAGGAAGCTCCTTTACATCTTTTAGCTCTTTCTCTGCAAGCTCATCAAATCTGCGAATGATAGTAGATGGGGAAGCGCCAAATTGCTGGCTAATTTCTTTAAATGTCTTCGCTCTTACACTGCGTATATTTACGGCTCGATTCCATTCTTTAGAAAATCTCTGATAACGATCTACAATCGAATTCTTCTCGTAAAATCTCTTGCCACATGTATCACATCTATATCTGCGCTTCCGATAAAAAATATAGCTTAAACGCTCAAACCATTTTAAATGCTTGATTTTTTGCACTCGATAATCATGTATTTTTCGCGTTTTTTTACCACATTTTGGGCATATATGGGTTTGGACCTCCATTTCGACAAATATGGCTATTCGATCCTCAAATTCCTCCACCTTTGTAATAATTACATCTTCTAAACCAGGAATTTTTATGGTATTATTCATTTACGCGCTTCTCCTCTCTTTTTGCTTGTTTCTGATCAATTCAAGTATAAAAGAAATTGGAGAAGCGTGTTTTTATTTGTCTTTAAATTATTTCTAAACCCCAACATTTAGTATAGAGCCTTAATCCAAATGATTAATACCGAATGGAAATATATACCCTAGAATAAAAAGAGAAGCAGTCACTTCCCTTCTGTGACTGCTTCTCTTGCAAATTATTCTTTTTGCTCCGGCTCTTCCGCCGGTTTGTTTTGCTCTTTGCTATCATCGGTTTCTTCTTTTAACTTCTTATCTGCCTTTTCCTTTGCTTCTTCGTAGGACATTCCGACCTGTTCCTCTTTCGACTGAATGTTTACTTTGACATCTTCTTTCTTCGGTTCCGGATCAGGCAGCTTTCCTTCTTCAAAAAGGGACTTAATTTGTTTTGCATCCAGCGTTTCTACTTCCAGCAAAGTCTCAGCGATAAGTTCCAATTTATCCCGATGTTCGGTAAGAATTTTCTTCGCCCGATCGTAGCAATAATTGATAAAGTTTTGCATTTCTTTATCGATTTCTTGAGCAATGGCTTCACTATAAGTTTGTTCATTATGGAGGTCACGTCCTAAGAAAACATTCCCTCCGCCGCCGCTGGAAAATTGGATAGGGCCGATTTTATCACTCATACCATATTCGGTAATCATCTTATGGGCAATATTCGTAGCGCGCTGGAAGTCATTGTGGGCGCCTGTACTTACTTCGCCGAATACAATTTCTTCCGCTACCCGTCCCCCTAACAGACCGGTAATTTTATCAAACAGTTCTGGCTTCGTCATAAAGTAGCGGTCTTCTTTCGGCAGCATGACGGCATAGCCGCCAGCCTGGCCTCGAGGTACGATGGTCACTTTATGCACTACATCCGCCTCGTCTAAGACCATCCCGATTACCGTATGCCCGCTCTCATGGTAAGCAACGATTCTCCGTTCTTTTTCCGAGATTACCCTGCTCTTCTTGGCAGGTCCGGCAATGACCCGGTCTGTCGCTTCATCGATATCATCTTTATTAATGTAATTGCGGTTATCCCTTGCAGCTACTAAAGCAGCTTCGTTAAGCAAGTTTTCTAAATCCGCGCCAGAGAAACCTGGTGTCCGCATCGCGATAGCACGCAAATCGACGCTATCATCAAGCGGTTTATTGCGGGCATGCACTTTTAATACTGCTTCCCGGCCATTTACATCCGGTCTGTCTACCGTAATTTGTCTGTCAAACCGTCCAGGCCGTAATAGCGCCGGGTCTAAAATATCGGCACGGTTTGTCGCCGCAATTATGATGATTCCTTCATTCGAATCAAATCCGTCCATTTCGACGAGCAACTGGTTTAATGTTTGCTCCCGTTCATCGTGGCCGCCTCCAAGACCAGCGCCGCGCTGACGACCTACCGCGTCAATTTCATCGATAAATATAATACAAGGGGCATTTTTCTTCGCATTTTCAAACAAATCACGGACCCGGGATGCACCAACCCCAACAAACATTTCAACAAAGTCGGATCCGCTGATGGAGAAAAAGGGCACTCCCGCTTCCCCTGCAACCGCACGGGCAAGCAATGTTTTCCCGGTACCAGGAGGACCTACTAATAGTACCCCTTTAGGTATGCGGGCACCGACAGCAGTAAATTTGCGCGGGTCTTTCAAAAATTCTACAACCTCGACAAGTTCCTGCTTTTCTTCATCGGCACCTGCCACGTCTTTAAAGCGAACTTTTTTCTTATCTTCCGTATACATTTTCGCTTTGCTTTTCCCAAAATTCATTACCCGGCCGCCACCGCCGCCGCCCTGGGCTTGACTCAATATGAACAGGAAAAATAATCCGATTAATAAAAATGGTAAAATACCCGTTAAAAACGTCAGCCATGGACTCGGCTGCTCTTCTTCCTGAACATGGAGAATGCTCTGCTGTTGAGCCGTTTCTGTAACTTGAGCGATAATTTCAGTATTATCTGGTATATGGGCAATAAATGGGGTTTCGCCATCTCGAAGCGTTCCCGTTACCCGATATATTCCATGAGTAGGCTGCAGTGTCATTTCGACAACTTGGCCATTATTTAACGCGTCCATAAATTGCTGTACATTTAATTGTTCCCTTTCTTCTCCTGGACCATTGATCACACCGATAATGCCGATGACGACAAAAACGATGAGGATCCAAAAGAAGACGTTACGAAACATCTGATTCATCACTTACCTCCTCCCAAGCGGGGAAAACTATAGCTTATCGTATCATAGAAAAATAAATACATACAACTAATTTAGCTTTCTGAACTCAAGGTGTTACCAAATGATTAAAAAGCCTTTTTTACGCTCCAATATGTATCGTTTCCCCCTGCATTTTTCCCTTATGTATCCCATTTTCCTTTCCCTTAAGTCTAGCAGTTATTAACTATTCCTTACTATATACTTCTCGTTTCAATACCCCGATATACGGCAGGTTACGATACTTTTCCGCATAATCTAATCCATAGCCAACAACAAATTCGTTTGGCACTTCAAAACCTACCATATCCGCTTTTATATTAGCCGTTCTCCCTTCCGGCTTATCAAGCAAGGTGACAATTTTAATGGATTTTGCCTTCCGGTACTTAAACAAATCAACAAGATAGCTCAACGTTAAGCCGCTATCAATAATATCTTCAATAATCAGCAAATCTCTTCCTTCCACTTTCGTATCCAGGTCTTTTAATATTTTCACTTCCCCTGAGGAGCGGGTACCGGAACCGTAGCTCGATACGTCCATAAAGTCCATTTCCAGGTGGCAGTCCATATGGCGTAATATATCGGACATGAATAGAACGGCACCTTTCAATACGCCAATTACTAACGGAAACTTTCCATCATACTCTTCCGTAAGCTGTTTGCCTAATTCGCGGCACTTTTCCTGTATCTCCTCCTCAGTAATTAAAATTTTTTCAATATCATTATGCATGTTGTCTACGGTCATTATATTTCCTCCTAGGAATGTTCTCGTTTTAGCTGTAAATGTATAAAAGGCCCTTCCTTTCCTCTTTCTCCTTTTGGCTCGCCCTTTTTTAGGCCGACCAGCCATAAGATGACATCATTATCATCGACAATCATCGGCCAGTTATTCCTTTCTTCTAAAGGAATTTTTTCATCGATAAATATATCTTTTATTTTCTTTGATCCGTTTAAACCTTTCCAGCGCATTCTGTCTCCCGGTTTTCGTGTTCGGATATGTAAAGGAAGCTTGACGTCAGCTTTGCTGCAATAGTAGGAATCTTTGGCACTTATCGGTTCAGTCGCAGACCAGGCTGCCGTTAACGTATTCCCGTCAGGAAGGACATATTCTCCAGGGATAGATATTGTTTGCCGATCTGTCTCCGCAGAAGCCGGTTCATTAAAATGGAAAATGAGGCGGTTATAGGACCTTGACACTTTCAATTGATTTGGGAAGTCTAGTGTAAGATTCCCTTCATTGCTTTCCAATAGGGTGAAAATTTGCAGCATTTGGATGTAGGAAAGTTTTTTCGGAATGTTCCCTTCATATAGATAGTTTAATATTAGATGAAAGGCCCTTCTTTGTAAAGCTTTGGGACGGGAAGCGAATTTGTCCATTTCCAACGTTGCTTTGCGAGGATTTTCCTGAAGAAAAACTACTTCTTCCACCATTTTTTTCGCTTGTTCCTGCAAATAATGCTCGTCATCTTCTAACGTTTCGCTTAATCGCTGTATGGTAGTATGTATATTAGCGTTTTTCTCTTTTATTAACGGCAGCACGTGGATTCGGAAAAAGTTCCTTGTATAGGAATCATCCGCATTCGTTGCGTCCATTCTCGTTTCTATTCCTTGTTTTTTGCAATATGCTTCGATTTCCTTCCGCCCAACGGCAAGAAGCGGGCGAATGAGCTTTCCGGAAACAAATGGGCGCATAACCGGAATACCGGATAGGCCAGCAGAATCTGCGGACCGGGAAAATTTCATCAACATCGTTTCCAGCTGATCGTCCGCATGGTGTCCTAGTGCGAGTATATCTCCATTCTGTTTTTCCATCATTTCCTGAAAAAAGCGGTAGCGCAAATGACGGGCGGCCACTTCTTCCGAAACGCGGTGCACCTTTATATACGATTTCACATCCACACTAGTTCCTGCGAAAGGAATATTCCACTCTTTACAAACCTTCGCTACAAATTCTAAATCTTTCCGGGATGCGTCTCCCCGCAGCTGATGGTCTACCGAGAGGGCAAGCAGTGTTAAATTCCATTCTTTTTGGATTCGCCGAAAAAAATGGAGCAAGGCCATTGAATCCGGACCTCCGGATACGCCGATTAACACCCTTTTGTTTTTTTCCAATAATCGGTGCTTATTTATAAATGCCTTTACCTTTTCTTCCATCCTTGCCATCTCCGCTTCCTATTCTACCAGTATTATATATGAAAATATCGGGAACTTAAAAGCAGGATACCTATAGAAAAAGAGACAGAAGATAATACCCGAGAGCAATAATTGTAATTCCGAGTGTTTCAATGACAAAAGGCGCATGACGCAGATTATCCTGCTTTTTCCTTGACCTTCTGGATCTGGATGTGCGGGTATTTTGGGATACGATATGGAAAAGTTCCCTCCGCATTTCCGTGCTCGTCTGATATTTTCCGCTAATTGCCTTTTTTAATATTTTTCGGTAAGGAGCGAGCGCCTTTACCTGATCAATTCTTCGATACAGCTGTTGTAACGGCTGTTCTCTTCTTTCAAACTCATTTGGATAAAAAAGATGCAGAAACACCATCGTGAGAGCAAATAAATCATAGCTTTCTTCTGCTCTTCGCGTACCTAATTGCCAGTAGCCCCGGTCATAAAACTCGGTATATTCTTTAATTGCCCTTCCCTTTTGCGTTGTCCCGCCCACATCGACCCAGCGCAGCCTTGGCGGGTTTGTCATGACAATTAAATTGTCCAGTTTTAAATCGCCAAAAATCCATCCCGACTGATGGAGGCGGGTCAAATCGTCCAGCAGCTGCAGCATAAATACTCCAATCCAGGAAGATCCATGCTGTTTGATAAAGGTCCTAAGCGGTATTCCTCTCACATATTCCATGACATAAAAGGAATATACTTTGCCGTTTCTTGTCACCCAGTCATCCACATCCAACAAATAAGGCCCAAGGCTCCCTTGGACCTGCTTCAGCGATGTCAGCACATTTACTTCTACTGTTAAAGATGCCGATTTATCGCTAATTTTTAATGCCACTTCTTGTCCTGCTGCATCACATAGGTAAACAGAACCGACAGCGCCGCTTCCCAATTTCTTTTTGATTCGATACGTTTTATGATGCCATTTTCCGGTAATTACCGTTCCCGGAGGCAAATTAGAAAGAAGATTCATCGCTTTCTGTTTCATGATAGAAGCTCCTTAACAGATTCTTTTTGCTGAACTGGTACATCGCTTCCCTTAGAGCAGGACCAGTAGGAGTAATGCCTCCGCTCGTCAGCTTTGGAAATACGGATTGAATCTCGGAAAAATCAGGAGACCAATCTAATACTTTCTCTGTATCGTTCCGTTTCCCCGGGAAGCGATAAATAGAAAACCGATTATCGCCAATTCGGGAAGTAAGACTAATAGACAGATCGATTAACGAATCTTTTACTGTCGGCAGCTTATCATGCATACTGGCGCTTGTATCAACAAGGACA
The DNA here is from genome assembly GCF_014637175.1 of Compostibacillus humi. Taxonomy (GTDB): domain Bacteria; phylum Bacillota; class Bacilli; order Bacillales; family Amphibacillaceae; genus Oceanobacillus; species Oceanobacillus humi. Next base: position 19,950 of record NZ_BMEV01000048.1, on the reverse strand, counting down.
AGCACCTCTAAGTCGCTCTTTTCTCCCAGGTCCTCTACCACCTCCATAATTTCTCCCCGCTTTTCCGGTTCAATATCTTCTAACCCTTGATCCCGGCCTAATATTTCCTTTAGTTCCTGGTGAACAAATCCTTGTATTGTTTGGGTCATTGCTTGTCTTGTCACCATTTGTACCGTTTGCGCTAAATCCTTGGAATAAACGATTTGACTGACACCGCCGCCGGAACGGGCAATCGCCTCCACTTCCTGTAATCCTTCCACATCCTCTGATTGATTATCATCTAGTATTCCGATAACATTTACTGTAATTCCCTGCTCATAACAAAGCGCTGCAACACTTGCAGGATCTTCCCCCTTGTTCGAGCATCCGTCCGTAATCAGCAATATTTGTCTTAATGTCCCTTTTCTCACGAATGATACCTCCCTTTTCTTTCTACTCATCTTCGCCAGAAAAAGGAGCAATTATACCTCGGCGGAATATAGTTTGATAGAATCCTTTTATAATGCCCTCCCTTCGTAAAAAGGTATGCTTGCCCATTTCGGCTTGTTTCTTTCGATTTTTGCCACTAATACAGTCATGTCATCATCAATTTCTCCAGCTTTCGTACGGATTACTTCCTCCAATAATAAATCAGCAATTTCCTGCGGATCCCTCGTCTCCAATTCCTTTAGCTTCCGCTTCATCCAAATATCCGTATTTTCCACATGCATCGGTCCTTCAAAAATGCCGTCACTGACCATGATCAAAATATCTTCTGCCTTCAGCTGTTCCTGCACAATATCTACATCCACATCCCTGATGATGCCGATCGGCAAATTTCCAGCTTCTATTTTGATTATTTTTTTGCCGCGCATAATAAAACTTGGGGAAGATCCAATCTTTAAAAATTCTGCTGACGCACTATTTAAGTCAATCATCGCCAAATCTAACGTGGCAAACATTTCTTCATTCGAGCGCAATGAAAGAACAGAGTTGATTGACTTAATTGCCACTTTTTCCGGAATACCAGTCTGGAGAATCTGCTGCAATAATCGGAGAGTCTCTTCACTTTCCTCCTTTGCCCGGTATCCGTTGCCCATTCCGTCACTTATCGCCATGGCAAATTTTCCCCGGCCTAATTCCATCGTCAGAAAACTGTCTCCGGAAACAAACCCTCCTCCTTTTGCGGCATTGGCATACCCGGTCGTAATACAATACTCCTTTGCCGACCGGAAAGATAAGTAGCTTGTTCCATTTGGAAAAGGAGAAATATCTTCCTCGTTCACAATGATCATTTCGTCTAAAATATCGGATAGGACAGGTGCGATTAACTTTGCCGCCTCACCGTGATAATCGTAAAAGTTTGCTGTAATTTCGATATCAATATTTCCTTTCTCTAAAGAATAAATATCTACCTTCTCCAGTTCAATGCCCAGTTTTTTCAAAGCTTCGATAATTTGATGCTCCTGAAGTTCGTGGGTTTTCCTTTCCTTTACCATTTCTTTGGCAAAGTCCCCCATCACTTCCGATACACCGAGCAGCTGTTCATGGACAAGCCGTTTGCTTTCTTGCAGCTGTTTTTTCATTTTCCGATGCATTTCAAATATGGAAATTTCTTCTTTCATTACGTCCTCTACTTTATTTGACTTCATGCAGAGGGCATCAAATTCTCTTTTCGTCTTCCAATGGAGTTCGTTTCGGTTTGTCAAATCCTCTTTCATTTTTTCCATTAAATGATAAGTTTTATCAAAATTGTTTACCCAGCATTTATTTTTAAGAAAACAAGATTGACACGTTCTTTCCGTAACTAGGCTGAGGAAATAATCCGTCTCTCTATCTTTTTCCTCTTCATTCTCCTCGACCGGTTCCGGCAGGGCAAAACTTTTTGCCAGCGCGCCGAAAACTTCTGAAAATTGTTCCACCCGTTTTGCCGTCAAATCCCGTATCTTCTGCAAAAACCGCTCCTGTTCTTGCGTATATTCTTCCGTACCTGGGATAAAGCGGGAAATTTGCCGGAAAGAAGCAGCAGGTGTAAGGAAAAAGATAAGTATGGCAAATAACGATTCCAATACAGACGGAAGCAAGGCTGTATTGCCGTACATGCTAATGAGAAAGGTGCCGATCAATAAACCGACGGCGACCCCTGGCTTTTTCCCTTCTTTTAACAGACCCCCGAGCAGCCCGGAAAATGCGAGCAAGCTCATTTGATAGAGTCCTGCCACGTTTGCCAGAGAAAGGACGAGACCAGCAACGACTCCCACGGTAGAACCTATGGCTGCCCCTCCTACAAAAGCGAACACTAAGACGAAGTAGCGGGCAAAAATCTGTTCGATAGCCGCACCGTATATATGCCAGCCGATCATTCCCGTTAATATAGAAACGAGCAGGATCATCATGCAAACGATTTCTTCATTTCTTAAAGAAAAACGATATTTTTTCGGTGATATTAATGGCAGGCTTTGCATAAAAATTAATACTAAGACCGCACCGAGAATTCCTTCTACCGCTAATAGAATCCACTCGTAAGCCAAAAGCTCTCCTTGAATAGAGTAGAGAAATATACGGGGCAGCATCATGGATATGACAACAAATAGCGGAACTAATATTTGCTGATTTTTCTTCCGTTTAAAGAAAGCTGCCAATAACATGAAGATGACAACGGCCAATAATAGGAAAATACTATGCTGAACAGAATAGCTCAGTGCTCCCAGCAATACAGCTCCAATCGATTTCAGCGTCTGTTCTTTGTAAATGAGCCATATGGCAGCAACGAATGCTAAAGCAAATGGGGAAACTTCCGACAAAATAACCGCCCTGCCCAATAGAAACCCGGTCACAACAAATATCCAGCCCTTCTGAATAAAAACATAATGGAGAAACATCAACATGCGCCTGTTCCAACTTTTCCTCTCTTTTTTCATAGAAAATCCGCCCGTCCCCGTTCTTGGTATAGAAGTCATCAATTGAATCTCCTCCCACTTAATTTTCATTCTAGTAAACCATATTTTCCCTGCTAAATTTGTCAAAACAACGGGGAGAAACATAGAAATCGTTCGACCTTTTCTTTAAAAATAAGCGATAATACAACATAATCTGAAACAGAAGGAGGAATCTGTTAAAACCTGATAAAATCAATCGTTTTAGAAGATTTCATAGGAAAATTCAGTTGAGAGGATTGCTATATTCACTCGGATTTTGTTCTCTTTTCGGGAATCTCTGCTGCCGAACGGACGTCCATTTTGGGAATATTTGTGTTATTTTGTAAATAAAATTTTGAAATTATTTCTATTGACATTTATAGCAAATCTATTGTATGATACTTCTTGTTGAATCCTATGGCGGCGTAGCTCAGCTGGCGAGAGCGTACGGTTCATACCCGTGAGGTCGGGGGTTCGATCCCCTCCGCCGCTATCCATACAAAAAAGGTCTGCGTTGTTTCTCAGCAGACCTTTTTTTCATGCAAAAAACAGGTGCTGACGATGCACCTGTTTATTTACCTATCTATTATTACCTATATTACCTACCATTATAATAAGAGCATTACAGTTTTCCCTTTCATAGACAGCTGCTGCTATCCTCTTCTAGCACCTCGACCTCCGCGCTTGGATTCTGTGTGCTTTTTCAAAGAGGCTAAACGGTCTTCCGAATCTCTAAGAAAACGGCTGATTTTTGCCTCAAAGTTTTCCTGTTGTTCCCGGGTATTTCGTCTTGGACGGTCTTTCGCTTTCTTAATAGATAATCCGATTTTGCCGTCTTTCTCGACGTTAATGACCTTTACCTCAACTTCTTCCCCGACTTTCAAATGGTCATTAATATCTTTGACATAGTTGTCGGCAACTTCACTAATATGGACAAGTCCTGTTTTCCCTTTTTCGATTTCTACAAATGCGCCAAAATTAGTGATTCCCGTTACCTTTCCTCGCAGCTTGCTGCCTACTTCGATTGACATAAAAAAAATGCTCCTCCTTAAAAGATTAAATATCATTCTCACTTAAGTATATTAATCAAAAATATACGTGTCAATAAGACGGATCTTCATCGGGAATCTTAAAAATTAATTCCCCTTCTTTAGAAAAAAAGTAATTCGTCCGGGCTATGTCCAATACATAATCCTCTTTTTTCAGCAACTCAATTTCTTCTTTTATTGCTTTTTCTTCCTCTAGTAACGATTGTAATTTTTCATCCAGTTGTTCATATTCCTCCAGCTTTTCAGCGTATACCGCTCGCTGTTTTAAATGATAGCCAATCATGCAGGAAGAAATAATTAACGTAATGATTGCGAAAAGGACGAGTCGGCGGATTAGTCGTTGTTTTTTTCTTTTTTGCCTTTCCAAATAAGCATCATATTGCTTCATATAGCTGGATTCCAATTTCGTTACATTATGCTGCCGTGATGACAATCCCCTTTACCTCCTCCGGAACTTCTTTACACCTCGCATTACTATATTCTTCATTTTACTATAAAATCCTGCTAATTGGTGTAAATAATTTTGGAAACTTTTAGGTAAAAGGTGATAAATTAACTTTCCGAGCCATTTCAGCGGCAGCAATAAGATTCGAAGAAACATTAAGAGAATCTTCCAAATGGTGTGAATCAGCCATAGAACAATCGTCATGATGACGGTAAACATCCATATGATCGGTTTGATCAGCAATGCTTCCACCATGCGGGAAAGGAAGCGGTAAATGCTGGCAATAACACGAATAATCTGTTCCAGCATCCGGAGATAAATGGATTTCACCAATGCCTGGTACATGGAAAAGCCTAACAGTCCGGCGAGAAAAATATAAAATCTTACTTCCCCGTCATTCACCCGATACAATATATAAAAAATGATTGCCGTTTGCACGAGCCAAAAAAGAATTTCAAGGAAGTAGGTTAACACTTTTCTCCTTTTCCAGTAAGGGGAAAAGCGCCGAAATGTATCATACATGGCACCTAAATAAATCCCGCAGAAAACCATGGAAATCATTGTGAGGAATTGTACTTCAAGGGTCATCGGAATAACTTGCTAAAGAAGCCTTTAGCTTTCTCCTGCCCCTGTTCATCGACGTAGGATAGTTCGTAAATTTTCCCTTTAATCGTTACAATCCCTTCGTTCACATCTAAATTTTTTAATTGCAGATTTTGTCCGCGGATGATTAAATACCCCATTACTGTTTCTAGGAGGAATTCTTCATTATCAAAACTGTCAACTTCTTTGACGCCGGAAATTTCCAAATTTCTTCGATTTGTTATTTTTACGCTATGGTCTGTGTGGGTCCGATTCACACTTTCTTTATGGTCATAATAATTCATCCATTACGCCCTCCTTCTCATAAATAACTTTATGAAGGGAGGGACAAGTGTAGAACATTAATCCGCTTTTTCTTCTTTTAAAATCGAGTATAGCGTCGTTGCCTCATCCTTTTTCACCGTTTCCCGGATATCATTGATCCGTACTGTTACTATCTTATGACCGAAGCGAATGGAAAGTTCATCCCCCGGCTGAACGGAAGTAGAAGCTTTGGCCACATTGCCGTTCACCGTAATTCTCCCCTGGTCGGCTATTTCCTTTGCCAATGTCCTCCGCTTAATCAGACGGGATATTTTTAAAAATTTATCTAACCGCATCATTTCCCCTCCTTTCCCTTTGCTTCGTTCCATAATGCGTCCATTTCTTCTAATGAAGCATCATTCAAGTCCTTCCCTGCTTCTTTTAGCCGTTCTTCAATATAGTTGAAGCGCCGGATAAATTTTTCATTGGCTCGGCTTAACGCTGTTTCCGGATTTATTTTATAAAACCTGGCCAAATTGGCAAGGACAAAAAGGACGTCGCCAAACTCATCTTCCACTTTGTCGCGGTTTTCTATCGCCAACGCTTCCTTCACTTCTCCGATTTCCTCCTCAAGTTTTTGCCAGACTTCTTCCGCCCGGTCCCAGTCAAACCCAACTTTGGCTGCTTTTTTCTGCAATTGATATGCTTTGAATAAAGCAGGAAGGGAAGGCGGCACACCGTCCAAAATGGAATTCCGTTCATGGCCTTTCTCCGCTTTTTTCAGTTCCTCCCAGTTCTTATCAATATCCTCTAGGCTCGATACTTTCGTTTCCCCAAATACGTGGGGATGGCGATGAATCATTTTTTCCGTTATTCCCCGTATCACATCATCAATGGAAAAATAGCCGTTATCCTCACCGATTTGACTGTGCAGCATAATGTGCATCAGGAGATCGCCCAGTTCTTCTATGATGCCTTCATCATCGTTGTTGTCAATCGCTTCTATCAGCTCGTACACTTCTTCGATGGCATATTCCCGGAGAGATCCATGGGTTTGTTTCCGGTCCCACGGACATCCTTCAGGCGAGCGCAATTTCTTTATTACAGAACGTAATTTCGGAAAGGTATGATGCAATAATTCCTCCGGCACCGGCGGGACGTAGACGGTCGTCAAGTTGCTGAGCGTCATCTGCCGGTCTAAATCTTCCAGAGGAACGGTAAGTATTTCTTCCCCCTCTGTCCCTGCATGGTGCACAATCTTAATCTCATAGTCATGGGGCAAGTCTTCCAGCAGTATCAATTTCACTTCCGATGCGATAAACGCATCGTACACTTGGCAAAAAATAAGATGATTTCGGTACTGCAGCATATCCCTTTCGAAGGAAGTAGCGTCAATTAATTGAAACCCATCAATCGGATCGATCTTTAAGGCAGCAAATAAATCGTCTAAAAAGCTTTGGCCTCCCAGCACTTCCGTTTCCACATCCGGATGGGAGAGCAAGAGCTTTACTGTTTTTTCTGCTACCATCGGGTGTCCCGGCACCGCATAAAGAATGGAGCCGGAAGCTTTTGCTTCAGCTACTAAACGGTCCACAATCCGCTCGTACACTTCAGCGAATTCGTCTGCTTCCTCATAGACAGAATCAAAGGAGGCAAAAACGACCCCCCTTTTCTTCAAGGAATCGATTACCGGATGGTCCATCGTCCGGGTGTACACTTTTTCTTTTGCATTTGTTAATGCTTCGTATATTTTCACCGGCAGCTGCTCAAATCCGCCTGCTCCTAGGCCGACTACTGTAATTTTGCCCAATGGAATACCTCCTTTACAACTTTGCTAAATATTTTGCAAATGGCAAGAGCTTAAGCTCTGCTTTCGAAAATGCCCCAAACCGGATTAACATGAGGAAAAATAGCAAAGCTCCGGAAATGACGAGAAAAAGCACGAAAAGAAGCAGCATCCATCTTGAGTCCGTAAAGAAAGGGGCAAAAAACTTCATTACGGAAAGATAGAATCCCATCCCGCCAGTCGCAGCAATTAGTGCAGCAACTTGCTTCTTATGTAAAAACACGGCTGGCGCCAGTTCCTTTTTTAGCATTCGCCAGACGGCGAAAAACCAGACAACGACGCTCAATACGGTTGCGAAAGACGCACCGGTCACACCAAAATGGGGAATGAATAATTTGTTCAGCAACATTTTCAGCATAAAGACGAGCCCAATGAGGAAGGCGGTACGCTTCATGAATCCCATTCCTTGAAGGATGGATGAGGCAGTAATTGCCAAGGAACAGAAAAAAATAGCAACCACTAAAATTTGCAAATCTCCCGTTCCTTTATCGTCCTGAAATAAAAGCAGGTTTGTTTCCGGGAATATCAAGATGAGTCCGACGGTTGCCCCAGCGCTGACATAAAGACAAAGGCGTATCGCTGTTGCCACATAGGACTTGAAACTTTCTCCATTTCCATTCGATAGTGCAGGAATAATCGTTAAAGCTAATGATGAAGCGAGTACCGTGCCAAATTGGATCAATGGCTGTCCCCGGTCAAAAATTCCTTTCCTTTCCATCGCCTCTAATTCCCCCATGCCAAATTCCGCCAATTGAGGAACGAAAGTAAAGGTATCTGCCAGCTGCACTGCCAGTAATGCCATATGGTTTAATCCGGCAGCAAAGCCGAGCAGGAATATCGTCCGAATGAACGTTTTCCATGGAATCGCATACTTTTTGGCAGAAAAAGTTTTATTCTTGTACAGAAATCCTGTTAAAAGGATAAATGCAGCAATAAAACCGAAAAGAGAGGCGATCGCGGCGAACTTTCCTATATCGTATATAGGAATTACCTGAAAATAGACAAAAACAGCGACAAAAATAATGATGAAGACCCGGACGAGCTGTTCTGCCACTTGGGAAAGGGCAATCGGCACCATTTCCATGTTTCCTTGAAAAATTCCCCTCCACAGAGCAACAAAAGGAATGCATAAAAAAATGAACGCAGTCCATTGATAGGAACTGGCTAATTGGGGATCTCCCACCGCTTTTGCCAACGGTTCAGACAATAGGAACAGCAACAGGGTTAAACTTACAAAAATAAGCATAAGAACAGTCCAGACAGGAAAAATAAAGCTTGTCCAGCCTACCTCTCTTCCTTGCTCCTTCCAGTCCGCTGCTAATTTTGCTATGCTCGAAGGAAAGGCGTACAATGCAAGAACTGCCGCCATGCCAAGGAAGGGATATATTTGCTGATATACATAGAACCCGACATCCCCGGTTAGATTTTGCAGCGGTATTCGGTATAGCGCGCTTAAAATCTTCCCGGCGATGCTGGCAAAGGTAAGTACGAATGCTCCTTTTACAATATTTTTTGTTACATTTCCATTCACAGTCCAACTTCTCCTATGAAGAAACTTGATAAATTCCAGTTTCCTTGGTAGACATTACCTAATTATACCATAAGGAAAGACATGAAAAACATCTTTCCCAGGCGCTTGAATACGAAAAAAAGGGTGTTCCATATGTATGAACACACCCGTCTGTTAAGTATTTATTCCATTTGTCTTGCCAGGAAACCGGCAGCAGTTTCAATCACTTTTTGCTCTGTTTCACTAATTTTTTCCCCGGATTCTTTCGAAAACAAGAGGACACAGCCGATGGGGTCGCCGCTTGCTACTATTGGACTGATACAATAGGAACTGACTTCCTGCTCAACCCCATCGATAATCTCCAATTGTTTTCCGTCGGCTTCGAATACAGTAACACGGTTCTCAATGATATCTGTAATTTCACTGCTTATCCTTTTATTTAAATAGTCTTTTTTTGATTCCCCGCTAACTGCAATAATTTCATCTCTGTCACTGATCAGTACAGGAAAATGAAGTGAGTCGAACAATGCATCCGCATACTCTTTGGCAAAATGCCCTAATTCGTTAATAGGAGAGTATTTTTTTAAAATTACTTCCCCTTCCCGATCCACAAAAATCTCCAATGGATCACCTTCACGAATTCGCAGCGTTCGGCGGATTTCTTTAGGGATAACAACCCTCCCTAAATCATCAATTCGACGTACAATACCTGTAGCCTTCATTTGAGTAGCCTCACTTTCTATGATGATTACCTTTCTCTCTTACGTGGCCAACTAACTCTGCATTGCGCTATAATCACCAGTGTGCTCATAGTATAATTCAACTACAGGATAATTATACATAACTTGCCATTTTTTCACTGTACAAAGCATATTTTTCTAGCTGACAGGAACACGATTTGCCTCGCTTAATTTCTTAATGAATTCCTGCACCATTTCATAACGGCGATGTTTTGTTTCATTGGACCAAGTATAAATTACCTTTAGTTTTGTGTTTTCTGTACCGAGCTGAATCTCCCTGCCAAATTCGTTGGCAATTTCAAATACTTTTGACCCGTCAATTTCCTGGCTTCGTTCCTCCGTCAAGAGCATAACAATCCGTTTGCCCTTCTCCATAATCGATTCCACCCGTTCCCGCTTCGCATACATTTTTAAGGAAGAAACCGTAATTAAATTGTCCACCTCTTTTGGATAATCCCCAAAGCGGTCGATTAATTCTTCTTTTAATTCTTCAATATCTTCTTCCGTATCAATGGAACGGAATTGCTTGTATATTTCGATCTTCTGCTTTTCATCTTTAATATATTCGTCCGGGATATAAGCATCCAAATTCAATGTCAGTTCCGGTTCAAACGGGGCAATCTCGGTAATTTCCTTTCCTGCCTTCCGTTTCTCGATTGCTTCCTTCAGCATTTGCGAGTACATGTCAAAACCGACTGAATCGATAAATCCGTGCTGCTGTGCGCCGAGCAAATTCCCAGCACCACGAATCGACAAATCCCGCATGGCAATTTTAAATCCTGAGCCCAATTCGGTAAATTCTTTGATGGCCTGAAGCCGTTTTTCAGCCACTTCGGTTAATACTTTATCTTTATGATAGGTAAAATAAGCATAGGCTACCCGGTTTGAACGGCCGACCCGTCCGCGCAGCTGGTACAGCTGGCTCAGTCCCATATGATCCGCATTTGTAACAATTAACGTATTGACGTTAGGAATATCCACGCCCGTTTCAATAATCGTTGTGCTTACCAATACGTCAAATTCCCCTTCCAGGAAACTGACGATGACATTTTCCAATTCGGTTTCACTCATCCTGCCGTGGGCGATGGCGATTCTTGCATCAGGAACGAGCATGCCGACATCTCTTGCCACCTTGTCAATCGATTCTACCCGATTATGAAGGAAAAACACTTGGCCTCCTCTGCCCATTTCCCGTTCAATCGCTTCCCTGACGACAATCGGATTATATTCCATCACATAAGTTTGGATTGGGAAACGATTTTCCGGCGGAGTTTCAATGACCGACAAATCCCGTACACCTAATAAAGACATGTGCAATGTTCTTGGAATCGGCGTTGCTGTCAAGGTTAATACGTCAACGTTCGTTTTCATTTGCTTAATCTTTTCTTTATGTTTCACGCCAAAGCGCTGCTCCTCATCCACGACGAGCAAGCCTAAATCGTAAAATTCTACATCCTTTGATAAGAGCCGATGGGTGCCGATGACAACATCCACTGTTCCTTTTTTAATCCCTTTAATCGTTTCTTGCTGTTGTTTCCTCGTTCGGAACCTGCTTAACAGCCCGATTTCAATCGGATAATCTTGGAATCGTTCGCGGATTGTATCGTAATGCTGTTGGGCGAGAATCGTAGTCGGTACGAGAATGGCGACTTGCTTTCCGTCCATCACCGCTTTAAAAGCAGCACGAATGGCAACTTCCGTTTTTCCATAGCCGACATCACCGCAAAGGAGACGATCCATCGGCCGGTCCTTTTCCATATCTTCTTTGATTTCTGCAATACACCTTAATTGATCCTCTGTTTCCTGATATGGGAAAGAAGCTTCAAATTCCCGCTGCATCTCCGTATCTTTAGAAAAAGCAAAGCCTTTCCGTGTTTCCCGCTCCGCATACAGTTTAATTAAATCATCAGCAATATCTTCTACACTGGATTGGACTTTCCGCTTTACTTTTGCCCATTCGGTCCCGCCTAATTTGTACAGTTTCGGTTCTTTTCCTTCCGAACCGACATATTTTTGAACCAGGTCAATTTGATCAATGGGAACATATAGTTTGTCATCTCCGGAGTAGCGGATAAGCATAAAATCTTTATGCAGACCGTTAATCTCCAACGTTTCAATACCCAAATATTTGCCGACGCCATGGTTTGTATGGACAACATAGTCCCCGACTTTTAATTCCTGGTAGCTCTTGATCCGCTCTGCATTGGATATTTTTTGCCTTTTCCGTTGCCGTTTAATGCGCTTTTTGAACAGTTCGTTTTCCGTAATGATGACTAATTTGTGCATCGGCAACTCGATGCCGCTAGAAAGCTGGCCGACGACAATTGCCGGCATTTGCACAGGCAAATTTAATTTTTTTGCTACTTCTGCCTCAATTTCATAATCTTGGAATATCGAATGGATTTTCTCTGCCCGCTGTTCACTCGGGGCAAAAACAATGACGGAAAAACCGCCTTTTTCCCAGCGCTTTAATTCATTTTTAAACAGATGCATTTGCCCGTGAAATTCCTGCATCGGCCGGGATGACAGATTTACAATGTTTTGCGGATTCGTATTCGGTATATGCCTTAAAAATACGGACATATACAAACGGGGCTGATGCATCCGCGACCATACCGATTCCCAATCATAGGAAAATTTTCCCTTTTGGATCATTTTCCCGGCTTCAAGCAAACTGCTGTACCATTCCGCTTCTTCTTTATCCAAATTTACTGCTGTTTCATGAATCCGGTTCATTTCATCTAATAAAATAATTCCATCCTGCGGGAGATAATCTAATAAACTAGCAGGTTTTTCGTAAAAATAGCCAATATATTTATACATTTCCTGAAAGCGTTCAAAGTTCTTCAGACGGTCCACATCATACTCAATCGTTTCTATTAACAATTCCTTTTTTTCCGAATTCTTCATTTTGCTTAGCGTATCTTGAAGACCGTCTTCCAGCCGGTTGGCAGCCGAAAGCAAATCTTCTTCCGTCAACAGCAATTCCGAGGCAGGCTTAACGATGACCGACTGCTCCTTTGTTAATGAACGCTGGGTATCAGCATCAAAATAGCGAATGGAATCAACTTCGTTATCAAAGAGTTCCACACGAATCGGATGTTCCTCTGTTATCGGGTAAATGTCGATAATTCCTCCCCGCACAGAAAACTCTCCAGGTGTCGTCACCATGGACACTCGTTCATATCCCATATCAACGAAAGATGTTAAGTAGTTTTCAATATTTATTTCTTCCCCGACGGTAAATGGCAGCTGATATTTTTCCCAATAGTCCGGCGGGGGGAGGATCCGCTTAACCGCTGCAATCGGGGCAACGAGAATCCCATTTTTTCTTTTTGACCATTGGGTTAAAGCATCGATTCGCTGGCTTCTTAATTCTGGTGAGGCTACGGCAATTTCCGAGGCAATAAGCTCATTTACTGGATATAGATGAACATTTTCCTCTCCAATAAATTCTACTAAATCGTCATAGAGTTCCTGTGCATGTACAAGTTGATGGGTGATAAGCAGTACCGGCCGCTCAACGGATTGTTGAACAATGGAAACTAGCATACTTCTAGCTGAACCAGATACGCCGGCAATAAGCTGTTCTTTCAATCCGTTTTTCAGTCCATTGACGACCGACTGGATATCCTCTTTCCCTTGCAAATAACTGATGAATTCCTTCATTGTTGTACCCCCGTAATATCCTTTCATATAAGCACAAAAACGCTTTGGTTCTCGGCCAAAGCTTTGTCAAAACATTATTGTATAAAAAAATCCAATTCGTGATAATGCGGATAACGTCCTAAAGTTTCCTCGCAATTTTCGCAAATAGTTAAAACTTCAATATCTCCATTATCTAAATAATGAATCATTTCTTCCTTTTCCTTCGGCGATAATTGTTCAAAACCTAACATTTCTGTATCAATAACTTGCTGTTCTATTCTTCCTATCTCGTGTTTGCAATGTCTGCAATGATATATAACTGCCAATCATGGACCCCCTCGGAAAAAATTCTACATTAAAAGTTTATCCGGGAGGTAAATTATTATACGTTCACGAAAAGATGCTGTTACTAAAGATATGTTATCATTACCGATTATATTCATTCATTACTTCGAGAAAGTCTGTCCCTCGAATCCACGCTTCGCATGCATCAGCGGATTTTTCAATGCTTCCCTTAACGGCGACCTCTTCTTCCTTGGAAAAGTTTCCCAACACATAATCCATGATGGGAATGTTCGTTTCCGGTCTGCCGATGCCGATGCGAATCCGTTTAAAATCTTTCGTTCCCAAATGATCAATCGTATTTCTCACCCCGTTATGTCCTCCATGACCGCCCTTCGTCCGCAGCCGGATTTTCCCGGCAGGCAAGTCCAAATCATCATATATAACGAGGAGATCTTCCAATTCAATCTGGTAATATTTCATTATGGCGGAGATGGATTCTCCGGACAAGTTCATATATGTCTGCGGTTTAAGCAGCAAAACCTTTTCTCCCGCCAAACTTTCCAAGGCGTAAATTCCTTTAAATTTCTTCTTATTTAATTGCCAATGATGGCGCTTCACTAATTCGTCAATAACCATAAAGCCAACGTTATGTCTTGTCTTTTCATATTTATTTCCGGGATTTCCCAATCCGACGATACATTTCATAGGTTCTCTTCTCCCTTTTCTTCGCAGAAATAACATGATATACCCCTTAAATAAAGAATTTTCCAACATAGACAAACAACAAGCCCCCCTACATTTATCCGTTCTTGTAGGAGGGTAGCAATCGTTATATTAATCAAAAAGGATGCTAACCGATTTTAGTTCATGGATGCGGGTAATCGCTTCTCCAATTAACGGTGCAACCGAAAGTACGGTAATTTTATCGATCTGTTTTTCTTCCGGCAGCGGAATGCTGTTTGTTACGACTAACTCACGGATTTGAGAATTTTCAATTCGTTCGATGGCTGGGCCCGACAAAACCGGATGGGTGCAGCATGCATATACTTCCTTTGCGCCATTTTCAATGAGGGCGTTGGCTGCCAATGTCATTGTTCCCGCCGTATCAATAATGTCGTCCACTAAAATAGCTGTTTTTCCTTCGATATTCCCGATAATATTCATCACTTCGGCCACGTTCGGTCTCGGTCTGCGCTTATCGATAATGCCAATCGGCGCTTTAAGCCTGTCTGCCATTTTCCGCGCCCGTGTTACGCCGCCGTGGTCCGGGGAGACGATAATGACATCTTCTAAATTTTTCTTTTCAATATAGTTGGACAAAATCGGAACCCCTTGCAAATGATCAATCGGGATATTAAAAAATCCTTGAATTTGCGGGGCATGGAGGTCTAACGTAATAACCCGATTGGCACCAGCGGTTTCGATTAAGTCAGCAACGAGTTTCGCTGCAATCGGCTCCCGGGAGCGGGCTTTCCGGTCCTGCCTTGCATACCCGTAATAAGGGATGACGATGTTAATCGATTTTGCAGAAGCCCGTTTCAAAGCATCGATCATAATTAAGAGTTCCATCATATGGGTATTTACCGGGGCGCACGTCGATTGAATTACATACACATCACAACCGCGGACACTTTCCTCGATGTTAATTTGCACTTCACCGTCACTAAATTTAGATACAGTACATTTCCCCAATGTAACTCCAATATGACTGGCAATATCCTCTGCTAATTTTCGGTTTGAATTTAAGGAAAAAACTTTCAACGATGAATCGTTGTATTGAGATGACATAAAATATTTACCCTCCGTTATTTTCTCTTTCTGTTTTTTATTTTTTTGGCATAGCCTTCTTTATTTTCCTGTCTTGCCCTGGCAACGGACAAAGCATCTTCCGGCACGTCTTTCGTAATCGTCGATCCGGCAGCGACATATGATCCTTTGCCGATCGTTACCGGTGCAATCAAATTGGAGTTACAGCCAATAAATGCATCGTCTTCTATCGTCGTCGTATATTTTTTGTAGCCATCGTAATTTACTGTAATCGTTCCACAGCCGACATTTACATTTTCCCCAATATTGGCATCTCCAAGATATGTTAAATGGGATGCTTTGCTGCCATTTCCCATAACTGTTTTCTTGATTTCAACAAAGTTTCCGATCTTTGTATCGTTACCAATAGCAGAATCCGGCCGAATATGGGCAAACGGACCAATATTTACCCGCTGGCCAATTTTGCTGTTTCTTGCCACACTATGCTGAACAACTGAATTTTCCCCAATAAGGCAGTTTTCTATTTCGCTATTTGGACCGATTTCCGCATTTGCCTTAATAACAGTCGAACCTTTTAAAATTGTTCCCGGGTGGATGACGGCATCCGCCTCAATGATGACTTCTGGTTCTATATACGTATGGTCTGGGTCAATGATGGAGACACCATTCCGCAGGTGGCCTTCATTAATGCGCCGCTTCATAATTTTTTCCGCCTTTGCCAAAGCAACACGGTCATTCACGCCGAGGGTTTCTTCAAAATCAGGGGTCATATAGGCAGATACCTTTTTCCCTTTATTCCGGAGGATTTCGATGACGTCCGGCAAATAATACTCGCCTTGGGCATTGTCATTGGACACTTCTTCCAGGGCTGCAAACAGTGCTTCATTATCGAAACAATAAGTTCCCGTATTGATTTCTTGGACGAGCAGTTCATCTTCACTGGCATCTTTATGCTCAACAATGCGCTCTACCTCACCTTGCCCGTTGCGAATCACCCTTCCGTAACCGGTCGGGTCATCGGTTTGGGCAGTTAAAATCGTTGCGCCGGCGCCTTCTTTTTCATGGAAGGTAATTAATGCTTCAAAGGTGGTGCTCGTAATTAACGGCGTGTCGCCGCATACGACGATCGTCGTTCCCTTTTTTCCTTTGAGCAAGGGCTCTGCCTGCATTACCGCATGACCAGTCCCTAACTGCTCTTCCTGTAAAGCAAATTCCGACTCCCCTTCAAGGGTTTCCTTCACTTTCTCTGCTCCAAAACCTACAATCGTGACAATTTTATTTAAATGTAAGGGCTTTAATTGCTGCACAACATGCTGTACCATCGGTCGGCCTAATACCGGGTGGAGTACTTTATACAGCTTTGACTTCATTCTCGTTCCTTGCCCTGCTGCCAAAACGACAGCATATCGATTTGTCATAAAGGAACCTCCCAAGTATAACTTTTATGACTAAATTACACAAAATTCTACAAAGAGTGCAAATGCCTGCTTCACATTATCCTTTATAAAATATATCTTAAATAACATATGATTTCAATAGATTGAACAATATAACGGGAGTGGGAAAAATCATCCATAAAAAGGGATTTCGGGTGAAAAAAGGTGTCACAACGGCTGACATGGGATACAAGGAGAAGAATAAGATTGCAGGGAAGATTTGGAAGGTGACAAACATCACTTTGTAACGGCTTACAAAAAAAGAAGACTAATCTTTAAAAGATTAGACTCCTTTCTATCTTTTTATTAAGAAGCTCCAGCTTCTTCATATTCAACTTCCGCCTCACCTTGACGGTGGTATTCCTCGAGTACAGCATCTTGAATCTTTGCACGGGTTCCAGAATTAATTGGATGTGCAATATCTCGGAATTCACCGTCTGGAGTGCGTTTCGACGGCATCGCCACGAACAACCCATTGTTACCGTCAATGACACGGATATCATGGACTACAAATTCCTGATCCAAAGTAATGGATGCGATAGCACGCATTCTGCCTTCTGTGTTAACGCGGCGTAATCTTACGTCGGTTACTTCCATGATGTATTCACCACCTTTTCCCTTAGAACTTATTTTAATAGTTCTCCAAAACTATTAAAATTCCTGCTAAAATAGAAAAAAAATTATATATTTTTTTAAAAAATATTTTTTATACAGGAAAAGGCGGTATTTATCGACCTTTGTTAGAATATATTTCCGGGTTGAACGTCTATAATTTGTTTCGCCATATCCAAATTCGTAATTTTTACTAGAGACGTATAGTCGGTTACAATCCGTTCATCCTCTTCATCATCCGCTTCCGCTAACACTCCAATTGCTTGTACTTCGGCATGGAATTCAGCGAGCAAATTCATCATCCCTTGGATGGTGCCTCCTGCTTTCATAAAATCATCAATGATGCAAACCCGGCTTCCTTCCTGCAAACTTCGCTTCGGCAAAACCATCGTCTGAATTTTGCGGGAAGAACCGGATACGTAATTAATGCTGACCGATGGGCCTTCCGTAACTTTCGGGTCCCTTCTCACAATGACGACCGGCACATTCAAATAGGCTGCAACAGCATAGGCCAATGGAATCCCCTTCGTAGCCACGGTAACGACCGTATCAATTTCTAAGCTGCTAAACCGGGAAGCAAAAATATGGCCGATTTGCCGGACCATTCCCGGATCCCCTAATATATCGCTCATATACAAATAGCCGCCGGGCAAAATCCGCTCCGGGTCTTCCAGCTTGCGGCATAATGATTGAATAAAAGCCAAACTTTTTTCATCGGATAATACCGGAATAAATTTTACTCCGCCGCCAGCACCCGTCGTCCGGTGCAAATATCCGCATCCTTGTTTTTGAAAGACGGCATCAATAATATCTAAATCCTCACTAATCGAAGACTTTGTCGTATTGCAAAGCTCTACAAAAAACGGCAATTGTATATGTTCCCTTGGATGTTCCAGAAAATAATTCGTGATTACGACCAATCGTTGGCTCCGTTTCATGTCTACACCTCAAAAACCGTATATTTTTATATTAATATATCATTAACATACGTTTTTTGCCATATTCAGCCTGTTAAGCGCACTAAATATACTTCGTCGCAAAAACCGCGCATCCCATTATAAATCCGTTTTGCCTGCCGTTCATTCTCAACTAGGCCGAATACGGTCGGCCCGCTGCCGCTCATCATAACCCCCGGCGCCCCCATTTTGATCATTGTTTCTTTTATATCCAAGACTTCCGGATGCATCTTTCCTGTAATCGGTTCTAAGGAATTGCTTATGTAGGAACATAATTTATAAAAATCTTTCTCTTCTAATGCTTCGATTACTTTTTCTGTCTTTGGATGGTGGATTTTTTCCAAGTCCACTTGGGCAAAGACGTTTCTCGTCGACACACCAATGTCCGGTTTGGCAAGCACGACCCAACAAGGGGGCGGGGAAACTAATTTTTCAATTTGTTCTCCGTACCCTCTGGCAATAGCCGTATTTCCATATATGCAAAAAGATACATCAGCGCCAAGGCTTGCGCCAAGCTTTGCCAGTTCCTCAGCAGGTATGTTCAGATTCCAGATTTTGTTCAGTCCCCGGATGACTGCAGCCGCATCACTGCTTCCGCCTCCCAATCCAGCAGAAACGGGAATATGTTTTTCGATCCGGATATGAACTCCGCGTTTAATCCCATACTTTTTTTTAAATGCTTCCGCTGCCTGGTAAGCAAGATTCCTCTCATCACTGGGAACATATCTGCTTTCTAAGGAAAGCACAATTTTATCATCCTCGAGAGGAGTCAACTCAATATGATCCGACAGATCAATCGTCGTCATTATCATTTCCACGTTATGGTAACCGTCTTCTCTTTTGCTTATGACATCGAGGGATAAGTTTATTTTCGCCGGGGCTTTTTCAAAAAGGGTCATGCCTATCACCTAATTTTATTTATAATCCACCGCATATTTTCCGTCGCCTTTTGATAAAAAAATTGTAACATATTCAATCGGAAACTTCATTTCACGGTAAGGCAATTCCTTGTATTTTCAATATTGCCAATCATTACCGGAATATATGCAAAAAGCAGATCCGGTTATTCGGATCTGCCTCTTGCCATCATGCTCTCTTGTGCTATTTCAATTGCCCGTTTCACCATGTTTCCCGCATCTTTCGCCCGGATTCCGCCCCAGCCTTCCTGCTGTACAGTGTCGTAAAAACCTAACTCCTTTGCTATTTCTTCCTTTAGCTGGTCAGACATTACCCCTCGGCGTCTCGCCATAGAAGAAACCTCCCCTTTCAAGTTATGGTTTACGACATTCTTATCCTATGCAGCCGGCTTATTTTTACAGCTGTTAACTTTAGCCAAAATAAAAAAAGACAGCAGACCTGATTGTCTGCTGCTTGCTTAAAGGAGTGATTTATTGCGGTCATCTAAAAAACTGATTTCCACAGTTTCTGTTAACACATCGGCATAGCTGTAGGATACACGTTCAAATGCGTTTTCATCCTGGTCTAATTCAACGATGAAAACGGATGGGTAAATTTCTGCCAGCACACCAGACCGCTCAACTGTCTTTCTTCGGCCGCCATTGGCCTTTAATCTTAGTCTTTTTCCAACCTGACCTTCCAGACCTCGTTTAATTTCTGCTAATGATTTAGCCAACACACTCCACCTCACTGTATTCATTATAACAAATCCCTAAGTAATTGTCAAAATAGATTATTATAACAGGATACATTTTTTCATGTCAACAAAGATTCATGTCTACTTTTTGTATTATTTGTAAATGTTAACAATTTATGTATGTTTTCTTCAATTTCTTTACATTCCAATTGAGATAGGGGGAGGTGACTAACCTCCGTCCCTCTCACACCACCGTACGTACGGTTCCGTATACGGCGGTTCCAGATTATGTATGACGCAAAATTTCATATCTAGCGGA
>NZ_BMEV01000047.1 GCF_014637175.1 Compostibacillus humi | reverse complement strand
ACATTTAAGGCACTACACAGTTACTACACGACCCGCCCCGACAACCCTTTGAAAAAACAACAATCACTGATTGCTTTGTGTGGGAAACTCTTACGTGTACTGTTTGTGATCGGCAGGAAACAATGTGAATTTGATGGAAATAAACTCTTAAAAGGGTTACCTCAAATTGAAGATTTACAGGCAGCTTAAGCAATTACGAAGTAAATTGAATCAATACACCTGTTTTTTTGAATGAACAAACACCAACAATGCAGAGTCGGAGCTTATTTTCACCATTCGGGCACTAGACCCAGCTTAGGAGCTTTTTCCGACCTCCACCTTGTGGATACGCAGGACGAAGGAATGTATGGATCAAAATCCCGTGATACATGGGAGGGTGAGCGACCATAAGTTGTGTGGAGAATAGGGCAAGGTCATATCTTTTTTCAACCAAATGTTCACAATTTGGCTGTTAGGATGGATTAAACCCCGTTTGAATATTCTGCACTCTTTGCATAAGCTCTGTCCACAAATACATTCAAAAAACGAAGTTTGAGCAATTCTAAGAAAACAGGAGCATTTTGAAGAAAAACGAAGTATATAGAGGGAGGTCCAAATGAAGTAAAACAAGATATTATAAAGGCAAAACAACTAGGTGGCGGATGCATTTATGGTAATGCCAACACCATATGTACGACCTTCTGAAAAGGATGTTGAAAAATATATAAATGAATTAGCTACTATTGGGATACTTTTATTATTTTAATACACCGATCAAATCTGGATTTACAATGTCACCGCAGTTAATTAAACGTCTATCAGATGTTGATGGAATAATTGGAGTAAAGGAATCTTCAGGGGATTTAATACAATTACAAAAAATTAAACAAATTAAAGATCCTTCATTCAAAATTTTTATGGAGGGCACACGAATTATTTACCTTCAGTTATTTTAGGAGCAGATGGAGGGTTACTTGCTTCTGCTGCATTGTTTCCAGAACTGATTCTGGCTTTGGAAAAGGCAATAAATAAAAGACAGTTAAATTTTGCTCAACAATTGCATTATACAGTGGTGTCTTTATCGGATTTCCTATATCGTGCTTCTCATCCAGTTCCATTAGAATATGTAACAGTAAATATACAAGCAACTAATATCTATTGCATTAGTAAAGTAAAGGCCAGCCGGAACAATCTCCGGATGGCCTTTTTACAACTCATTCCGCTTGTATTCCATTTCAGGCTTAGTAGTACAATAGAACAGACCGACAGTAACCATCAAAGTCGTTATATTACAGATTTATACAACACTTTTGCATGTTTCAAGAATTAGTAGGTACCTCATTTGTCTCCATTTCTCGTTTGTACTTTTCGATTAGACTACATCTGGAAAAGTGTCCCTCACCAACTTCAACAAAAGGCGGAACTTCTTTACATATGTCTTCCGCCAAAGGGCAGCGGGTGCGAAAGCCGCATCCGGAAGGCGGGTTAGCCGGAGACGGTACATCTCCTCGTAAAATGATACGGTCTCTTTTCTGCTTGATGTCGGTAGACGGGATTGCAGAAAGCAGAGATTTCGTATAAGGATGGGATGTTTCCTCAAAGACTTGGTCCACATTCCCCTGTTCGACAATTTTTCCTAAATACATGACGGATACTTCATCACATAAGTAATTGACCACGCTCAAATCATGGGATATAAATAAATACGTTAAGTTAAATTCCTTTTGCAGCTTCTTCAATAAATTTAAAATTTGCGATTGGATGGAAACGTCCAATGCAGAAACTGCTTCATCTAGAATGACTAATTTCGGGTTTAGCATAAGGCTTCTCGCTATACAAATCCTCTGTCTTTGTCCGCCGCTAAATTCATGGGGATAGCGATCCGCATACTTTTCGTCGAGCCCCACAATTTCCAGCATTTCCTTCGCTTTTCTTTCCCGCTCATTTTTCGTGCCGATATTATATATATTCAATGGCTCCATCAGGCTCTGAATTATCTTCATCTTTGGGTGCAATGAAGCATACGGATCCTGAAATACCATTTGAATATTTTTTCTTTGTTGCCATAGTTCTTTTTTGGATATGTTCACTAAATCTATGCCATTAAACAAAATCGAGCCGGAAGTTGGTTCAATTAAACGAATTAGCATGCGAGCCGTCGTAGACTTCCCACATCCGCTTTCTCCAACTAATCCATAGGTTTGTCCTTCTTTTATATTAAAGCTGACTCCGTCCACCGCTTTTACATATTGGTTTTTCCCGACTTTAAAATGTTTTTTTAGGTCTTTAATCTCTACGAGCATATTTACACCTCTTCTTCTTCATATAGCCAGCAGCGGCACGAACCGTTTTTCAGCTGCAACAGTTTCGGCCCTTCCAGGCATTTCTCGAAGAAAAATTCACATCTTTCCTGATAACGGCATCCATTTATTTCTTTGCTTGGATGTGGGACATTTCCTTTAATGTAATGCAAATCTTGATCCCTTTTTCCAATTTCCGGAATGGACGCTAACAATCCTTTCGAATAAGGATGTTTTGGATTGGTGAAAAACTCTTCTTTGTCCGCTTTTTCAACGACTTGGCCGGAATACATGACAAGGACTCGGTCGCACATTTCCGCAACGACTCCTAAATCGTGGGTAATTAAAATCAGACTCATTTTCCGCTCTTCGGTCAGCTTTTTTAATAGTTCCAAGATTTGTGCCTGGATTGTAACATCGAGAGCGGTTGTCGGTTCATCGGCGATCAGCACTTTTGGATTGCAGGAAATGGCCATCGCAATCATGACACGTTGCCTCATTCCGCCGGAAAGTTGGTGCGGATATTCGTCTTTAATCTCGTCAGGTCTTGGTATGCCAACTTGTTTCAGCAATTCCACGACACGAGCTTCTACTTCCTTCCTTGAAATATCTTTTTCATGATTTTTAATAATACGGCCTATTTGGTCTCCAATCGTATAAACCGGATTTAAGGAGGTCATTGGCTCCTGAAATACCATCGAAATGTCTTTGCCCCTAATTTTTCGGAGCTGCTTCGGTTTTAGCTTGACTAAATCTTGTTCTTGGAAGTAGATATGTCCATCCGTTATTTTACTGATTCTTTTCGGAAGCAGTCCCATCACAGACAATGAGGTCACACTTTTCCCGCATCCTGATTCGCCGACAATCCCCAAAATTTCCCCTTCTTTTAATTCAAAAGAAACGTTCCTGACTGCTTGGAAGTTTCCTTGCGATGTATTAAATTCAACTGTTAATGATTCTACTGAAAGGACACTTTGTGTAGTCATAGGTACTCTCTCCTTAAAGTTAAACTATTTCAAACTTTTTAAGGCAGTATCTATCCGCTCTACCAATTTTTCCAATGCTTCTCCTTTATGGGAATAGCTGAGTTTATGGTGAGATAGTGTTTTTCCGCTTACCAAGCAGTTCAATTCAAATAATTTTCCGCTGAATTTAGCAAAAGTTTCGTGGTCTGTACGTGCAGCCTGACGATACGTTTCGACAGGAGTATCCGAGAAATACCAATGTACGTGTCCTCCCCGGCCCTTCATGACACCATTGATGCCATAGCGGGAACAGCTGTTATTAAATTCATTTATTAGCTGTTCTGTCATTTCATGAAGTTCCTCAAGGATAGTTCCATCCTCCAACAGCTCGAAAACCGCCTTTGCTGCTGCTAAAGATACTTGATGACCGTTATACGTACCGACAAAACCGGTCTTTCCGCCAGGAGCAGCAACTTCCATCACTTCCCGTTTGCCTGCGACTGCTGCCAGCACATAGCCATTCGCTATTGCTTTTCCAAAAGTGGACAAGTCTGGTTTTACTCCAAAGTATTGCTGCGCCCCGCCTAAGCTCAAGCGAAATCCGGTCAATAATTCATCAAATACGAGCAAAATATCGAGTTCATCACATAGCGCCCTCAAATTCTTTAAATACTCTGGGTCAGGCTCGATAAATCCGACATCAATCATTACCGGTTCTAAAATAACACAAGCCAAACGATGGGCTTCTCTTCGCAAAATATTCTCTGTCTCTTCCCATTTATTAAACGGAATAACTACTGTCGATTCAACAACTTTTGGATCCAGCCCGCCTGTTCCCGGTAAAGGAATTGGATTATGTTCCTCCCCTGCTTTCGTCAAATCTGGCCAAGCACTGACAAATACATGATCCGTCCAGCCGTTATAAGCCCCTTCACAGACAGCGATATCATTTTTTCCGGTGTACGCTCTCGCCATTTGGATTACATGGGTTATCGCCTCTGTACCTGTGTTAGTAAAACGGACTTGATCATGATCGACAAATTGAAGGAACTTTTCCGAGACGTCAATGCTTAATTCTGTTTCTGACCCTGTGACAAGGCCATCCGGAAGATATTTATTAAACAACTCAACAAACGGTTCATAGTTATGTCCGAAAATAATCGAACCATTTCCCATAATTAAATCAATATATTCATTGCCATCCACATCCGTAATGTAAGGTCCTTTCGCCTTTGTAAAATATAATGGATGCGGTGCCCTTGCTCTTGAATTCGAGTGAACTCCGCCAGGAATAACACTTTTTGCCCGATTATATAATTCTAGTGATTTTTGCATTGATAATCCTCCTAGACTTTAGACAAAATATCGTACTGATTGAACGCATAACATGTTTTCTAAAAGAAAACGGTAAAACTCAACATATTTTTCAGGTTCTAATTGGTCCATCATGTCAGAAACTGCTTCCTGACCTCTCCAATAGGAGTAAATAAATGGACCTCTAAAGTAATGGCTAATAAACCGGAAACGGGAAGAAGCCCAATTTTTATTGCCGAATCCGTAATACATTAAGTAATCGATTACTTTATCCTTTTCCATGTTTTGAACGTGATAGTAATACGCTGCATTTAGCGCCGTCTTTGAACGGATTTGCTGCAAAAGGAGAAAAATTCTTTCATCTAGCGTCTTATCCCAGCCCAATAGCCTGATGCCATTATCTCCAATTCCTTCAAAAATCGGGCTGCTTGCCGTATTCGTAAATACGAGGCCTGCATCTAGCGGAATCCGCTCCTCTTTCAGCAACTTCTCCCGAATCGTCATATGGGTAGTGTGGCCTGGGAACGATTCGTGTACAGCCAAATGCTGCAGCTGAAAACTTGTATAAGATAAATCGCCGTTAATATAGATTTTCTTCCCTAAATAGTCACAGTACGCATTAAAGGGAACATCATGTACAACTTCGAATTCGACAGACACATGTTCTAATTCATGAAAGCCGAATTCCAGCAGTTGATTCTTTGCCTTTTGTAAATAATGGTCTCCAACTTCTTTGATATTCTTCACCTGGAATAAGCTTTCCCAATCCTGCACCCGCTCGGACAGCGAAGCCTCTTGAATGCCTTTTTCCGTTAGCAATGCATCGAGTTGATGCCGATCTGCTTCCATTTCTTCTTCAGAAATAGGATTTTCATTTACTTTCAAAAACTGATGTACTTTTTCAGGAAAGCCCATCGCCTTACCGTTTTGCCATTGTGCGATTTTTTTTACAGAATTTATCTGCTGCAGCATATACGTTTTTCTGAAAGAGCGATGCATAAAACTGTATTCCCGCTCCAGTTTTTCCAAATGGTCGATGACTTCTTTCCAATTGTCAAAGTTTTTCCCTTCCACATCCGTCAGTTGAATAGGAAGAAGCCCTTCTTTCCGGAAACTTGCCTCGCCATCATCCGATCTCCGGCGAAAAAGCTGATCCATCCCTATCGCAACAGCAACGTATTCTTTCGCCAGTGTAAAATCTTCCTTGCTGTATGCTTTCATTCGTTACCCTCAGCTGTATCTAAATTTCCAATCATAAATGCATAATCACCAGGATGGACCTTATTCAGCTGTCCGCGCATTAAAATGACAAAGTTTTTCTCAAATGGAGTATAAATTTCCTCCACAACTTCATAGGTTAATGGATTGTACGTCGTAGCTAATAATTGTCTTCCTTCAATCACCTTATTGACCATATCAAACTCAAAGTTAGGTACCATTAATCCGCCCTGGCCTGCCAGAATGTTAGCGATTTCGGTCATGACAATCTGATCATCCCGATGTTTCACTTCCCCTTCAATGACACCCTTTTGTCTTAACATATTTAAGATGCCATCCACATTGCGGCGGATATGCTCTTTCGTATTCGGCCCTCCGCCAACTTCCAATGTTACAGAAGGAACACCTCTTGCTATTGTTACCTCAGCAGTCGTACCTTCATAATGTACCTTTGGTCTGTATAACACTTTCGAACCGAATGCCCGGGAGAATTCCTCATCATTTAAGATATAGACATAATCTACAATCGGAAAAGCTCCGCCAGCGTGAATATCTATAAAAATATCAATTGTATTCAAAAATTCTTCCGTAATTTTGCTTGCTAACTTGGAAGACAATTGTCCGTTCGGATCGCCCGGGAACAGCCGGTTTAAATTATTGCCGTCAATTGGCGTATGTCTCGTTAGTGTTTCAAATGCCAATGGATTGGCAACAGGCAAGAAACGAATCGTTCCTTTAATTTCCTGGTCTTTTAAGATATTGATTAATTGGCGAATTACTTCAACCCCTATAATTTCATCTCCATGAATCGCCGCACTAATCCCAACCGTCGGTCCTTCCATGCCGATTAAATTGTGAACCGGCAAGCTTAATTTATTCCCGTTCGCCAAATAACAAACATCGATTGTTTCTACTTTATATTTTGTCATTCTGTTCCACGCTCCTTAGTTATTTGTTTAATTTCGGATCGGTTATATCCCTCAAACCATCCCCCAGCAAATTAAAGCCAAGGACGGTAATCATAATGGCTATTCCTGGAAAAACTGATAAGTATGGCGCATTTCGAATAAAATCCAAACCTACGGATAACGTCCAGCCCCAGCTTGGTTCAGGCGGCTGAATCCCTAAGCCTAAAAAGCTTAACGTAGCCTCCGCCACTATCGCCACACCTAGTCCTAAAGTTGCCACGACGATAATAGGAGCTGTTACATTCGGCAATATGTACTTAAAGATGATTCTTAAATTGCTTGCTCCCATCGTAATCGCAGCCTGCACATACTCCTCTTCCTTTACGGCCAATACGGTAGAACGCACAACCCTTGCATAATTCGTCCAGTAAACTAAACCGAGCGCAATTACGACGTTTCCAAGGCCTGGTCCAAGAGCAGCAACTAATGCGATCGCCAATAAAATGACAGGGAAAGAGAGAAAAATATCTACGATTCTCATAATTATCGTGTCTACCCACTTGCCATAATAGCCGGAAATTAGTCCCAATAAGACCCCGATAGTCATGGCGACAGATACGGATATAAATCCTACAAATAGGGATACTCTAGCCCCATACAATAGTCTGGTGAGTAAATCACGTCCAAATTCATCGGTACCTAACAAATGCTCTGAATTTGGGCTAATTAATCGCTTGCTCATGTCCATTTCCGTCGGGTCATACGGTGTTAAATAAGGGGCAAATATGGCAGCTAGAATAACGAGGGAAATAATTGTAAAGCCAATCACGACAGATTTATTTTTTACATACCTCTTTAGCTGTTTCACTAATGATGTTCCCCCTCTCAATTATGTCTGATTTTCGGATTAATCCGCGCATACAATAGATCGACGATTAAGTTTACTAAGGCAAATAATAAAGCAATCGTAAGGACAACCCCTTGTACAATCGGGAAATCCCGCTGTGAAATGGAAGATATAACTAAACTTCCCAGACCCGGCCAGCCAAAAATCGTTTCCGTTACGATGGCTCCGCCCAACAAGTTGCCAAATTGCAGCCCGACGATCGTAATTACGGGAAGAAGGGCATTTCTGAACGCATATTTCATGACGATCAGAAACTCAATCGTTCCGCCCGCACGCATAGTGCGAATGTAATCCATATCTAGCACTTCAATCATCGTCGACCTGATCATACGGGTAATCATCGCTGATCCCATAACTCCCAGGGAGAGAGCAGGCAAAAACAAATGTTTTAAACTAGCGAATAAAACGGAAAAACTTCCCGTTGTAAATAAATGGATAAATCCCTCCGTTAACGGTTCCCCTCGGCCAAAGGACGGGAACCAGCCTAAATGGACGGAAAATCCCATAATTAGTAAAACTCCGAGCCAGAAAACCGGCATCGATATCCCGAGCTGGGCAAAAAACATGGAAAAATAATCTAGAAATGTATTTTGTCTTACAGCCGCAATGATTCCTAACGGAACTGCAATGATAAGGGAGATTAATAGGGAACATACCGCTAACTCAATCGTTGCTGGCAATGCCGTTAATATGATGGTTGACACTTCTTCTCCCCGAAAGATGGAAGTTCCTAAGTCAAAGGTGACAATACTGCCTAAATAATTAAATAATTGTACAGGCAGGGGGTCGTTTAATCCTAAATTCTCCTGTAACCGTTCTATTTCTTCAGGGGTTGCTTCCTGTCCAAGCAGAACCGTCGCAGGATCACCTGGTATCATATGCAGCAGCAAAAAGGAAATCACTGCAATACCGAGCAAGACGGGAATTAACTGAAGCAAACGACGCAAAATATATTTCTTCAAAGTGTATCCCCCCATTCTTTTGAAAACAATGGAGAGTTATACAACTCTCCATTGTCTTTAATTATTAATCTTGGCATCCCGAAGAGACTTAAAGTACCCGCCCGGATGTACCGTAAACCCTTCAAGCTCCTTCACGTGCATTACAACATATCCTTGATAAAGAACAACGTTATATGCGACCTCTTCAGTGACAATTTTTGCGGCCTGCGCATAAATTTCTGCTCTTTCATTTTGATCGATCGTTGTTCTTCCTTTTTCTAACAGTTCGTCAACTTCCGGATTGCTGTAGCTGCCGTAGTTCGATCCGCCTTCGGAATGGAACTGATTGAACATTGCCCGGTCCGGATCAACTAAGTTCAACCAGCCAAGCAATGCAACCTGATAGTCACCTGTTTGCATGCTTTCCTGGAAAGATGGCCATTCCTGAGTTTCGACAGAAGTGTCAATTCCAATACTTTGCAATTCATATTGCAAGAATTCTACAGCCTGCATTCTGTTTGGATCCTCTGTATGCGTCTTCAGTACAACAGAGAGCTTGTTGCCATCTCGTTCTCTAATTCCATCTCCATCTTCATCCACCCAGCCGGCATCTTCAAGAACCGATTGGGCTAACTCCGGATTATATTCATATCCTTCAATTGCATCGGTATATGCCCAGCTTGACGGAATGAGCGGTGATTTGCCCGGCTGGTCCATTCCTGCATAAATATCATTGGCAATCGATTCTTTGTTCACTGCATGGGAAATCGCTACACGAACAGCTTCCTCCCCAATGGTCGGATCTTCAAAATTAAAGTTCAAATACGTATGACCTAAACCAGTCGTTTGATGAACGACAAAGCGGTCATCGCTTTCTATCCGTCCAATATCCTGCGGAGAAACTGGGGAATGCAGCAAATCGATATCCCCTGCTTCTAAAGCAGATACTCTTGTTGTATTATCCGGAATAATGTAGTAAACAATTTTTTCTGTGGCAGGTTCTCCGTTAAAGTATTCGGCATTCGCTTCAAAATGGATTTCGCTTCCTCTCTTCCAATCTGTCATTTTGTACGGACCGGTACCTACAGGATTATTCGCAAAATCAGCATTATCAGCTAAATGTTCCGGTACAATCCCAATATTTAAATAGGAGAGAAGCGGTGCATACGGTTCACTCGTTTTAATCTCCACCGTATATTCATCGACTACATTCACCGATTCAATTGGTTCGTACAAAGAGCGATATGGCGCATTAAAACTTTCGTCTAGAATGGAATCAAACGTAAACTTGACGTCATCAGCGGTAAACGGTTCCCCGTCATGGAATGTTACGTCCTCTCTTAAATGAAAGATATACGTTAATTCATCGGGATTTTCCCATGACTCAGCTAAAGCTGGTTGTGGAACTAAATTTTCATCCAACTCCACTAATCCGTCGAAGACAATTTCAGTTACCCGGGAGGCAGAGGAATCATTGGCAAGGCGCGGATCCATCGTTCCCGGATCTACATCTAACCCAACGCGAATAACGTCTCCGGATACATTACTTCCTCCATTCCCATTACTACTTTCAGTGGCTGAATCGTCTCCTCCACTACATGCTGCTAAGACAACTGCAACAAACAAAACTAGAATTCCTGCAAAAATCTTCTTCATTTAGACACCCCTTTGTGAATTTTCTGTAATATATAGATAATAAAAAACCACAATTGTATAAATAGAACCAACACGAAAAAAATGGTTGATTCAATTAACAATCGTGGTCCTCATTCTTAGCAATATAAAGGGTCAGTTTATACTGCGTAATGATTTCCATCCAATATTCTATTTTGCTACTAACAGGGAACTCTTGTAATTTAAATATTGATTGTACGCATCATTGATCGCCGATATAATGGCCTTTTTTCCCATGCCAAAATATCTGTTTTCGAATTCCCTGATCGGCTCTTCTAAGCCCTTGTCCATTTCCCACCCATTAAAAATATTTTCTAGAAATGTACTGCACATATCGGTGACAAATGTTGCTGATGTATTGACGATTCTCCCGGTTGAAGCATCAATCTCAAAACCAACACCCATGCCACCAAATACAGCTCTGGCAGACATTCCTTCCGGCAGACGCGAATAGCCAACACACATGATAGTATTATTTGTCATATTACCACCTGCCTGTTATTTATTCTTAATTATAACAAACCCCCTCCTACTGTCAACGATTTTTTGGTTTTTTCAGTCAGGTATTTTTATTCAAAAAATTACCTTTTTCCTGTGACTAAGGAATGACGTTAAAAAATACCCGGATTGATAGGGACGGGTCTAAATAAAATTCATCGTGGTTTCAAAATAAAATAAAATTTACATTTACAAGTTCAAGCAAAAATATCCTATAAGAAACGGCATTGATATGCACAAAAATTAAAAATAAGTAAATTATAAAAATAATGTTGATAATTTTTAAAATATTTCATATAATCAGTCGTAGGACGACTGACGTATGATGTCAAAAAACTAATAAGGGAATGAAGATGATGAAACTTACGAACCGCAGTCTTTATTTACAAGCGAGGGATTTGATTTATGAGCTGATTAGTGATTATCCTCCAATGGTGAAAATTCCATCTGAGCAAAAATTGTCAGAACAGCTTGGTGTGAGCAGAAATACAATTCGTGAAGCTATTCGCACGCTGGAACAAGAAGGAATTTTATTTAGTCGGCAAGGTGTGGGCACCTTTGTCATTGGTTCAAAAAAGAATCTAAAAACAAATATTGCCACACTTGAGAGCTCTACCAACATTATTCTTTCACAGGGTTATAAACCTGGAACTAAAATTATTAAAACTGACATTATTAATCCAGATTCCCATGTAGGTGATAAACTGGCACTTAATGAAAATGACCAAATCTTCTATATTGAACGGGTCAGGTTAGCAGATGAAGAGCCTGTTGTATATGTCGAGGATTACATTCCGTATAAACCAGGAATGGAAAATAAATATAAAGCTAATTATTACGAATCTTTACTGATTTTCCTCGAGGAATTCGATCTTGATGTTGCTTTTTCAATCTGTTCCATAAAGGCAGTCATTAGTGACGAAAAGGTAGAACAAAAATTGGAACTCGATTCCAAACAAGCTCTGTTGTTATTACAACAAACACATATTTCAAAAAATGGCACACCCGTCTTATATTCTGACAGTTACTATTTAAGCGAGAAATTTGAGTTCAATGTAATACGGAAACGAGTTCTGTAGTTTAAGGAGGTTGGTTAATCGGCTAAAGCAATTATTCTAACGTGATTTTAGATTTGTCCACCGAGCTCAATAATTTATAAGGAGGATTTTAAATGGGGGAAGTTGTATCTAAAAAACGCAAAATGAAGGGGCTTACAACTGTTGATATTGTTTTAATGGCAATTTTGGCAATTGTAAATGGTGTGGCATTGACTTATTTAGCTATGTTGAACCAAATGCTGACTGCGATTGGAGGTCCAATTTTAACTTCAGTAACTTTGGGACTTTACGCAGTATCCGGGGTTTTAGCAGGTTATATCATTCGTAAGCCAGGAGCAGCATTTTTCACTTTGACTCTTGCAGGGGTCATTCAAGTATTATCAGGGAATCCGAATGGTTTAATTTCCATCACTGCAGCAACGACCGATGGGTTGGGGGCAGAAATAGGGTATGCATTGTTTCGTTATAAACGTTGGGATTGGTTAAGTACAGCCGTTGCAGGTCTATTAACAATTCCGGCTTGGTTTGTTATTTCAGCCTTTTGGTTCGGTTACTACACTTGGGGTTGGACCATCTTGATTATTGCATTTTGTGTCCGTTTAGTCAGCGGGGTTATTCTTGCGGGATGGTTAAGCAAAGTTCTAGGTGATGTGTTAACTAAAATAGGCATATTAAATGGCTTTCAAATTGCCAAGGATGCAAAGAAAAAAAGGAGGATAGCAAATGGATCCGATTATCAAGCTCGATAATGTGACGTACACTTACGAGGATGAAGAAGAACCTGTTTTGAAAAATGTTTCGCTTGAAATATATAAGGGAGAATTTGTTCTTATTATTGGGCCAAGCGGATCCGGAAAAAGTACCCTCTGCCAAACTTTTAACGGAATTATACCTAATATAATGGAAGGAGAAATATCCGGACAAGTTTTAGTAGATGGTAAAAATGTGCTTGAACTAAATGTAAAAGATCTTGCAGAAAGTATGGGTATGGTGTTTCAAGATCCAGATGCACAACTATGCAATATTTATGTAGAAGATGAAGTTGCATTTGCGCCTGAAAATTTAAAAATCGATCCAGCTGAAATAATGAGACGAATTGAAGATTCCCTTGAAAAAGTGAGATTGAAAGGATTTAATTATCGCAAGGTCCATGAATTGTCAGGAGGACAGAAACAGAAAGTGGGCATTGCTTCTGTCCTCTCGATGAAACCGAATATTCTCGTTTTAGATAATGCTACTGCCAATTTAGATCCTCAAGCAACGAGAGAAATTTTTGAACTACTTAATATATTGAATAAAGATTTCGGTCATACGATTATCATTGTTGAAAGCAAAATTGACGAAGTGATGCATCTTGCTGATCGGGTTATCGTAATCGAGGATGGGCAAGTCGTTTCATCAGGCTCGCCTAGAGATTTACTTGAAACTTCAATTGATAAACTTATAGATATGGGGGTATGGGTGCCGGAAATATCAGAATTAGCAGTAAAATTATCAGAACAAGGATTTAAATTTAATAAATTCCCTATCACTGTTCATGAAGCGAAACAAGAGTTGAAGCGCAGTTGGAACAGACCTTTTTTAATAAGTAGCAATAAAGTGGAAGAAATGTCTAAGAGCCGTAATGTATATTCAGTTCAAAATCTTAGCTATACGTATCCAAGTGGAACACAAGCACTTAATAATGTCAGTTTTAATATTAAGCAAGGAGATTTTGTAGCCATTTTAGGAACAAATGGATCTGGCAAAACGACTTTAGTCAAACATTTGATGGGTATTATGAAGCCTCCAAAAGGAACTGTTTTTTTCAAAGATGAAGATATACACGAGAAAAGACTGCTCGATATGACGGAACATGTTGGATATGTATTCCAAAATCCAG
The DNA here is from genome assembly GCF_014637175.1 of Compostibacillus humi. Classification (GTDB taxonomy): domain Bacteria; phylum Bacillota; class Bacilli; order Bacillales; family Amphibacillaceae; genus Oceanobacillus; species Oceanobacillus humi. The sequence goes on along the minus strand of NZ_BMEV01000047.1, from coordinate 13,225 downwards.
AACATCAATTTGTCACGGATAATGTTCTGGAAGAAACAATCTATAGTCTTCTTGTTGATTACGGAATTGAGAAAGGTGAAAAAATTCCGGAAGAAATAATTGGAAAAGGTAAAGAAGCACTTGAAAGTATTAACCTCTGGGATTCAAGAGATAAGCACCCCTTTAACTTAAGCGGAGGAGAAAAGAGAAGATTAAGTGTTGTCGCATCACTTATTACTGGCCAAGATGTTGTAATTCTTGATGAACCGACAACCGGACAAGATTATGCAAGTGCTACAAAGTTATTAGAGCTATGTGACAACCTTAATAAACAGGGTAAGACCGTAATTATGATTACCCATGATATCCGCCTTGTATGCAAATGGGCCAAAAAAGCTTTAGTTATGAATAACGGAAATCTAATATATGACGGTGAAATCAGTCAGTTATTTTTGCATGAAGATATATTGAGAAAAGCATCATTAGTCGAACCCCCTATTTCCCAATTAGCAAAGCAACTATCTCCATTCCCATTAAAGCGTGCTGTAATCACTGTTGATGAGTTTTTCAGTGAGGAAGAAAGGGTGCAAGTACAATGAGTTGGGCTTTCCAGTATCAAGAAAAAAAATCCTTCATGAATAATATTGATCCTGTTTCAAAATTGATTTGGATGGTTTGTATTTCTGTATTAGTCTTCCTATATGAAACGCCGCTTCCGCAATTTTATCTGCTAATGGCAACAATTTTATTGGCACTTACTCTTGCAAACCTAAGTTTAACATTTATATTACGCGGGATATGGATCATGATTCTTTTCAGTACTGGTTTTTTTGTTCTCCAACTTATATTCGTTCCAGGTCACACTGTCTTGTTCTATGTAGGACCGCTGCCAATATATTCGGAATCTCTTAATTTTGCAACTGCAATAACATTACGTATATTGACCATATTTATGTCATCCTTTATTTTTGTTGTTTCCACCGACCCGCGAGATATCGTATTAGCACTTACCCAAAAATTCAAGGTTCCCTACCGTTTTGCATATGCAATTTTCGTAGCTCTTCGATTTGTACCTACTATTGAAAGTGAAGCAAGGGTAATTGAATCAGCACAAATTATTAGAGGTGTTGGAAAGCAAAAAGGCTTGAAGAATAAAGTAGAAAACTTTAAACGATTTAGTATGCCTTTATTAATGGGGGCCATTCGTAGGGTGCGAATAACCGCAAACACAATGGACTCTAAAGGATACGGCGCTTATCGTGACCGAACTTACATTAGAACAGTTTCTATTACTACTAAAGGAAAGATATTTGCTGCTATTTGGGTTTTAACCCTAATTTTTGCAATAGTATTAAAAATCATTTAAACGGGGAGTGATTTTTTGAGAAATCTAATATTCGATGTTGCTTTTTCATCAAAAGATATCAAACCTAACCAATCACAGGTTTGTGTCCTTGTGGATGTAATTAGGGCCACTACTGCAATGATTGTAATGCTAGAGAAGGGATGCTCCGAAATCATTTTAACAAAAGATGAAAAGCCACAAATGGAGAAACATTCTTATTTATCCAGTCCCGACACATTGATTTGCGCAGAGGAACCTGAAGGCACAATTTCTAAATATGCGGATTTCAGTCCTTCCCTTAGTTCCATCTATGAACAAAATATTAAAGGCAAACGGATTCTGCTAAAGACAACGAATGGTACGCTTGCTGGATTAAATTTATGGAAAGCCGGTTTCAGAAATATTCTGATTGGTTGCATGCATAATGCCAAAGCCGTCATGGATAAGGCTGTAAGTATGGCACTAGAGTTAGATAGCAATATTACAATTGTTTGTGCCGGAAGAGAAAACAGTACTATTGCTGCACTTGATGATGCTTATACTGCCGGCGTTCTGTTAAAATACGGGGCGAAAGCTGCGGAGGCAAACCATTGTACACCAATTCTAAAAGATTCCGCAAAAATGAGCAGCCATTTGCTCTCTATCTATCAAAATACAAAAGTAGCTTTTGAGAATTCGGGCAGTGGCGAAACAATGAGAAGAATCAATTGTTTAGAAGATATATCAATTTGTGCCATGGAAAATCTCTCAAGTATTGCACCAGTATTATCTATGACCGAGGATGAAAAGATTCAAGTTAAGAATGTAAAAGAGGAGGTTTTAAAATGAATAAATGGAAATCTAAAGCAACGAAACCAGTCATGGAGGATGGATTACAATATCATATCCGCTGTAAGAAAGGGGATATCGCAAAGTATGTGTTACTGCCAGGTGATCCTGAGCGTGTAAACATGATTGGAGAAGAATGGGATGAAGCCCGTGCTGTAGCAAACTACCGTGAACATCGAACTTTCACTGGGAAAATTGATGGAATAGACATTACCGCTTGCTCTACTGGAGCCGGCGGAGGGTCAACTGCTAGTGCCTTTGAAGAACTGGCAGTACTCGGTGGTGATACCTTCATAAGGGTTGGAACTACTGCTGCTATTCAAGAAGAAATAAACCCAGGAGATTTGATTATTTCTTCAGGTGCAGTGCGCCATGATGGTACAAGTTCTTTTTACGTAGATGATCGATACCCGGCAAGCGCACATTATGAGGTAATTGCAGCACTTGTTCAAGCGGCAGAGCAGCTTGGTTATCGATATCATGTAGGAGTTTCATGTTCTACCGCTTCCTGGTATTGCGGTCAAGGCAGACCTGGTTTCAAAAATTTTAAACAATCCTTTTTTGAAAATAAGGTAGATGACTTGAAGCGTGCTGGAGTTTTAAATTTCGAGATGGAGGCAGCTACTATTTTTACATTAGCAGGGTTATATAATCTGCGTGCAGGATCCGTATGTACTGTTGTTGCGAATCGTATTAGAGATGAATTTGAATACGGCGGCATCGAAAAGAGCATACGGACTGCAAACTTAGCAGTAAAAATATTGGCAAATTGGGATGAACTGAGACAAAAAAACGGTAAAAAATATTGGTTCCCTTTGTTGGAATCTAAAATTACAACATAATAAAGGGGCGATGTTTATATGCTAGTTGATACAAAATACGGAATGTTTATCGACGGAGAGTGGGTTCATGCCGGCAATCGGGCAGTAATTGATGTCGTTAATCCAGCAACCCTTGAAAAAATTGCAGAGGTCCCCTTAGGCTCTGCAGATGATGCAAAAATGGCGATTCAATCAGCTAAAGAAGCGTTTGAACCATGGGCGGATTTAACAGCCAGGGAAAGGTCTGGTTACCTTTATCGTGCCTATGAACTGATGTTGCAACAGAAAGAGAAATTAGCCGAATTATTAACCCTTGAGCAAGGGAAACCATTAAAAGAAGCCCTTGCAGAAATTGAATTTGCAGCCAGCTTTCTCCTTTGGTATGCAGAGGAAGGAAACCGAGTCTATGGGGAAACGATTCCATCTTCAAAGAAAAATAAGAGACTGTGGGCTATCCCTCAACCGATAGGCGTTGTAGCAGCTATTACACCTTGGAATTTCCCTTCTGCTATGGTGACAAGAAAAATAGCACCTGCTCTTGCTGCCGGATGTACGGTTGTACTAAAACCAGCTGAACAAACACCTTTAAGTGCAATTGAGATTATGAAGATTTTTGAAGAAGTAGGATTACCGAGGGGTGTAGTAAATCTAATTACCGGTAATCCGGCAGAAATAGGGGAAGTGTTACTAAATAGTAAGGATGTAAAATCCATTACTTTTACTGGTTCTACTGAAGTCGGCAAGCTGCTGATGAAAGGCAGCGCATCTAATCTCAAAAAAGTATCCCTCGAACTTGGAGGACATGCACCTTTGCTCGTTTTGGAGGATGCAGATTTGGATTTAGCTGCAGAACAAGCGTTGGCTAGCAAGTTTAGAAATTGTGGTCAAACATGTATTTGTACGAACAGAATTTTTGTCCATGAAAATATCAAAGAAGTTTTCCTGGAGAAACTAGTAAATAAAGTTAGGAATCTGAAAATGGGAGAAGGACTTAATGTAAAAACTGATATTGGTCCTCTAATTAACGAAAGTGCTCTGAAAAAAGTTACGGATCATGTTAATGATGCCCATCGCAAAGGAGCAGAAATTTTAATTGGGGGCAAAGAATGGGATGGTCCAGGTGGTTACTACTTTGAACCAACAGTCCTTTCAAATGTCACTAGAGACATGAAAATTATGAATGAGGAAACCTTTGGACCAGTAGTCCCAGTTTATTCCTTTGAGAAACTTGATGATGCTATAAGTGTTGCTAATGATACTGATTATGGACTCGCAGCCTTTGTGTTTACGAATGATTTTAATAAAGCAATCTACGTGTCTGAGAAACTTCAATATGGAATAGTAGGAATTAATGACGTATTCCCCGGAACAGCAGAAGCTCCATTCGGCGGCATCAAAGAGTCTGGGTTCGGGAAAGAAGGCGGTCACCAAGGGATAAAGGAATTCCTTGAATGGAAATATATTTCTGCTGCAGTTAAAGACTTAGGCAGGTGATTAATAGTGGGTAAAACATCTTACGGTGACAATGAATTTAGCGAATTTATCCGGATGGCTTTCCGCAGGCATCTTGGCCATGATGAATCTGACTTTGAAAAACCTGTAATCGGGATATGCAATACTTTTAGTGAAATTAACCACTGCCACAGTCACATTAAACCGTTAGTCGAAGCAATTAAACAAGGTGTAATTATGGAAGGGGGAATTCCCTTGGAATTCCCCACCATTTCTATTGGGGAAATGTTTACAAGTCCAACGACAATGCTTTACAGGAATCTTGTTGCCATGGATACGGAAGAAATGATAAAGGCACAGCCAATAGACGGAACTGTACTGATTGGGGGGTGTGATAAAATGACACCTGCCCAATTAATGGGAGCAGTGAGCGCCAATAAACCTGCTATTTTGTTCACTGGCGGACCAATGGCAAACGGAGAGTATAAAGGAAAAACTTTAGGGGCTTGTTCCGATTGTCGTCACTACTGGCAAGAATATAAAGCCGGAACAATTAGCGAAACTGAGATTAATGAAATTAATGCAAGATTAGCCCCTACTGCAGGCCATTGTATGGTAATGGGATCTGCAAGTACAATTTCAGCATGTGCTGAGGCTCTTGGAATGATGTTGCCAGGTGCTGCTGCAACACCTGCAACAATGAATGAACGGATGCGCCTAGCAAAGGAAACAGGAAAAGCTATTGTCCGGTTAGTAAAACAAAATATTAGGCCAGCTGAAATTATAACGGAGAGGGCAATGGAAAATGCCATTCGCCTTTTGATGGCAATAGGTGGTTCAACAAATGCCGTCATTCATCTAACAGCAATAGCAAGAAGGCTTGGCCTAAATATAGATCTGAATACTTTTGAAGAAATCAGCCGCTCCACACCAATAATCGCTAATATTAGACCGAACGGAAAATACCAAATGGAAGACCTTTATTATGCAGGGGGTATTCCTGCCGTTTTAAAGGAAATGGCACCGTTATTAAACTTAGACGAATTAACAGTAACTGGCATGACGTTAGGTGAAAATATAAAGAATGTTGAAATTGACCCTGTATATCGGGATATTATTGCACCATTGGATAAGCCACTACACAATAGTGGCGGGATTGCTGTATTAAAAGGGAATTTATGCCCAGATGGGGCACTTATTAAACCGAAAGCGGTTATTGATAAAAAATTATTAAAACACAAAGGAAAAGCGGTCGTTTTTTCATCAATTCAAGAAATGGAAAATCGCATAAATGATCCCGATTTGGAGGTAACTCCTGATAGTATTCTAGTACTCCAAAATGCAGGTCCAGTTGGTGCCCCTGGTATGCCAGAGGCTGGCATGATACCAATTCCTGAAAAATTATTAAAAATGGGAATAAGAGATATGGTCAGGATATCTGACTGTAGGATGAGCGGCACAGCGTTTGGTACTGTCATACTACACGCAGCGCCTGAAGCAGCGGTAGGCGGACCGATTGGACTTATTCGTGATGGAGATTGGATTGAACTTGATGTAGAAAATCGAAAACTTGAATTGTTAGTTTCTGAAGAAGAATTGGAAGAGCGAAGGCAAAATTGGCATCCACCAAAAATATCCGCAGAACGCGGATACACTTGGCTATATCAACAACATGTTTTACAAGCCAATGAAGGGTGCGATTTTGATTTTATGCAGGACAAAAATCTAAACCTTAAAAAACGTCTTGCATATAGAGGACATGCAGAATAAAAAAATTCAAACGTCATCGTATAATACTATCTTTCAATTTTCGTATTCTACATCCATGCGCTTCAAATGTTTGTAATTCATATGAAGGGAGGTAATTAGTTGAAAATCGGCCTAATAGGAGGTACTGGTTTCTATGACTTATTTGAATCATTAGAAGAGCAACACGTAAGTACAGATTATGGCAATATTATTCTTTACATTACCGAACATTCAGGCAAAGAAGTGATTTTTTTGCCAAGACATGGTATGACACACGGTGTTCTGGCACCATACGTAAATTATAAAGGAAATATGCAGGCTTTAAAACAAATGGGTGTTAATAAAATTATAGCATTGTCAGCAGTTGGCTCTATAAATCCAAATATTTCTGTTGGCAGTCTCACATTATTGGACCAATTTGTAGACTTTACTAAAAGAAGAGATTTTACCTATGGAAAATTTTCGGCAGATATGTCCGAACCATTTTGCTCAGACTTAAAAAGTTTTATTAAAATGGCAGCAAAATCAAATAACCAAAAACTATACGAAGATGCAAAATTAATATGTGTTGACGGACCGATTTATGAAACCCGATCAGAACTACAACTTTTCTCTTCCTGGGGGATGGATGTAGTTGGCATGACCAATTCAACGGAGGCAATCTTAGCTAGGGAACTGGGGATGTGCTATGCCGTTGTCACGCTTTCAACTGACATTGCAACTGGATTTTCTGATATACCGCCAGATTTAGAAACCCATAAAATTGTTGCCCAAGAAAATATTGATAAAGCAGCAAAATTAATATTTAAAGCCGTTTCAATTATATCCGATTTAAAAACATGTTCCTGTGCAGATTCCTATGAGGAATATCAAAAAAATATTTTAACCAGTAAGGAGAAGGTTTGATGAAGATAGGAATTATCGGTGGAACTGGTTTTTACAACTTAATTGATGGAATGGAAGAACAGGCAATTACCACGAATTATGGTGACGTTCATGTATATAGGGCGTACAAGGGAAATAATGAAGTCATATTTTTGCCTAGACATGGAAAATATCATGATAAGCTTGCGCCTCAAGTAAATTATCGAGCAAACATGAAAGCTTTGAGAATGCTAGAGGTTGATCGGGTGGTTGCAGTAACTGCAGTTGGTGCAATCAATAAAAAGTTTACGTTAGGTACGATTGCAATTTTAGATCAATTTATCGATTTTACAACCCGGATAAGGACATATGGCAAATTTTCAGCTGATATTAATAATCCTTTTTGTCCCGAAATGCAAAAAATTATTATTCAAGCTGCTAAAAATATCGGTCAAAAACTGGAAAAAGAGGCTAAACTTATATGTGTAGAAGGTCCACGATATGAAACTAAGGCTGAAATTGAGTTGTTTCATCAGTGGGGAATGGATGTGGTCGGTATGACCACATCTACCGAAGCATCTCTAGCAAGAGAATTAGGAATTTGTTATGCTGCTGTGGCCCATGTAACGAATATGGCCGCTGGTATTTCTGATCAAAAACTTTCTTTAAAAGCCCATAAAGAAGCCGGAAAAATTAATAACCAAAAACTAAAAGAACTGATTACTGAAGCTTTAGAACTTATGAAACCTAGAGAGTCTTGCTCTTGTATTGAGCCATATGAAAAGGCAGTGTTAGCAGGAAAAATATAATTTTCCGCTTCCCCTGGGACATCTCAGAAAGAAAATGGTTCCAAGCATTCTAGTTTGCTTGGAACCAATTTTCTGTTGAAGCGGGATAAAGACTTCTTCCACCGTAATGGGCTGAAGAGGTAGCATTCGTAATCTTTTCCAGTCCATAGCGGACGTTAGACTCATTTTTATCGTGCCTAAATAAGCTTCGTGTGGAAAAACGCTACTTTCCCCTTCACCCTATCCTTTTATAACTCCAGCAAAATCCCGGTTTTATCATCTTTCGGCTTCAGTCTTGGATATCGGACACAGTCAGGGTCATCCGCTTCTCTCTTTTCCACTTCTTCCAATAGTTTATCCAATCCTTTTTCAAATGCGATGGCAGCGGATTTTGCCCAGGCATCTTTCTCTCCATGATCCACTGGCAGAAGCAATCCATCGCTCAGCAGAAGGATTTTCTGCACTCGTTTTAAAGATACTTTTCCATAATCCAAATGGTTTAAAGCTTCCTCACTGCCGTCAATAATTCCGTATCCTTCGTCGGTATTATATTTTGCACGGTTTGCTTTTAATAGATCACTCACTTTTTCCCGCGCTTCTTTTACTGAAAGTTCTTTATTTTTCTCTCGCAATCGAATCATTTCATCCACAACCGTCTGATCCAAATATTGAATCAAATCATAGGTTAGTGTTCTAAATGGGTCTGTTTTTGGCAAGTAAGAAATGTATGAAATGGCAATTAAAAATGCATAACCCTTGCCAAAATTCCTTACTGATTAAATGAGATTGAATCTTTATAACGGTGACTTTCACCATTAAAAATAATCAAATGGGAGTGATGTATCAGTCTGTCAATGGTAGCCTCGGTTAAAATTGGATCGCCAAAGACATTATTCCATTGTCCAAACTGTAAGTTTGTTGTTACGATAATACTTTTTGTTTCATAACACATAGAAATCACTTGAAATAATAACTCTGCTCCTTGTTTATGTAACGGGATGTACCCCAACTCATCCAAAATCAAAAGATCTATTTTTTCTATTTGTCTAAGGAACTTTCCTAAAGTTCCTTTTTCATTCGCTTCTAATAATGCATTTACCAAACTAGCTACAGTATAGAATTTTGCCTGCTTTCTTTGTTTTTTAATGACATTGAGGGAGATAAGGGTTGAAAGGAATGTTTTTCCGGTTCCAACCCCACCATAAAAGATAAGATTCTCTTGGTTTTTGATAAATTCTCCCTCTAAGATATATTCCCTTGTGATTCCAGGTGCTAACTGAACATCTTTCCAATCAAAAGCTTTATCGGAAATTTTTGGTAATGTCGCTTGTTTCAGTAATAAATTTATTCTTCTCTCATCTCTATGTTGCACTTCGTGCTGAAAGAGCTTCAATAAAAATTCTTCATGGGTGCTTGCTTTAATCGTATGATAATTTGCTGGAATCCAGCTTAGTTTCAACCTTTTGGCATATTTCTTGATTTGTGTTTCCAGTTATACTTCACCTCCAGTTGACTGAAATAAACGGTCATAATGGTTGACTCCCCTAGAGGTATTAGGCATATTTGGAACTCTTATTTTTGGCTTTATAGGATCCCTTATACCTCTCCCATTGATCAACTGATAAAAAATATGTTTTATAGATTCTATATCTGGATGACCACGTTGGGTGGCAAGCCGTAGGGCTTGCGTGGAAATTTCAAAATTATGTTCTTTTAGTAAGACAGACAATAGCTGCAGTGCTTCCTTTTTCTCCTGAATCGTACAATTAGAAAAGTAGTTTTTCCATTCATTAGCCATCTTGTCATACTTTAGAGCGTTTGGCCTTTTTGCCATTAGAGTAAGATATGGTTGCCATTTCATTGATTTTTGCTTTTTGCCATACAGGCGCTCATGTTTGATGATAGATTCATAGTTTTCAGTTAATATTTCTATTTCTTTATATGATATTTTTGCCAAAACCATTTGTTTGGCAAAACGTGGAGAAGTAGAATAAAGTTTGTTATCAATTCGAATAAAACCATATTTATCTGCTTTTAACTGTTCGTAACGAACGCATTCAAATTCTTTTGCTGGTAATTGGAGAAAGAATTCCTTTTCTTCCTCAAATAATTCAGCGATAGTTTTGCCTTTTTGATAGTGTGGACGTTGAAAATCTTTTTCACACTTTTCCCAAAGAGAATCATTAAAGGAATCTAAATCATTAACCGTTTGTTCTGGAAGGAAGAAATTGTTTCGAATATATTTTACCTTTGCTTCTACATTCCCTTTTTCATTTCCACTTGCTGGATTACAAAATTCACACTTAAAACCATAATGTAATACAAAACGCTGAAAGTCTTCTGTAAGTTCTCTTTCACCGTTTGGTAAAATTCTTTTCACCGCTGGTGAAAGATTATCAAAGCGTATTACCCTTGGAACTTGACCCATATAATGGAACATCCGCTTTAATCCTTCTAAGAAACATTCTCTATTCTGCGAAGGTAATACTTGAACATATGCCCCATTACTGTTTGGAAAAGAAAGAACGAGAAAAGGAAGATTTACATGCTCTCCTTTATAAATAAATGGAGCTTCTCCAAAATCCACTTGAGCTGTAGCTGGTCTGCCCTCTAATGGAAGAGCTGCAGACTCATTCTCTGCCATTAGCTCCTTCTTTCTTTTGGAAACATAAAGCCGGACCGACCGGTCTGAACCTTTAAAGTCATATTGTTCTTTCAACATCTCATACATTCTTTTTGCTGTTCTCCGGTATTTTTTCTTCTTTTTTAAGTCCTCTTTAATCCATTGATCTAGTATAGGTTTTACAGGGTCCATTACTCTAGCTTTACGCTTTTGTTTCCTTTTGGAAGGATTGAAGTCCTCCATTTCCGCATATTTTTTAACAGTCCTAGGGTCAAGATTCATCCTTCTAGCAATATCTGAATAAGAGCAACCTTTATGATTTGCTTCAAGTCTGATATAATCTATTTCAGCCACTGCTAACATCTCCTATATACCTCCCGTTGAACTTGTTGCCCAACTAGGAGGGTAGTGTATTTAGAGAATGTTGGCAAGTGGTTTTTTTATTTATGGGGCTGTCCAGAAAGTCGTATTTCGACTTCTGGAAGCCCTCTTTTCATGTTTCAAAATCTTGATATATCAATATTCTTGTTTATCGCCTCTTTGGAAATTTTTACTTTTCGGACACCCTCATAAATTAATTGCCAAACAGTACATTTTTATTTTGCCATAAACATGGGTCCCCGATTTAGGACCCATTCCATATATATTCATATTAATCCCTGCTAAACAAATCTCTCGTATATACTTTTTCTTTTACAGCCTTCAATTCTTCAGATATACGGTTAGCTACGATAACATCGCTGATTTCTTTAAATTCATCAAAATGATGAACTACCCGGAAGCCTTCAAATTCCTCCGCATTTAATGTTGGTTCATAAATAACCACTTCGACATCTTTATTTCTTATCCGCTCAATTACCCCTTGAATAGCAGACTGGCGGAAGTTGTCCGACTCTGTTTTCATCGTTAATCGGTAAATTCCGACTGTCTTTGGATTTCTTTGTAAAATCATATTGGCAATATGGTCTTTTCTCGTGTCATTCGCTTTAACGATAGCGGTAATAATATTGTTTGGAACGTCTTTAAAATTGGCAAGCAGCTGTTTCGTATCTTTAGGCAAACAGTATCCGCCGTACCCGAAGGATGGGTTATTATAGTGATTGCCAATGCGCGGATCAAGCCCAATTCCTTCAATAATCTGCTTACTATCTAACCCATTTAATTCTGCATACGTATCTAATTCATTAAAGAAGGAAACCCGCATGGCAAGATAGGTATTGGCAAACAATTTAATTGCTTCCGCTTCCGTGGAATCGGTAAACAGAACAGGGATATCTTCTTTTAATGCTCCCTGTACTAATAAATCGGCAAATTTCTTTGCCCGCTCTGATTTTTCTCCTACAATAATCCGGGACGGAAATAAGTTATCGTACAATGCCCTTCCTTCCCTAAGGAATTCAGGGGAGAAAATAATATTATTGGTATTGAATTTCTCATTCACGGCTTTTGTATATCCAACCGGGATTGTGGATTTTATGACCATTGTTGTGTTTGGATTAATGGATAAAACCTGTTCAATCACGGATTCCACACTGCTGGTGTCAAAGTAGTTCTTTTCCGGATCGTAATTTGTAGGTGTAGAGATAATAACGTATTCTGCATCCTTAAATGCTTTTTCTGGGTCTGTAGTTGCTGTTAAGTTGAGTTCTTTTGTTGCTAAAAACTCTTCTATCTCCTTATCCGCGATTGGGGACTTTTTATCGTTAATCATATCTACTTTTTCTTGTAGAATATCCAGTGCGATTACTTCATTATGTTGGGCTAACAGGACGGCGTTGGATAGTCCAACGTATCCTGTGCCTGCGATTGTGATTTTCATTAAATACACTTCCTTATTAAATTCGACTCTTTATTTTACGTTATAGTAATCGACATACCAATCAGCAAACTTTTGCAAACCTTCTTCAATTGGTGTCTGCGGTTTGAATCCTACAGCTTCTTGCAGCAATTTAGTTGATGCATAAGTTGCAGGTACATCTCCAGCTTTCATTGGCTCATAAATCTTATCAAATTCGACTTTTCTGCCTAATGCATTGCTCAGTGCTTTCTCTAATGTATGAATAAATACCATCAATTTCTCTGGATTGTTATTTCCGATGTTGAACACATTATGCTTCACGCCTTCTCCTTGTGGTGGGTTACAGAGTAAACGTACAATGCCCTCAACAATATCATCAATATATGTAAAGTCACGATACAGGTCGTTCTCAAAATCACCATTATTAAAGATTCTAATTGGTTCCCCGTTAAAATACTTGTTAGCAAAGCCGAAATATGCCATATCTGGACGCCCCATTGGTCCATACACAGTGAAAAATCTTAAACCTGTTGCAGGGATATTGTACAAATGACTATAGGTATGAGCCATTAGTTCGTTTGACTTTTTCGTGGAAGCATATAATGAAACTGGTGTATCTACAAAATCTGTTTCTTCAAAGGGTACTTTCTTATTAGCACCGTATACTGAACTAGATGATGCATATACTAAATGATTCACCGGATGACGACGACAAGCCTCTAATATATTATAGAAGCCGATAATATTGCTTTGGATATAAACATCCGGATTCTCGATGGAATACCTGACTCCAGCTTGTGCGGCTAAATTCACGACTATATCTGGTTTGTATTCTTCAAAAATCTTTAAAACAGTTTCTTTATTAGACCCGAGTTCGACAGTTGCTAGGTAAACGAATGCCCCTCAAAGCTTTGTGTATCAAGGTTTTGAGGGGTAAAAAAGGCATAATTATTGTGTTACTAGCTTTTCGGTTTGATT
>NZ_BMEV01000046.1 GCF_014637175.1 Compostibacillus humi | reverse complement strand
CCACAAAAGGCATATGAATGGTCAAACTCCAGGAAAGCATATTGGCGTATCGCAAAGAGTCCCATATTACACATAGCCCTTGGCACCAAATACTGGTCAAGCCAAGGGCTAAAAAGCATATCCGCTAGATATGAAATTTTGCGTCATACATAATCTGGAACCGCCGTATACGGAACCGTACGTACGGTGGTGTGAGAGGGACGGAGGTTAGTCACCTCCCCCTATCTCAATTTCCCTTTAATCCTTTCTTTTTCTGTTCTTATCCATTTCCCTTTATCATACATATGATTTTGAAAGGGGAATGCATATGAAGAAATGGCAACAGCAGATTCGTTCAATATTGATTCATTCTTTTGCACTTCCTTCTGACGTCATCTTAGAATTGCCGAGAATTACTGTGATCGGTCAAATTCATGCATATATTGAAAATTATGACGGCTTAACAGCCTTTTCTGATACAGAGCTCATTTTAAAAATGAAAAAGGGTTCTGTAAAGATTACTGGAGAATCCTTTGTGCTGAAAATGATGCTCCCTGAAGAAATTTTGTTAGAAGGGACAATTACGGATGTAAAATTTATTCCGGGATGAGGAATGGGAGGAGAACATGAAGCCAATACAAGGAGTTTATTTTCAAGGATATGTAAAGCTGACTGTAAAAGGGAACAATCCGGAACTATTTTTTCAAAAATGTATTGACCATCGCATCGTCGTGTGGAACGTAAAAAAAACTGCAGACGATGTTTGTGAAGGATATGTGAAAGTATCGGATATTCGCGCCATTCGGAAATTAAACAGGCAAACGAAAAATAAAATCTATTTTACGGAGAAAAAAGGCTATCCCTTTTTATTTCACCGTTTCCTTCGCCAAAGACCATTATGGATCGGGCTTATTTTGGCAATTCTCCTGTTTTTTGTTTTGTCGAATATCGTTTGGAACGTTGAAGTAACAGGTGTACCGAAAGAAATAGAAGCCAAAATTGAAAAGCAGCTGCGGGTATATGGCGTTCATCCGGGAGCATGGATTTTCGGGCTGGAATCCCCTAACACAATCCAGCAGCGATTAATTAGCGATATTCCGGAATTGCTTTGGGTTGGTGTGGAACAAAAAGGGACAACCTATCATTTGGAAGGGATCGAGAAAATTGTCGTAAAAGAAGCAGAAGCGCATAAACCGCGCAACTTAATCGCTTCAAAAAAAGGAGTTATTAAAAAGCTCTATGTGGAAAAAGGAGTTCCCATGGTGAAAGTAAACGATTATGTGGAACCTGGAGATATTCTCGTTTCTGGAGAAATAGAATCAGCAGGGGAAGAAAACAAAGATAAAAAGGATAAAAACAAAAAAGAAAAAGTGGCTGCCGAGGGGGAAATATATGCAACGACATGGTATGAAGTAAATGTGACTGTCCCGTTAAAGTATAAATATGAAAAAGTTACTGGAAATAAAGAAACAAAATATTTTTTGCAAATAGGTGAGGTGGAAATACCTATTTGGGGATTTGGCAAACCTTCTTTCCAGAAAACGGATACCGAAATTCATGAACAGGCGGTTCATTTTTTTGGATGGAAACTTCCTATCCAGTGGAATAAGAGAACATACTATGAAAAGGAGATTTTCCAAGGAGTCCGAACGGAAGCGGAAGCAAAAGAAATCGGGAAGAAGCAGGCAAAAGCGGACCTCTTGTTACAGCTTGGTCCAGATGCCAAAATATTGTCAGAAAATGTTTTGCAAGAGCGTTTAGATGATGGTAAAGTAAAGTTAAACCTGTATATCACTGTAGAAGAAAATATTGTACGCATACAACCATTAAATCAAGGAGATTGATTATGTCCGGGAATTTAAATGAAATCGAATTACACTTAAACAATGCACAAGAAGCATTAGCATTATTCGGTAACAATGATAAGTACTTAAAATTGCTGGAAAAGAAATTGGATATTTCCATCGTATCCAGGGGAGAACTGATACAAGTTTCTGGTGCAGACAACACGATTCCGATTATTCAAGATGTTCTCATTGCTCTGCTTCAAGTTATCCGGAAAGGAATCACCATTACGGAGCGGGATGTTGTTTATGCGGTCGATTTGGCAGCGAAAGGCAATATCCATCAGTTTGAAACGTTGTTTGAAGATGAAATCACTAAAAATGTCAAGGGAAAATCAATTCGAGTAAAAACTCTGGGACAGAAGAAATATGTTGCTGCGATTAAAAAGCATGATTTAGTTTTCGGCATTGGCCCGGCAGGTACCGGGAAAACGTATTTGGCAGTCGTGATGGCAGTTCATGCGTTAAAACATGGCATGGTAAAGCGAATTATTTTAACCCGACCTGCCGTAGAAGCAGGGGAAAGCCTAGGCTTTTTGCCAGGTGATTTGAAGGAAAAGGTGGATCCTTATTTACGGCCGTTATATGATGCATTGCATGATGTGCTCGGTTCAGACCATACGTTACGCTTAATAGAAAGAGAAACAATTGAGATCGCTCCGCTTGCCTATATGCGGGGGCGGACGCTGGATGATGCCTTCGTTATATTAGACGAAGCACAAAATACAACAACAGCACAAATGAAGATGTTTTTAACGAGGCTCGGATTTGGGTCGAAAATGGTAATAACCGGGGATATAACCCAAATCGATTTGCCGAAAGGAGTAATCTCTGGACTGGAAGTAGCACAGAAATTGTTAAGCGGAGTAGACGGAATTTCTTTTGTTCATCTGGAACAATCGGATGTGGTAAGACATCCTCTCGTGCAAAAAATTATTGAGGCATACGAACGGAAGGAATAAGAAGCTGACTGCATAACAACTCAATATGTATACAGTTTCGATAACTTGAAAAAACTTGCAAGACCCTTTGAAACGCGGGTCTTATTTCTATAATGAGGTTTTCAGGGAGAGGATTGAGCAGGTGAAAAAGAATCAGGAAAACTGGCTGAACAAATTATGGGAACTTGGAAATACTTGGGGAATAATTGTTTTATCGGCAAGTTTGTTAGGTTTGTTCTTTTTCTTTCTCACAATCAATAATGTATTTACGCAGACGTATGAAATTGAAAAGTTCAGCATTGCTTCGGAAACGATCCGTTCGCCGATTACGATTGAGAATAAACAAGAAACAGAACGCAGAATCCGCGAGTCGGTTCAGGCGGTGGAAGACCGATACGCCATATCCCAGGAAATTACGGAAGAAAGAATAAATTATATTCATGAAATCTTTGATGCCATTTCAACATTGGAAGAAGAGTACAGCGTCGAAAGAAAAGACGAGGATATTGCGGTTCCAATTACAGAGCAGGAAAAGGTGAACCGGCTGAAGCAAATTTTATCGGAAGACATTACTTCTTCTGTCAGCGATCAGACGTTAATTCAATTACTGCAAGTTCCTAAGAAGGACCGGGAAAAAGGGAGAACATTTTTCCTTAAAGCTGTAGAAGAAACTTTAAACGATGGAGTCCGAACGGAAAATTTGCAAACCTCTCTTGCACAAGTGAAAGACAACATTAAATATTCGGAGCTAAGCGAAGACTTAAAGAGTCCATTATCCAAGTTAACAGAATTTGCTATCGTGGAAAACTCCTTCTTTGATGTGGAATTGACATCTGAAGCAAGAAAAGAGGCAGCAAGCAATGTGAATCCGGTCATGATCCAAGCAGGAGAAATCATCGTCAGGGAAGGACAAGTTATAACGAATGATATATATGCAAAGCTGGAATTAGTCGGAGTACTGGACCAGCAGGCCAACTTGTTTCCAATCATCGGCCTAGTTCTGCTAATTCTTTTATTATGCCTGGTCATTGCCCATGAAATGAGGGTACTCTTATTAAAAGGAAAGCTGGACCAGCGGAAAATGATGGCCATCGTGTTTGTTAGCATTATTGTCGCTTCGATGATGAAAGTCATTAGTCTTTATACGACGACAGACAATTATTTGTTTTATGTGACTCCAATATCTATGGGGGTTTTATTGGTAAAGTTATTAATCCACGAAAGGTTTAGTTTTATCTTTGCTTCTGTAATGTCCATTCTTGCATCGGTTATCTTTAACGGAGAAATTCCGGGACAGTTAAATATCGAAGCGGGGATATATTGTTTCATATCACAAATAGCAGCCATCATCTTATTAAAGAATACGAAAGACCGGAGTTACTTTTTAAAGGCCGGATTTGGTATTACCATCGTAAATCTCACCGTAATCACTTTATTTATATTCTTGTCCTTTGAGAAATATACATACATGGATCTGCTGTTCCAAGGGGCTTTCGGTGTAGTGTCTGCGTTTCTCGCTTCTGTACTTACCATCGGTCTGCTGCCTTTTTTTGAGACAGGCTTAGGCATTTTAACTGACGGAAAGCTATTGCAATTATCCAACCCAAACCAGCCTTTATTGAAGAAAATATTAACGGAAGCGCCAGGAACGTACCATCATTCCATCATGGTAGCTAATTTAAGCGAGACTGCTTGTGAAGCAATCGGTGCAAACGGTCTTTTGGCGAGGGTCGGTTCCTACTATCATGATATCGGGAAGACAGTGCGGCCCCATTATTTCATAGAAAACCAGCTGTCCATTCAAAACCCCCATGATTTTATCGAACCGGAAGAAAGTGCTAAAATTATTATTAGCCATCCATATGATGGGGCTGAAATTTTAATGAAAGAGAAAATGCCGAATGAAATCATTGATATTGCCAAGCAGCATCACGGCACAACCTTATTAAAGTATTTTTACTTTAAAGCGAAGGAAACCGATCAGTTTGTGGAAGAGAAAGACTACCGTTATCCCGGTCCCAAACCGCAGACGAAGGAAGCGGCGATTATCTGTATATGCGATTCAGTCGAAGCAGCCGTGCGGTCATTAAAAGAGCCGACGGAAGAAAAAATCGAGGAAATTGTTTCCTTAATTATTAAAGATAGAATGACTGACGGGCAGATGAACGAGTGCCCTCTCACTTTAAAGGAACTTGAGACAATCCAAGAAACCATCTGTAATACGTTAAAAGGGATTTTTCACTCAAGAATCCAGTACCCGACGAAGGAGGCAAAATAATTGCAAATTGACTTTTTGGATAAAACCGATTCTATTTCAGAAGAACAGAAAAATTTATTGGAGCGATTATTGCAATTCGCTGCGAAAAAAGAAAAAGTTGCCGAAGATGCGGAAATATCACTTACCTTTGTTCATAACGAGGAAATTCAACAGCTAAATCGGGAGTATCGGGATAAAGATGCGCCGACCGATGTCATTTCTTTTCCGATGCAGGAAAAGACGGAAGGCGAGATGGATATTATTGGCGAGATGCTTCCGCCAGTTCTTGGAGATATTATCATTTCTGTTGATAAAGCAAAAGAACAGGCAGCAGACTATAACCATTCAATGGAACGGGAATTAGGATTTTTAACTGTCCACGGTTTTCTTCATTTATTGGGTTACGACCACATGAACGAGGAAGACGAAAAAAAGATGTTTCGTAAACAAGAATCCATACTTGGTGAATTTGGTCTTGAAAGATAAACGTCAAAAGATAGGTTTTGCGTTTGCCTGGAACGGACTAAAAGAAGTCATTTCAAAAGAATATAATTTCCGTATCCATTTAATCGCAGCTTTTCTTGTCATCATTGCCGGAATGATCTTCCGGTTATCTGCCGTTGAATGGGCGATCATACTCATCGTCGTCGGTTTTGTGCTAGTCATGGAAATGGTAAATTCCATTGTGGAACGGATCATAGACTATGTGAAACCGGAGTACCATATTCAGGCTAAGCTCATTAAGGATATTGCCGCAGCATGTGTCCTTGTTTCCGCAATTTTTGCGATCATTATCGGCATCCTTATTTTTGGTCCAAAGATTCTTTTACTTTTTTAACATATTGATATTGTGAAAACTTTTCCCCATTTTGTCGAAAGGCAAAATGGGTTTAGAATTTCTTTATTACTTATAGTATGATAAGGATAAAGATGAAACTGCTTACAGAAAAATGACGGAGGTACAACATGGGTTATAAATCAGGATTTATTGCCATCATCGGCCGTCCCAACGTAGGAAAATCGACATTTTTAAACCGGGTAATTGGTCAAAAAATAGCAATTATGAGTGACAAGCCGCAAACAACACGAAATAAAATACAAGGCGTATATACTACAGACGAAGCACAATATATTTTCATCGATACACCAGGGATTCATAAACCGAAGCATAAGCTTGGCGATTTTATGGTCAAAGTTGCAGAAAATACACTGAATGAAGTGGACGCCATCCTGTTTATGATTAATGCAAAAGAAGGATATGGCAAAGGCGATCAATATATTCTCGACCGGCTGCAAAACGTGAAAAGCCCAATTTTTCTCATCGTAAACAAAATAGATTTGGTTCATCCCGACGAACTCTTGCCGTTAATTGATTTGTATAAGGATAAAGGAAATTTTCAAGAAATTATTCCGATATCTGCACTGGAAGGAAATAATATTGACCGTCTGCTGCAAGTGTTAAAAGAATATCTTCCGGAAGGACCGAAATATTATCCGGAAGAACAGGTGACGGACCATCCGGAAAGATTTATTATTACCGAATTTATCCGGGAAAAAGTGCTGCAGCTGACGAGGGAAGAGATTCCCCATTCGATTACTGTCGTCATGGATAATTTAGAGCGAAGAGAAAACAATACGGTATTTATTCAAGCAACCATTATTACGGAGAGAAAATCCCAAAAGGGAATTTTAATAGGCAAACAAGGGAAAATGTTAAAGAATGTCGGCAAAAGAGCCCGAGAGGATATAGAAGCACTGCTCGGCTCAAAGGTGTATTTAGAATTATGGGTAAAAGTGAAAGAAGACTGGCGAAACAGGGAAAGCCAGCTGTACGAATACGGGTTCAGACAAGAGGATTATTAAATATGGAAATATTTATAACTCATGATTTGCAGAAACGATGGCCAGTCTAAATAGTGAAGTTACATTATTAAATATTTGGAAAGGTGGCTTCTTCATGATTGACCTTACTTGGAAACTGTTCAGCCAAACGGGAAATATTGAAACGTATTTATTGTATAAAGAATTGAGCAGTGAGGCGAAAAAGGAAAGCACAGTCCTTTCAGACAGGAAAAATGATTCACCGGTAGAATCAAACTAATAATGTAACTTTCACTTTCTAGCTAGGGAAATAAAGGGTGAATCGATGTGTTAGAAAAAATCGATGGGTTTATTATAAAAACGATAGACTATAGCGAGACACATAAAATTGTTACGATTTTCAGCAAAAAAATTGGCAAATTTACCGCCATCGCAAGAGGCGCAAAAAAACCAAAAAGCAGAATGGCTGCATTAACGCAGCCATTTATCTATGGTCAATTTTTCGTATATTTGCAGCAGGGGCTTAGCACAATCCAACAAGGAGAAATCATCCAATCCTACCGAAACATACGTGAAGATATTGTAAAAACCGCTTATGCCAGCTATGTTTCTGAATTAACGGATAAATTGCTGGATGACCGCAGGCCGGACTATTATCTGTTTGATCAGTTCCGCTTGACCTTTGACTGGATCAGTGACCATAATGAATATGAAATTCCTGTTTTAATGTATGAATTGAAGCTATATAAAAAAGGCGGATTTGCTCCTGTTGTTGACGCCTGTGTTCAATGCGGAAAGAAGAATTCACCTTACGCCTTTTCCATTCGCGAAGGCGGTTTGCTTTGCACACAATGTAAAGCATTCGACCCGGAGGCAGTCATGTTGTCAGATGTTCTCGTGAGGTTATTATACATTTTTTCGATAGTTGGATTAGAGCGGGTTAAATCGATTTCCTTAAAAGCTGAAAACAGGACAATGCTGCGCCGGCTCCTTGACGCTTACTATGACGAGTACGGCGGCTATAAACTCAAGTCGAAAAAGTTTTTGCAGCAAATTCATCACCTGGAGTAGTTTATTGTTGACATATTTCTTTTCTTGACTTATGATTTTACATAATTTCATACTGTTTGCGAAGATGAAGAGGAGTACTTGTTTGTAACTGTTTATAGCGAGTCCAGGACGGTGGGAGCTGGATAACAGGCAGCAAGGAAGGGCGCTTCGGAGCAAATGATTTTAAAGCGGCCTGAGATTTCTCGGGCAAATAGGGTGGAACCGCGGTGAAAGCCGTCCCTATGTCTAAATAAAGGCATATGGACGGTTTTTTGCTGTTTTATTTTCCGACTTTCATTTGCGAAAAAAATGGAGGGATATACAGATGAATATTCAACAGATGATACTTACTTTACAAGATTACTGGTCAAAGCATAATTGTATTCTCGTTCAAGCGTACGATGTGGAGAAAGGGGCAGGCACGATGTCGCCGATGACTTTGCTTCGCAGTCTCGGCCCGGAGCCGTGGAATGTCGCATACGTGGAACCTTCCAGAAGACCTGCGGACGGGAGATACGGGGAAAATCCAAATCGGCTGTACCAGCATCATCAGTTTCAGGTGATTATGAAGCCTTCTCCGGATAATATACAAGAATTGTATTTAAATTCACTGAAGGAATTGGGAATCGACCCATTAGAACATGATATCCGTTTTGTGGAAGACAACTGGGAAAACCCGACGTTAGGCGCAGCAGGACTTGGCTGGGAAGTGTGGCTTGACGGTATGGAAATTACCCAATTTACGTACTTTCAGCAAATCGGGGGACTGGAAGCAAATCCGGTGGCCGTCGAATTGACATACGGAATTGAACGGCTGGCATCCTATATTCAAGATAAGGAGAACGTCTTTGATCTCGATTGGAATGAACAATTTACGTACCGGGACATTTTCTACCAGCCGGAATACGAACATTCCAAATATACCTTTGAAGAGTCCGATACAGAAATGCTGTTTCAGCTATTCCGGATGTACGAAAAAGAGGCGGAGCGGACAATGGAAAAAGGGCTCGTCTTTCCTGCCTATGATTACGTATTAAAATGTTCCCATACGTTTAACTTGCTCGATGCAAGGGGAGTTATCAGCGTGACAGAGCGTACAGGATATATTTCGAGAATCCGGAATTTGGCGCGAAAAATTGCCAAAGCATATGTAAAGGAAAGGGAACGGCTCGGTTTTCCAATGTTAAAAAAGGAGGATCAATAAAATGGGAAAAGACATTTTATTTGAAATCGGACTGGAAGAATTGCCTGCCCGCTTTATTGATGATGCAGAAAAACAGCTTCGCACGAAAACGAAACAATGGTTTGAAGAAAACCGAATATCCTATCAGCGCATTACGTCCTACTCCACGCCGCGCCGGCTTGCTGTGTTAATTGAACAGGCCGTGGAAGAACAAGAAACGGTAGAGGAAGAAGTAAAGGGACCATCATTAAAAGTTGCCCAAACGGAAGACGGAGCCTGGTCGAAGGCGGCTGTCGGATTTACGAAAGGCCAAGGGATGACAGTTGATGATATTTATACGAAAGAGGTAAAAGGCGTTTCTTATATTTATGTAAAAAAGCGAATTGATGGAAAAAAAACGAAGGAACTTTTGCCCGCTTTCAAGGAAATAATTGAAGGAATTCAATTCGGAAAAAATATGCGCTGGTCAACCGAATCTTTGCGTTATGCCCGGCCAATCCGTTGGCTAGTCGCATTGTACGGCGAAGAAATCATTCCATTTGAAATCGCCTCTGTCCCGACGGACCGGATTACGTATGGTCACCGGTTTTTAGGGAAAAAAGTCTCTTTAAACAATCCGAAAGATTATGAAAACGTGATGGAAAAACAGTATGTCATTGTGAATGCGGAAGATCGAAAGAAACGGATTTTAGATAGCATTCGGGAACTGGAGATTAATCATGACGTAGTTATCCCTGTGGATGATTCGCTGCTTCATGAAGTATGCAACTTAGTTGAATACCCGACGGCTTTTGTCGGATCTTTTGATGAACGTTTTCTTAATCTGCCGGAAGAAGTGTTAATTACATCGATGAAGGAGCATCAGCGTTATTTTCCTGTGAAAACAAAAGAAGGCCAATTATTGCCTAAATTTATTGGAGTACGCAACGGAAACGACAAGAAACTGGATACGGTTGTGAAAGGAAATGAAAAAGTTCTCCGCGCACGACTTTCGGATGCCGAATTTTTCTTTGAAGAAGATCTTAAAAAACCAATTGACTATTATGTTGAAAGGCTCGAAAAAGTTGTATTCCAAGAAAAACTTGGCACGTACATGGAGAAAGTGAAAAGAGTGCAGTCGATTGCAGTACAGACTGCTTCCCTTATTAATCAAGAATCTTGCTTCCTGCAAAAAACAGAGCGGGCAGCCATGATCAGTAAATTTGACCTCATGACGAATATGGTTCAGGAATTTACCGAACTGCAAGGCATTATCGGAGAAAAATATGCGGCTATTTACGGAGAAGAGGATGACATTGCAGCGAGCATCCGGGAACATTACATGCCAATCAATGCCAACGGGAAACTTCCTGACACAATGCTTGGATCGATTCTGAGTGTTGCAGATAAAATGGATACAGTTGTCGGCTGTATTTCCGTCGGTTTAATTCCAACCGGCTCCCAAGATCCGTACGGCTTACGGAGACAAGCTACAGGAATACTCCGTATTCTGGAAGAAAACAATTGGGATATATCACTGGAAACAATTTTAGAGATTGCTTTACAGCAGTATCAAGACAATAAATATATCGAAAACACGGAAGACGTTAAAAAGTCTTTGCATGAATTTTTCCAGCAGCGGGCAACGTTTATTTTGCGGGAAAAACAGATTGAACAGGATGTAATTCACGCTGTTCTTGACAAAGAAATCGGTCTGTTTAACTACGCGGAAGAAAAAGCACTATTGTTGTCCCAAAAGCGTCATGATTCTGATTTTAAACGAACCCAAGAAGCTTTAGTACGGGTGTTAAATATAGCGAAAAAAACAGAGGAAACAGAAGTGGATACAGATTATTTGCAGACAGAGTCGGAGCGGGCGCTGTTTCGATCCTATCTGGAAGCAAAAGAAAATTATGACGAAGGAAAACGGGAGAAGAATGCAAATAAAGCGCTTCAAGCATTAACTGAACTGACAGAACCGATTCATGCATTTTTTGATCACAATATGGTGATGGCTGAAGACGAAAATCTGAAAAGGAATCGCCTTGCATTATTAAACAGGATAGCAAAACTGACGAATGACTTTGCAAACTTATCCATCATTGAGTGGAAACAGCATCAATAAAAGAGAATAAAAGCCAAAAAAAGTATGACACAATTCCTTTTTTAGGGAAAATAGTATATAATAATTCAAGAGAACCGTTTGGCAAGCTGCTGCCGAATGGAACGAGCTGCTTCGCTGGGCAGCTTTCGCTATATTTATTGTAACGGGAAACTTTTTTGGCTTTCTCTTGAGATGTAAGGGAATGGCCAATTTATTATTTAATCATGCGAATCGTTCGGATGTGCAAGGCGGTGAGATTGTGGAGTTATCAAAAAGGCAAGAACAAATTATAGAAATCGTCAAAGCAAATGGACCAATCACAGGAGAAAATATCGCAGAAAAATTAAATTTGACTCGGGCAACATTAAGGCCGGATTTAGCCATTTTAACGATGGCCGGATTTCTGGAGGCCCGCCCGCGGGTCGGTTATTTTTATACCGGGAAAACCGGGTCTGAATTATTGACGGAAAAAATAAAAAAGTTTAAAGTCCAGGATTTTCAGCAAATCCCAGTCGTCGTAAGGGAAGAAGTTTCCGTTTATGATGCCATTTCCACCATGTTTTTAGAAGATGTGGGCACTTTATTTGTCGTTAATGAAAAATCGTGTTTAACCGGAGTTGTTTCCAGGAAAGACTTGTTAAGGGCAAGTATCGGACAGCATGATTTGAATGCCCTGGACATACATATCATCATGACACGGATGCCCAATATTACCGTATGCCGGAAAGACGATCTGCTGCTTGAAGCGGCAAAGAAATTAATTGAGAAACAAATTGACGGACTCCCTGTAGTAAAGGATACAGAGGATGGTTTACACGTAGTTGGGCGAATTACAAAGACGACGATTACGAAAGTATTTGTCGAATTAGCTACGGATAGTGCGCTGTAATGTAAAAGAAGGGTGGCAACGTCATGTTAGGTGAAAAAACGATTTATGTTTTGTCTGATTCTGTCGGTGAAACTGCCGAACTCGTCGTCAAGGCGGGATTAAGCCAGTTTAACGGCGTAGATTATCAAATCAGCCGAATTCCTTATGTAGAAGATAAGGAAACAATCGATGAAGCATTGCAAATGGCAAAAGATACGTCAGGAATAATTAGTTTCACCCTTGTGGATCCGAAGTTACGAAAATATATTAAAGAACAGGCTGAAAAATTAAATATTGAAGCAGTTGACATAATGGGTCCGACAATGGAAGCGATGGAGAGAGCGTTTCAAAAGCCTCCCCGCCTGGAAGCAGGTCTTGTACATAAACTGGATGAAGACTATTTCAAGCGGGTAGAAGCAATTGAGTTTGCCGTAAAGTATGACGATGGCAGGGACCCTAGAGGAATCGCAAGGGCGGATATTATATTGATTGGCGTTTCCAGAACATCCAAAACTCCATTGTCCCAGTATTTAGCACTTAAACGGATAAAGGTGGCAAACGTTCCAATTGTGCCAGAAGTGGATCCGCCGGAAGAACTGTTTGAAGTCGATCCGAAAAAGTGTATTGGTTTAAGCATTAAACCGGAGAAATTAAACGAAATTCGCAAAGAGCGACTAAAAGCCTTAGGATTAAAGGACGAAGCAACCTATGCAAATATGGACCGAATTCACCAGGAATTGGATTATTTTAATCAAATTGTGGATAAAATAGGTTGTAACGTAATTGACGTATCCAACAAGGCGGTAGAAGAGACAGCAAGTATTATCTTGCATATGTTACATCGAAAATGAAACACGGAAAAACATTCTACCATATGTAGAATGTTTTTCATTTTGATAACATTTAATTCAAATAAATAGAATTTTTAGGTGCATTGTATTATAATAACTATTTGTGTAAAGATATTAATGTGTATTATTTCACATCATTTAAGCATATTCTGAAAAGTTAAACATTATTCATAAAGAAGGATTCTGCAGTTTTTTGTAGAAATATAGTAGTGAATGAGTATGAAATTGCAGGTGCAGGCCTTCAAGATGCTTGAAGTGAGGCGATGTATGTATTATTTGAAAAAAATGTCGAATCTTGCAGGATAATTTTCATTCGCCGCGAATGAGTAAGTATGGTGATACAGATGGCCAACCAAATACAGGAAGAAGTCATAGAAGATATAAAAAAGGCAAATGACATTGTTGATGTCGTAGGAGAATATGTACAGCTTAAAAAACAGGGCAGAAATTATTTTGGATTATGTCCTTTCCATGGGGAAAAAACGCCATCATTTTCCGTAACCCAAGAAAAGCAGATTTTCCACTGCTTTGGCTGCGGTAAAGGCGGAAACGTCATTACGTTTATGATGGAAATAGAAAGTCTCTCTTTTATTGAGGCAGTGCAGTTTTTGGCCAAGCGTGCCGGTATTTTTCTTCCGGAATGGGAAGAACCCCGCAGTTCGGTATCGAAAGAAAATGATACGGCATTATCTGCTTTTGAATGGCTGACAAAATATTATCACCATATGTTAAAGCATTCAAAACAGGGGAAAGAGGGTTATCGTTACTTGCTTCATCGTGGCATATCCGATTTGACCATAGAAGAGTTCCAATTAGGATTTGCGCCAAATGACACGGATTTTACAATTGAATTTTTGCTCAAGAAAGGATTCCATGAAGCAATGCTCGTCAAAGAAGGAATACTTTCGCTGCAGACTAACAGCAAGCAGGTAACTGATCGATTTCGGGGGAGGGTAATATTTCCTATTCGAAATCACTTCGGGAAAACAGTCGCCTTTGGAGGAAGAATTATCTCGGAAGGCGAGCCAAAATACTTAAACAGTCCAGAAAGCAGCCTGTTTCATAAAGGGAAATTATTGTTTAATTTTGACCTGGCAAGAAAACATATTAGAAAAGAAAATGAAGCTATTTTGTTTGAAGGATATGTGGATGTCATTGCCGCATATCAAGCCGGGATTAAACATGCAGTAGCCACATTAGGAACATCGCTTACCGACTACCAGGCAAAATTGTTACGGCGCTATGTAGATACATGTATTATTTGCTATGACGGGGATCAGGCCGGTATTGAAGCAGCCTATAAGGCAGCAAATTTGCTGCGTCAGACCGGATGCAATGTTAAAATTGCAAATCTGCCCGATGGAACTGACCCGGACAGCTATATCCGGACCTTAGGCGGAGATGCTTTCCGCAATAATATTATAAAAAAAAGTGAACCGTACAACACGTTTTACTTGCGCTATTTGCGGAGAAACTTTGATTTCAGCCAAGAATCGGAACGAATCCGCTATGTGGAAGCTGCCATTAAGCATCTCGCACTGATTAAGAGCTCCGTAGAAAGGGAATATTACTTAAAAGAGCTTAGCAATGAATTTGATTTTAGCTTGGAAGTGCTGAGAGAAGAAATCCATAAGGAGCAAAGAAAACAGCAGCCAAAGGACAAACGCAGTACAAACCGCATTGCTAATAAATCGTTTTTCATAAAGAATCAGAAGCTGCTGCCGGCCTTTCATAATGCGGAACGAAAACTTTTGTACTGGATGTTACAAGATGAGCAAATTGCGGATAAAGTAAAAGAAGAAATTGGTGCAGGTTTTAATATTGATTTGCATAAAATAATTGCAACACATCTATTTGCTTTTTATGAAGAAGGTCATCACCCGGATATCAGTTTATTTCTGGAAAGAATTCATGATCCTGAAATAAAACAATTAGTCACTGAATTGGCAATGTCCGTGGATGATACGGATATAAGCGAACCTGAACTAATGGATTATATAGATTTAATTCGAAAACAAGGCCATGATATAAAAAGCATTCATTCTTTGAAGGAACAGCAGAGAATAGCGGAACAACAAAGAGACCCTATTAGAGCAGCGCAAATTGCCAAAGAAATTATTGAAATCCAAAAACAGCTGAAGAATAGATAAGTCAAATTACATTGGAAGGAGGGGGACTCTGTTGGCTGAGAAAAAACAAACTGAGTTGAATGAAAATGAACAAACATTGGAACACGCAAAAGAAAAATTAGTAGAAATTGGTAAAAAACGAGGAACAATTGCTTATGAGGAAATTGCAGATCAATTAAGCAATTTTGAAATTGATTCAGACCAAATGGATGAGTTCTATGAGTACCTTGAGGAACAAGGTGTGGAAGTGATAGGTGATTCCGAGGATGACCCGAATATGAAGGAAATAGCAAAAGAAGAAGACTTTCAGCTGGATGATGTCAGTGTTCCTCTTGGGATAAAAATAAATGATCCGGTACGAATGTACTTAAAAGAAATCGGCCGGGTAAATTTACTATCTGCAGAAGAGGAAATCGAACTTGCCACCCGTATCGAACAAGGAGACGAAGAGGCGAAAAGGCGGTTAGCTGAAGCAAACTTGCGATTAGTTGTAAGCATCGCAAAACGGTATGTAGGTCGCGGAATGTTATTTCTCGATTTAATCCAAGAAGGAAATATGGGATTAATTAAAGCGGTCGAAAAATTTGATTATCGTAAAGGTTTCAAATTCAGTACGTATGCTACTTGGTGGATTCGTCAGGCGATTACACGAGCCATTGCTGACCAGGCACGAACGATTCGGATTCCTGTTCATATGGTTGAAACCATTAACAAACTGATTCGGGTTCAGCGTTCATTGCTGCAAGATTTAGGCCGTGAACCGACACCGGAAGAAATCGGAGAGGAAATGGAACTTTCTCCGGAAAAAGTCCGGGATATATTAAAAATTGCCCAAGAGCCTGTTTCATTGGAAACTCCAATCGGTGAAGAAGACGATTCTCATTTAGGCGACTTTATCGAAGACCATGAAGCTGTATCCCCATCGGAACATGCTGCTTACGAACTCCTGAAAGAACAGCTGGAGGATGTATTAGACACATTGACCGACAGGGAAGAAAATGTATTACGTCTTCGATTTGGGTTGGATGACGGCCGTACCCGTACACTGGAAGAAGTAGGAAAAGTCTTCGGCGTAACTAGGGAGCGCATTCGTCAAATTGAAGCAAAGGCGCTGCGGAAATTAAGACATCCTAGCCGCAGCAAGCGTTTGAAAGATTTCCTTGATTAAGAAGGAGGTGTCATTGTTATCCAATGGCCTTCCTTTCTAATTTTTTGCCGATGGCGGTTTGGGGGGAGTGCTTTGTCAAAGGAACGAATCGCAGTCATTATTAGCGAAATTCAATATTGGAAAGAGCACAAATTACTCCCTGAAGAATATTGTAATTTTTTATTGGCATTGTATACAAATGGAGAAGGTATAGGGGAGAACGAGAAATATAAAAATCGTTCTTCTGTCCGTACCTTCCTTCAAGTTGTGTTAATGGTTTTATTGTTACCGTTTTCTTTTCTTGTGATATATTTTACGAAATTTCCATCCGTTTTGCAACTTAGTATTTTAATTCTATTTCTAAGCTACAGCTTTTGGTGTTTTCTTTATTATAAAAAGAAAAACATCCGAATAATGCATCTTTCCTTGGTCATAACCTTAATGCTTATTCTGCTTTCAACGGTTTTTATTGGGAATTTGACGCGAAATGCTGCCATCGTAAATACGATTATTTTCTTAAACTTTCTTTTTTGGATGGGACTAAGCTGGAAAAATAAATGGAATTATTTAATGATTACAGCAATTATTGGGATTATGTTTACCATAATCTACAATGTTTTATAAAATTTCACATCTTTATTCTTTAAACTAAAGTCGTTTTCGAGTAAACTATAGTTAGTGTCTATTTTTATATAGAAATACTAGGGGATACATAAGGAGGAAAACAGAATGAAAAGAAACCCAGCATTTGGATATGGAATCATCGCAGTTTTGGGTATTGTACTTATGATTGTCATTGCTTTTGTTGGTGTCGATATGCGCGATAAAGCGGCACAGGAAGCAGAGCAAGGTACGGAACAAACTGCTGAAGAAGGTGAGGTTTCCAGCGATCCGGAAGCTATTTATGCAAATAATTGTGCGGCTTGTCACGGGGCGGATTTATCTGGAGGAGCTGGCCCGGAACTAGCAAACATCGGCTCTAAATACTCCCCAGAAGAGCTTGCTGAAATTATTCAAAACGGTATCGGCACGATGCCTGCACAATCCCATATTCCAGCAGAAGAAGTCAGTTTGCTAAGCGAATGGCTAAGCGAAAAACAATAATATATTTTAAAGAGAGAAGCTTTCTGTCCTGATCAGAAAGCTTTTCTTTTTAGGTTCTATGTCAAATGTTGGGGTTTAGGCTACCGCGCTTGCGCTTGGTGGCCTCTTCCTTTATTGGTGAAATAAATTTCACCAATAAAGGAAAAGGAGTAAAAGGAAACTGTCTTCCTAACCCACATGAACTCCAATTTCTTTATACTTGTGCGATAGTAATATTCGTGCACGGGAACGTCTAAAGTTTCTAAATCCAAACGCATTCCGTTTCATGACTTTCGTGTGATTATTAATCCCTTCTAAAAATCCATTTGAATATCCATATACAAAGCTGTTTAATATTTCTGTTTGCCAGTTCTTTAAGGTCTGAATATTTCTTTTAAATTCTGGTATTCCTGATTCTTCCACCAACTCATAAAAGCGATATAAACCTTTTTTTGTTTCTTGGATTTTCTCAAGGCCATTCTGTTTTGCTTGTTGGAACCATTTACAGTACTTTTCTTTTAATTGATAGGCTGCTCTTAATTCTTCCGACATCTGACAATACCTGTTCAAGTACCATCGATCCTTATCAGATAATTTCCCGCTGTCCTTGTAAAATACATAACGCATTTTTTTGCACTTTTTCCGATCGTAGTCATTCCAAGTACTTTGTACCCGCCTGCGAACGGCATCTAATGCCCAATAAATATACCGGCAAAAATGAAAACGATCTGCGACAATCACCGGTCTATCTAGAGCTTTGTTCACCGCAGCTTTAAAGGATGGGCTCATATCCATTACTACGACACCTACCTTTGCCCCATACTTACGCAGGTAGTTGGCAATGGTTTTTTTCCTCCGATTCGGAAGAATGTCAATGGGTTCCTTTGTTTCCCCATTTGCGATAATGACTTGATATTTACCTTCTTTTGTATCACCTTTGTATTCATCGATGGAGATGACACGAGGAAGCTCCTCTACATCTTTTAGCTCTTTCTCTGCAAGCTCATCAAATCTGCGAATGATAGTAGATGGGGAAGCGCCAAATTGCTGGCTAATTTCTTTAAATGTCTTCGCTCTTACACTGCGTATATTTACGGCTCGATTCCATTCTTTGGAAAAACGCTGGTAACGATCCACAATCGTATTTTTCTCATAAAATCTTTTTCCGCATGCATCACATCTATATCTGCGCTTCCGATAAAAAATATAGCTTAAACGCTCAAACCATTTTAAATGCTTAATTTTTTGCACTCGATAATCATGTATTTTTCGCGTTTTTTTACCACATTTTGGGCATCTGTGGGTTTGGACCTTCATTTCGACAAATATGGCTATTCGATCCTCAAATTCCTCCACCTTTGTAATAATTACATCTTCTAAACCAGGGATTTTTATGGTATTATTCATTTACACGCTTCTCCTCTCTTTTTGCTTGTTTCTCGTCAATTCAAGTATAAAAGAAATTGGAGAAGCGTGCTTTTATTTGTCTTTAAATTATTTCTAAACCCCAACATTTAGTATAGAGCCTCTTTTTAAAAAGTAAGACCCATTATTTTACAAAATCCTTTACAATTGATTTAATTAATCGTGTAGAAATTCAGTGAGGTACAGCTATGGAAAAAAATTTACCGATTACAGAACGTTTAAAATCGATTGCCTCTTTTTTGCCGGAAGGAGCCTATTTTGCTGACATTGGATCCGATCATGCTTATTTGCCATGTTATAAATGTCTTCGTGACCCTGCCTCCCGGGCGATTGCCGGTGAAGTAAACGAGGGACCATATGAACGGGCAAAAAAGACGGTTCATGCCTTCAAATTGGAAAAACAAATTGACGTCCGGCTCGGAAACGGATTTGATATACTCACAGCGAAGGATGCTGTAAAACAAGTTGTGATTGCTGGCATGGGAGGATCCTTAATCACATCGATTTTAGAAAATGGAAAACAAAAGCTTAAAACCGTTGAACGAATTATTGTACAGCCTAACGTGGATGAGCGAAGTACGCGCAAATGGCTCCATCAGCATCAATATTCGATTGTCGCGGAAATGATTTTGGAAGAAAAAGGCCATATTTATGAAATTATCGTTGCAGATAAAAAAGCGGAGTCTCTCCATTTAACGGAAGAGGAATATTTATTTGGCCCCGTCCTATTAAGGAACCAAACTGAAATATTTCGGAAAAAGTGGCAGCAGCGGTATGATAAATTGCAACAAATTATTGAGCAGATGAAAAAGGCAAACATCATCAATGAAAAGAAAGTTGCTTGGTTTGAAATGCAGCTAAAAATGGTGGAGGAGGTATTGAACAATGGAAAAAGAACTTAAACATGCAGATGTTTTTCGGCTGCTGGAGAAACTCGCTCCGAAAGACCTTGCTTATGATTGGGACAACGTCGGTTTACAAGTCGGCTCGGATAAACATTTGGTGAAGAAAATAATGGTAACGTTGGACGTGCTCGAGCCAGTCGTAGATGAAGCGATTAATAAAGAAGTCAATCTAATCATCGCCCATCATCCAATGCTGTTTAAACCGCTGAACCAGATTCATGTGGAAAGCCCACAAGGAAGAATGGTTTCCAAATTATTAAAACATGATATTACGGTATATGCCGCCCATACGAATTATGATTTGGCTGAAGGAGGAATGAACGATATCCTTTGTGAAAAATTAAATATTCAGCCTACCCACCATGTTCGGGAATACCGGGTTCAATCTTTGTACAAACTCGTTTGTTTTGTCCCTTTATCCCATGCTGAAAAGGTGAGAGATGCAATGGGAAACAGCGGTGCAGGCCATATTGGAAATTACAGCCATTGCACTTTCCAATCGCAAGGGCAGGGGACATTTAAACCGCTGGAAGGAACAAACCCATACATTGGCACACAAAATCAATTAGAATTTGTCGATGAAGTACGAATGGAAACAATTGTGGAAGAGGAAAATCTGAACAAAGTTGTCCAAGCAATGATTAACGCGCACCCATATGAAGAAGTAGCATACGATATATACCCGCTGGAAAATAAAGGAAAAAAATATGGTCTCGGCAGAATTGGAACGTTGGCCAAACCGGTAACTTTACGCGAATTTGCCGTTCACGTGAAAAATAAGCTGGACATTCCCTATGCAAGAGTAACAGGGGACTTGGAAGCACAAATTAGAAAAGTTGCTATCCTTGGAGGCAGTGGGGAAAAATATATCCACGCCGCAAAACAAAAGGGGGCAGATGTTTACATTACCGGTGATATGACGTTCCATGCAGCCCAAGATGCTTGGCAAATGGGTTTAGCGGTAATTGATGCCGGGCATTATATAGAAAAGGCGATGAAAGAAAGTGTCAAACGATATTTAGAAAATAACTTGGACGATAACGTTGAGATTATCGTCTCGGAAACGAATACCGACCCATTTCAATTTATCTGATGAAAAAGGAGTATACATACATGAACCAATCGGATTTTCGTCGATTTGCTTTAAATGATAAGATATTAGAAGTTATCCGGCTGCTCTCGTTTAAACAACCGACTCAAATTCAAGCTAAAGTCATCCCAAAAGCGCTAAAAGGAGAAAGTGTCATCGGCAAATCCCATACCGGTTCAGGAAAAACCCATGCATTTCTGCTGCCGATTTTTAACCGGCTGGATGAAGAGAAAAAAGAAGTCCAGTTTGTCATTACTGCTCCGACGAGGGAACTGGCAAGTCAAATTTATGATGAAGTACGAAAAATTATCCAGTTGGCGGGAAAACAAGGGATATGGACGAGCAAGCTGCTGATTGGCGGTACGGACAAGCAGAAAATGGTCGAAAAATTAAAGCAGCCGCCCCATATCATCGTTGGGACGCCCGGACGGATCTTGGACTTGGTAAAGGAAAATGCCCTTTCCATTTATTCTGCGACATCTTTTGTTATTGATGAAGCTGACTTAATGGCGGATTTAGGATTTATAGAGGATATCGACCAGTTATTGATTCGCTGCAAGGAAGACATTCAATTATTAGTTTTCTCTGCAACAATTCCTGTCCGGCTGGAACACTTTTTGCAAAAATATTTAGAACACCCGGCATTTATTGAAATCGAAGGCCATTTATCTCCGGAAACGATGGAGCATTTATTAATTGCCAAGAAGCACCGGGATGAAAGTGACATCATCGGACAAATTGCCCAAATCATCCAGCCTTATTTAGCGATAATTTTTACGAACGGGAAAAAACAGGCAGATGACTTAAGCATGGCTCTCGGAACAAAAGGAATCAGCACCGGACTGATTCACGGCGGACTTTCCCCGAGGGAAAGAAAAAGGGCATTAAAAGATATACAGCAATTACGATATCAATATATCGTTGCCACGGATTTGGCTTCAAGGGGAATTGACATCAAAGGGGTCAGTCATGTCATTAATGCACAAATGCCGAAGGAAGAAGAATTTTATATCCATCGGGTCGGAAGAACGGCAAGGGCCGGGATGGAAGGTACTGCCATCAGCTTGTATACGGATGAAGATATCCCGTTAATTCGCAAACTGGAAGAAAAAGGGATAAACTTTGCTTACGTCGATGTAAAACATGGTGAAATTGTCGAGGCAAAAGCATGGAACGCCCGAAATTTGCGAAAAAGTAATACATCAGATTTAGAAAAGGAAGCATGGAAAAGAGTTAAAAAAGCTAAAAAAGTAAAACCTGGATATAAGAAGAAAATGAAAAAACAGCAGCAAGCGATAAAAAGACAACTGGCAAAAAAATTAAAACGCAGAACTTAATCATGGGGAAGGTGTAATTTATGTTAAAAATAGGATCACACGTATCGATGAGCGGGAAAAAAATGCTGCTTGCTTCCAGTGAGGAAGCCGTTTCCTATGGAGCGAATACATTTATGATTTATACTGGTGCTCCGCAAAATACGAGAAGAAAACCGATTGACGAACTGAATATTGAAGCAGGTATAAAACATATGGAGGAACATGGAATAACCGATATTGTTGTTCATGCGCCGTATATTATTAATATCGGGAACTCGTCCAAGCCCGAAACATTTGAATTGGGCGTTAATTTCCTCCGCAGTGAGATTGAACGGACGGAAGCAATTGGCGCCAAACAGATCGTTTTACACCCAGGCGCCCACGTTGGAGCAGGAGCGGAAACTGGGATTAAAAAAATTATTGAAGGACTAAATGAAGTCATTGACAAAAATCAAGATGTACAAATTGCCCTGGAAACAATGGCGGGCAAAGGTTCAGAAATCGGCCGTACTTTTGAGGAAATCGCCAAAATAATTGACGGAGTAACGCATAATGAAAAATTGTCTGTCTGTATTGACACGTGCCACCTGCACGATGCGGGCTATGATGTGGTGCATGATTTTGATGGCGTTTTAAACGAATTTGATAAAATTATCGGTGTCGACCGGATCAAAGTAGTACATGTGAACGACAGCAAAAATGAAAGAGGATCCCATAAAGACCGCCACGAAAATATCGGATTTGGACATATCGGATTTGATGCATTAAATTATATTATTCGCCATGAACAGTTTAAAGAATTGCCGAAAATATTAGAAACACCATATGTTGGGGAAGATAAGAAAAATAAAAAGGCGCCGTACAAACATGAAATTGCAATGATTCGAAACGGAAAATTTGAGGAAACGCTGAAAGAGCAAATTATGGAACAGGAATAAATCACAATTAATTAAAAACCCAAGTATGCAACTATTATGCTTACTTGGGTTTTTATTTACATTAATCTTCCAATAAATATCCGAGTCCATGCCGTTCTACAAGTTCCATCAACAGCTTTTCTGTTTTTTTCACCGTAGCCGGGTCGGTAATCATTGCCAGCTGCTGCATCATTTTAATTCTTTCTCGCTTTTTAAACGGATCCAATGTATTAGTCCGTAAAAAATTGGAAATCTCCTGGGCTTCGGCATGGGTTAAGTGAAACCCATATTGCCGGGCATAATATAAAATCTCTTCCGATGTAACCTGTTTCAGTTTATTTTTTACAAACTCTTTAATAAAAACAGACATCTTTTTACTCCTTTTGATACTGATATGCTATAAACTATGCGAAAAATTAAAATGGGTGACTTCCACAAAATAACATCAGTAATATAGTGAGAAGGTCCATAAACTATACTTGCACCTCAAGTTTATTGAAGGAGGCAAGTTCTATGGATGACTATCGGAGGGACCGGGTCGAGAAAAGTCCCAATCATGGTGAAGAAAGAAGGAATCAGGATTATATTGGTATAGAGCATGACAGTTCCCGCAATGAAGAATTTGCAGCTGAATTTACAGCAGATGACTATCAGAGAAGAGTGCATCGGGAAGAAGATACGAATACGATGTATGGCTGGATTGGAATTCTATTGTCGGTACTGTCCTATTTCTTCTGGCCCGTTGTGCTTGGAGGCGCTGGGATTATTTTAGGATTTGTTTCCCGAAACCGAGGAGCGGAAACGTTAGGGAATATTGCCATTGCTGCAGGTGTTATTTCCATCCTCATTACCTTCTTTTTATTACCGTTTATATAACGGTGCACAAGGAGACGATATCTTTCGTCTCCTTATTTTATTGGCTAATATTGTATATAGGGAAAAAGTAAAACTTGTACGCTTCCAGCTGGAGCGGATCCGCATTCGGATTTAGCTTTTGAAAATCTTGAAGGATTATTTGCCTTTTGAATCTTGCACCATCGTGCAATTCTTCCATAATTGAAAATATTGTATCTCCTGGTTCCGTTTTAACTTGAATTACCTGGACGAATGTCTCTTCGCTTTCCTGTCTTTCTACAGGTTTTTCTGTACTAAGTGAGAGGTCTTTATATATACTTTGGATGAGAAATATGATTAAAATAAAAATTAAGAAACGCCGCATTTTTTTCCTTCTTTCATCTTTTTCTTTTCTTGAAGATGAAACAATTTATCTGTCTGAATCGTATGTACATAGGGAAAGGGGAGGTCTTTCATGGAAATATTTGAATGGGAATGGATTGGCTTTATCATAACCTTTTTTGGAACATTGTTTTTAATAGGGGAAGTACTCGTGAATGCCAGAGGAATTTTCGGTTTGCTCGGCATCGGATTTATTACCGTCTATTTTGGTGCATATGTTGAGACAAGTTCCTTTATTCTAATGCTTATTTTATATTTTGTCGGGTTATTCCTCATCGTATTAGACGGTAAAGTAATTAATGATGGTACTTTTGCCACGATTGGCTTGGCAATCATGTTAGTATCCGTAGCGCTGGCAGCATCTTCCTTCACTGCTGGGCTTTACGCCGTATTAGGAGTGATTATTGGGAGCGTTTCTTCCCTCATGTTTTTGAAAGTATTTAAAAAACGGCAAATGTGGAAAAAGATTGCTCTCAAAGACCAATTAACGAAAGAAAAAGGATACAATTCCATGAATATGGAATATGAAAAATTAGTCGGACAAGAGGGAACAACATTAACGGATTTGCGGCCGGTCGGAACGATTCAAATTGGCAAAAAACAATACAGTGCGATATCCGACGGTCAATGGATAGGAAAAAATACGGCTATCCGAGTGGTCCAAGTTGACGGCACAAAAATTCTTGTCGAAAAATTAAGCAAAGAAATCCTGGATTAAACCGGGATTTTTTTTATTAGCGTATCGAAATAGGGGGAATATAAAACTGAAGGGAAATTGAATTGTAAATTTATTGTTAATTCTTCTTGCAAATACTTTACATGCTATTAACAAAAAATTAATATGGATAAGGGTTATAAAAAAAGATTACAGATGAAGGGATGTAACATAGTTGGAGATCGACATACAGACACTGATTTTTGAATTTATCGGGGGACTAGGTATCTTTTTGCTGGGAATAAAATTTATGGGAGACGGATTGCAGAAGTCTGCCGGAGACCGTCTTAGAGACATTCTGGACCGATTTACAAGCAATCCGTTTCTTGGTGTACTGGCAGGGATTATTGTAACAGGACTGATTCAAAGCAGTTCTGGCACGACCGTATTAACCGTCGGACTTGTCAATGCTGGTTTTATGACATTAAGACAAGCAATTGGTGTTATTATGGGTGCAAATATCGGTACAACAGTAACCGCGTTTATCATCGGTTTTGATATCGGAGAATATGCGTTGCCGATTATGGCGGTCGGGGCATTTTTATTATTTTTCTTTAAAAACCAAAAGGTTAATAATGTCGGACAGGCTGTGTTCGGCTTCGGTTCCCTATTCTTTGGACTTGAGCTAATGAGCAGTGGTGTGAAACCATTACGCAGCTTAGAAACATTTCATGAGTTAACAGTGAGCATGAGTGATAACCCAATCTTAGGTGTAGTTATTGGAACAATTTTTACTGTCATTGTTCAAAGTTCCAGTGCAACGGTCGGTATTTTGCAAGGGCTGTATTCTGAAGGTGCTCTAACTTTAAATGCTGCTTTGCCAGTACTATTTGGAGATAATATCGGAACAACAATAACCGCTGTTTTGGCATCGATCGGAGCAACGGTAGCGGCAAAACGGGCAGCATTAACCCACGTATTATTTAACGTCATTGGTACTACTATATTTTTGACGATATTAGGCTTATTCACTTCTTACGTGGCCTTTTTGCAAGCAAAGCTAAATCTGAATCCGGAAATGACGATAGCCTTCGCTCATGGAAGCTTTAACGTTATTAATACCATTATTCAATTTCCATTTATTGGAGTTTTAGCATGGATCGTTACTAAATTTGTCCCTGGTAAGGATACCATTATCGAGTATAAGCCGAAACATTTGGATCCGATTTTTATCGAACGCTCAGCATCTTTAGCATTGGAGCAGGCAAAATCGGAGGTAATCCGTATGGGTGAATTTGCAACTAAAGGTCTGGAGGAAACTAATCTGTATCTGACAACGAACAGTCCGAAACATTCAGAAATGGCGATGCAAATTGAAGATGCGATTAATAATTTGGACCGAAAGATTACGAATTATTTAATCGATATTTCTGCAAAAACTTTATCCGAAGCGGATAGTGCGAAGCATACAGCATTAATGGATTCGGTACGGGATATTGAACGAATTGGAGACCATTTCGAAAATATTGTGGAACTAGTTGATTATAAAATTTCTCATAAAGTGCAAATGACGGATCAAGCAATGGAAGATTTAAACAACATGTTTGATCTGACCTTAATGACGGTGAAACAGGCGATTGAGTCATTGGATAGTATGAACCGGGAAAAAGCATTGGAAGTAATCCAGAAGGAAGAAGAAATCGACCAGATGGAACGCTCCTTCCGTAAAAAACATATTATCCGCATGAATGAAGGTTTGTGCAGTGCGTCTGCCGGTATTGTTTTCGTGGACATCATCAGCAACTTGGAACGAATTGGGGACCATGCAGTAAACATCGCCGAGGAAGTACTTGGAGACTGAAGAATTAATAGAATAGTTCCAAACAGGTATAGCTGTTTGGAACTATTTTTCTGTTTCGAAACATAATTTGGGGGTGGAAAAAAGGTATATTTATTGCGAATATAACCACTAATAAGCCAATTAACAGGTACCATCGTGGTAATCTAACCAAGTATGTATTTCTTTTAAAGCTAAAAATGAA
Source organism: Compostibacillus humi (assembly GCF_014637175.1). GTDB lineage: Bacteria > Bacillota > Bacilli > Bacillales > Amphibacillaceae > Oceanobacillus > Oceanobacillus humi. The sequence continues at coordinate 124 of NZ_BMEV01000046.1, read as the reverse complement.
AAAAATGGATATTTTTTAAGTTTACCCAAAAATAAAGCTTGACTTTGAAACAAAAACAGGCATCCGAAAATTTGGTGCAAAAGAGCACTTTTGGATGCCTGTTTTTCTCTCTATGGATCCAAAA
>NZ_BMEV01000045.1 GCF_014637175.1 Compostibacillus humi | reverse complement strand
TTAAAAAGTCAAGTAATATGCATTATTATTTTGATTTTTGGGGGTGAAGCACATAAAAAGCCCTAGTCGAAAGACTAGAGCTTATGCGGAAATTTAATTTCCGAGAGACTATTTATAATTTTGGAGGTGACAGAATGAAAAAAAGAAAAGATTTCGCATTTCCTTTTAGAGTGTTAATTGGCTTTCTTCTTTTTTCGATTGTAGCTATTACGATCCTTCAAGTAGTATCAAGATTTGTTTTTGACAGTCCGTTAGTGTGGAGTGATGAATTAGGCAGATTCCTTCTCATATGGATGGTTTTCATTGGGGCGGCAATTGTCTCATATGATGATAAACATTTAGGTGTAGAAATGCTGCAAGAGAAAATGTCCCATAAGACTAAATTAATAACTACTTTAATTATGCGAGTTGTAATCTTGGCAGCATTAATTATAACAGCCTATTCATCATTTGAGTTGGTTCAAGTGTCGCATAGTCAGACTTCTGGAGCGTTGGAAATTCCTTTTTCATTCTGGCGAGGGGCAGCTACAGTAGGCGCTGTTTTAATGATTATTGCGATCATCATCCGATCCATCTTTGACATTATCGATTACCGCAATGGGGAGTACCGCAATAGTTCCCTCATTGAGGAGGAGGTGAAAGAATGATTTTCCTAGTAATTTTTCTAATGATTGCGCTAATTATTGTTGGAATGCCTGTAGCTTTTGCTTTATTAATTTCATCCCTTGTGTATTTGCTTGCTGAGGGTGTCAACCTTAGCATGCTTGCTCAAAGCTTAGTTCGTGGAGTTGACTCTTTTACGTTGCTTGCAGTGCCATTCTTCCTATTAGTTGGTGAACTGATGAATTCAGGAGGGATAACCAATAGGATTATCGATATGGCCAGGGTTCTGGTGGGACATTTTAAAGGTGGACTGGCTCAAGTAAATAACGTTGCAAGTCTTCTTTTCTCCGGTATTTCTGGTTCTGCAACGGCTGATACGGTTGCATTAGGTTCTGTACTAATTCCAGCAATGGAGAAAGAAGGATACGATAAAAAGTTTGCGGCTGCTATTACTGCAGCTTCATCAATTGTTGGTCCGATCATACCGCCGAGTGTAACACTGATTTTATTCGGGGTGGTTACTGCGCAGCCAATTGGGCCATTGCTGATAGCAGGTTTAATTCCTGGGGTCCTAATTACAGCTTCCTTAATGGTATATACGTATTTTATATCGAAAAAACGGGATTATCCGAGCTATCCGAGAGCTACCTTCCGGCAAGCGCGGAAAACGTTTTCTTCTGGGATTCCAGCGTTACTGTTGCCGGTGATTATCGTAGTCGGTACTGTCAGTGGTGTGTTTACACCTACTGAATCTGCTGCGATTGCTGCTTTATACGGAATTATTGTTACATTCTTCTATTACAAGAATGTTAACGTTCGTTCCTTTGCTTCCATTCTTATGAAAACAAGCTATGAATCTGCAAAAATATTGTTCATTATAGCTGCGGCGACTATCTTTGCTTGGGTCGTTACAAAATCTCGCGTATCTGATATTTTAGGTGATTTTCTCTTTAGCTTTACGACGAATCAGACAGTAATCATGACGATCATCGTTATCTTTTTATTTATTATCGGGTTATTTATGCTTCCGTCCGAGGCAATCGTAGTTTTTGCGCCAATATTAACTCCTATTGTAATGGATGCAGGTATAGACCCAATTCATTTTGGTGTTCTGATGGTGTTGACATTAACAATTGGAGGAGCTACTCCGCCGGTCGGGATGATGCTATATATTGTTGCCGATATCGCGAAGTTATCGTTTACCAAACTTGTAAGGGAAATGTTGCCTCTATATGTGCCGTTGATTGTTACTGTACTTTTAACCGCATATATACCATACCTGAGTTTGGTATTTGTAAAAATGTTCTTTTAAAAATTTTGAAAGGATTTGACTGAATTGGAAAAAAATGCTGTACATTTGATGACTTGGAAAGAAGTGGAAGATGCTTTTAAAAAAGATCCGGTTGTTATCGTTCCCTTAGGGTCTATGGAGGAACATGGACCGCATTCCATTACTGGTGACTTTCTCGCTGCAACAGAAGTCGCCAAAAGAGTAGCAGAAAAAACAGATTCTCTCTATATACCAACCGTTCCGTTTGGGAACTCGGAGTATTTTAGAAGCTATCCTGGAACTGTTTCACTATCCCAGCAAACAGTAATAAATCTTCTTCACGATATCGTAACAAGTTTAACCGAGCATGGCGTAACAAAAATTGCATTTTTCAACGGCCATGCTGGCAATGGTCCTGCGGTAGATCAAGTAGCCAGAGAGGTGAGACGCAATAAAAAAATCATGATTGCATCCATCGATTTATGGCAATTGCTTACTAGCGAGCAGAAAAAGGAGATCTACCAAGAAGATAAAGATCCTTCAGGACATGGCGGAGAACCGTTAACTTCAGTAATGTCATATTTATACCCGGAAAGCATGAGAATGGACTTGCTTCCGGAAAAAGCGGAGACCAGCGACAAATGGCAAGCTTTTGAAGTGGAAAATTTATCGAAAGTGAAGTTAAACGGGTCCAAAGGAAACATTTATTTTAACATGGAAGAATTATCCGAATCTGGAATCTTAGGCAATCCATACAATGCATCAAGAGAACGGGGAGAGAAAATAATCTCCAGCGTAGTAGAATATGGCATATCTCTAGTTGAAAAGATGAAGTCTTCCAATATGTTATTAAAATAATCATTTATATAAATAATAGGAGGAATAGTCTATGAAAAAGAAACTTATCCTTTTTTTGGGAATAGTCATGGCGATCGCATTACTTTCTGCATGCTCGGATAAAGGAGAAAGCAGCGAATCAAATTCTGATTCAGGTTCTGGTTCAGGAGAAACATACGAAATTTCTTATAGTACATGGGCAAATCCTGGAGAACCTGCTTACGAGGGAATGGAAAAGTTTAAAGAAATTGTAGAAGAAAAAACAGACGGCAATATTAAAGTTGATTTATTTCCTAGTAACCAATTAGGAACAACAGAAGAACAAATGGAACAGGTTAAATTAGGTACGATTCAAATGATGTCAAGCGGCAACCCTGGACTTCAAGAAATTGAATATCTGTCTCTTCCATATTTGATGAAATCAAATGCACATTGGAAACATGTATTAGATTCTGATGTTGGACAGGAATGGAACGAAAAATTAATCAATGAAATGGGAATTAGAAATATCGGTATTTTACCTCGTGGTCCAAGAGTAATCTCAGCGAATAAAGAAATATATACACCAGATGATATGGCCGGATTTAAAGTTAGATCTCCGGAAAGAGATTACTATGTTCAAACGTTTGAGGCACTTAATGCAAATCCAACGCCAATGGACTTTGGCGAAGTATACAGCGGCTTGCAGACGGGTGTAGTGGATGGTCAGGAAAACCCGCTAGAAACGTTTTATTCTGCTGGGTTCCAGGAAATCCAAGACTATGTAATTTTATCGAACCATATGTTTAAACCAGCTTTTGTAACGATAAATGAAGAGTTTTTCCAAAATCTCCCGGAAGAGTATCAGCAAATTATACTAGATGCAACTGCGGAAGCGGAAGCATTTGCGGAAGAAAAACTTGCTGAAAGTGAAGAAACGATGAGACAAGAACTGGAAGCAGCAGGAGTAACCTTTATCGAGCCGGATATTGATGCATTTAGAGAAGCAACTCAAGAAGTGCGGGATAGACTTGGTAAGGAAGTATGGGGAGAAGAAGTCTATCAGCAAATTGTAGAAATGGGACAAGCGGATTTGTAATTGATGACGATTAAGGTTAATGAATTCATTAACCTTAATCTTCTTTATCAGACTAACATAAGGGGTTATGATATGGAATCTATTAATCCGGTAGTGAAAAAAATTCATAGTTTAACTCAAGAAATTGAAGAACAAATAATCAGCATCCGGCGTCATTTACATGAAAATCCAGAATTAAGCTTCCAAGAAAAAAATACGACGGAGTTTATTTACAATACGCTGAAAGATACAAGCATTCAGACGCAAAGATTTCCTTCTGGCACTGGACTCGTAGGGGTATTAGAAGGCAAAGGGGACGGGCCCACCCTTGGAATCCGGGCGGATATTGATGCATTGCCGATTAAAGAGGAGACAAACCTGGAGTTTGCTTCGAAAAATCCCGGGGTGATGCACGCATGCGGCCATGATATTCATACGTCCGTATTATTGGGAACAGCAATTGTCCTTGACCGGTTAAAGGACCAGATTAACGGTAAAATCAAATTTATTTTCCAGCCGGCGGAAGAGACGATGCAAGGAGCAAAATATATGATAGAAGAGGGGGTGCTTACGAATCCTGATGTAGATAATATTGTCTGTTTGCATACTTGGCCATTTACAGACGCAGGCAAAATTGGGGTTCGTCATGGCGCCATCATGGCATCGACAAATCGATTTGAGATTACAGTATCAGGAACTGGCGGCCATTCGGCACATCCGCATAAAAGTGTTGATCCAATCCCGATAGCAGCGCAAATTGTGACCGGCCTGCAGCAGATTGTATCAAGAAAACTTCCTCCTTTAGACTCTGCCGTAATTACGATTGGACAAATCCACGGAGGAACTGCAGACAATGTTATTGCCAAAAATGTAACGATTTCGGGAACAGTACGTACTTTAAAGACAGAAGTGAATGAAAAAATTAAACAATCGATGGAAGAAATTGCCGGAAACATTGCCAAAGCATATCATGCAACTACTGAAGTAGCGTATTTTCCAGGTTCCCCGCCTGTTATTAATAATGATGCGCTGGTCGACCTCTTGCAGGAAACAGTAATCGAAAGTCTGGGAGAAGAAAACTTAGAATACTTGCCTGAACCTTCCTTAGGCGGAGAGGATTTTTCATTCTATCTTCAGCACGTCGACGGAATGTTATTCCGGTTAGGGACACGGAACGATACAGAGGATTCACAGAGAGGCTTGCATAACCCCGGCATAATTTTTGATGAAAAGGCAATTTCAACAGGAATCATAACGATGAGTTCATTTGCAGTGAAGTATTTAAACAAGAAAAAATAAATATACGGTGAAAATGTAAAAACCCTATGGCAGCTATCTGCGCTATAGGGTTTTTGCTTTTATGTGCAGTGATTGTTATCTCTCCACAATTCTTTTTCTAGGATAAATTTTATACTTTGTAATGAACTTTGACCACAGGTTCAAAGGCTGGCTTAAACGAAATTAAATCCAACAAATGCATTCCGATTTCCAAAGACGAAATCCCGCCCGGTTCAGGCGGGAATTTCACTTGTCTTTTATCCGATACACTGCTTGCTTTTCGGCGATGATTTCGTCCCTGAAGTGGAGTGCGCTTAAACCGCCGTAGTCTAAAATAATGTCCTCTGTTCTGCGCATCTGTTCTTTAAGCACATATGCGGAAGTTTCCACCTCCAGCTCCATTCCATTTTTAAAAACGACAATACCGTTATATTTCCCTTCCTTAATTTTTTCCACATGGTGATAGAAAATCCAGCAGCAAGCTTTGTCATCCAAGGCATGGGTAGGAAAAGCATAAATACCAAGGTCCGGGTTAATGGGGATAGGGACTTTCCGACGGTATTTTGTCTTGCACATGACAGCTTCCCTCCTACCATCAAATGAAGAATAATAATCGATGCACGCATCCCTGATAATCTCCAGCGGCCTTTTTTGAATTCGCAACATTCCATTCACCTCCAAGACGAGTGCCGAATTATAAAAAGGGGGTGCATAGGCTACGGCCATTGTATTATTGTTCACCCGATAATAGGAAAGAGTGTGTGCCAATATGATTCTCCTCCTGCTATGTAATTGTGGAAATGGAATGAAAAGGCTTCGTCCTTCCTGCAACACCACCTCTATAACTTTTTAACCAGTTCGAATTAACTAAATTATAGCAAAAATAAATTTTTTCGCAATTTTTAAAGTTATACCTAACTTAGATCGTGGCCCGGCAAAAATGGGGTTTTGACACGGAAAAGGCGTCATTTTCAGCAAAAAAGGCCATTTTTTAATGGGTTTGGAAAAGTTAGCTGATTCGACAGATTTCGGATGTTTTCCTATGATAAAGGCGAAAAAAACGAAGGGGGGGTAAAGATTGGAGAAAGGGGAGGAGCAAAAGGAGGTGATCCGCCACCATCTTCAACATATTCCGTTCGAGGAAATTTTCAAGAAACACGAAGCGAGAATCCATTACCACATCCACAAGCTGGGAATCCATGACACGAATCGGGAGTTTTACATGGAAGGGCTGTACGCCTTATGGATTGCCTACAAAAACTATCGGCCGGAAAAAGGCTCGATGGATACGTACTTCAACTACATGATTCGCTTTCGTCTTATCGATTTAATCCGCAAAAAAACGCGGCAAAAGGAAAAAGAGGAGCTGTATGCCGAGCAGCAAATGATCCATGAAACGTCCGGCAACCGGTACGGGGATTCGAAAAAGCCGATTGTGGATGAATACGGCATTGAACTGGTGGACAGCGCCTTCTGGGAGAAATTGCGCAGCCGATTGACGAACAGACAATGGACGTGGGTTTACCACCATATTATTTTGGAAAAACCGCTGAAAGAAATCGCTGAGGAACAGGGGGTCTCCTATGAAACGGTGAAAGGCTGGGGGAAAGAGGCGCGAAAACGCATCCGCGAGATGTATAAGAAAAGCTTGGAGGAATAAGGGCATTATGGAAGGAGGGGGCACCCGGGCGGCAGGACAGCTTTTTTAGGGAACAGGGATAAGGAAAGATACGAATGAAGGATTCTTGAGAGACGAAACTTTAGGATCGTTCTTTTTTTGGCGTGGAAAAATTTGTATGGAGGGGATTGGGATGAATTATATTAAAGAAATTAATGCTTTTTACGATCGGGTCGAGTTAGTGCCGTTGACCGCATCGGCAGTGTGCCTCTGGCATACGTTAATGCATATGAACAACAAGGCGAAATGGGCGGAAACCTTTGCTGCGTCCGGGACCGTGCTGCGGCTGAAGTCCGGCTTGACGGAAAGCACCTTCAAGCGGGCCCGGGCCGAACTGAAAGAAAAAGGCTACATCGACTACTATTCCCGAAAGCATAATCAGTCCCCGATATACCGGATGATTCGGTTGTCTTCTGTTGGAGTGGAGGAAGCGAGGCAGGAATGGGCAAGGAATGAGGAATTGGTAAGTTTAGCAGAGGGCGATAGCGGGGCAGGGCACCGTAGCGGGGCTGGACAGGCGGACCATAGCATAAACCGGATGACGGACCGCCAACCGGCCCAAAATGCGGGCTGTTCAGCAGACCAAAGTGCAGGCCCATTAAATAAACAAAATAATACGAAACAAAAAGAAACGAAGCATGCAGATGCAATTGTCTTTTATCAGGAAAATTTCGGCATGGTCAGTCCTTTTATTGCCGAGTCGATTTTAATGTGGGTGGATGATCTCGGGGAAGAGCTTGTCCTGGAGGCGATGAAGCGGGCAGTGGAACGGAACAAAACTTCCTGGCACTACGTGAAAAGCATTCTCCAATCTTGGGCAAAGAAAGGGATTACGACGATGGAAGAAGTGAGGGCAGAGGAACGGAATTTTAGCCGACGGAAAGAACGGCATACATATAAAACCGGGCCTTACCCGATGCAGCAGCCGGCAGTGCGGAAAGAAGTTATCCCCGACTGGTTTACCGAGCGGAAGGAGGAAAAACCGCAAGAGAATCAGCCGGTCCCGGATTTGGATATTCAGGCGATGATCGAAGACTTAGACAAATTTTTCGAGAGCAGAAAGGCGAAGATTGGATGAATGAAGGCTATATTTTTTTGATTGCGCGGGGAAACGGAGCTTTGTGAGGGGAAAGAGAGCTGCTGCAGGAGTCGCCCGGAATTGTTTCGCTTCCGGTTTTCATTTATATTTATAGGATGTTGGCTGATATTAATAAAAAAGAAGAAAGGATGCAAACAGGATGGACAAAAAAGTAGTTGTCATTACCGGAGCGGGGAGCGGCCTCGGAGCCTCGCTGACAGAAAAATTTTCCAATCTCGGTTATTACGTCTGCTTGCTTGGCAGAACAGAGGAAAAACTGGAGCAAACGGCAAAACGGCTTTCGAAGGAGTTTTCCATCTATCCCGTGGATGTTTCCCGGAAGAGTGAAGCGGCGGACGTATTTCAGTCGATTCAAAGGGAGGTCGGGCCGATCGATATACTAATTAATAATGCTGGTGTCGGCATGTTTGACGTTGCGGAAAATATCAAGGAAGACGCGGTACACCAAATGATTGATATTAATTTAAAAGGAACGATTTTTTGCACGCAGGAAGTGCTGCCCGATATGAAGAAGCGCAACGATGGAATGATTGTGAACGTCGTGTCGACCGCCGGCCTGGAGGGGAAAGTTACGGAAAGCGTGTATTGCGCCAGCAAGTTTGGCGTCCGAGGTTTTTCGGAAAGCCTCGTCCGCGAACTGGAGGATACCCAGGTAAGGGTGCTGGCCGTCTATATGGGCGGGATGAAAACTGCCTTTTGGGACGGAATATATGAAAACGACGCTATCAAAGATTTAATGCACCCGGACGATGTAGCTGAAATTATTATGGATAATATGAAACCGAGGAAAAATCTGACCGTCCAGGATGTTGTTATTAAAAATAAAATTTAATTGGATGGCGCCGGAAGCGGCTTTGTCTCTAATGCAAAGCCGTATTTTAGTGCCATCTGGAAATCTATGGCCGGAGAGCCGATAATTTTAGTAGGAACGTCGAAATATGGAGAAGTGCTGATATGTTTGGTGAGACCGCCGAAATTTGGAGAAAAGCCGATATTTCTGAAGAAGCGCCGATATGTTTGGTGAGACCGCCGATATTTTGAGAAACGCCGATATTTCTGAAGAAGCGCTGAAATTTTTATCCGAGCGCTCGAAATATTTCGGGAAAAGCTGATATTTTTGTAGAAACGCCGATATCTCTAATTAAACCGCTGATAATTCATCATTTACGGTGCACAAGCTATAATAAAGAGAAGTTAAATTCGTTCAAAGGAGTTTTTTCATGAACACATTTGATGCGTTGAACGTATTTTATCGGGAAGATGCGATCTCAGATTTTCTCGTAAACTGTTTTCAAGATTCAAGAGAATTTTTGTTAAGATTTTTGCTAAAAGCTGGGTTGGATGTCCAGGAAGATTTTCAATCTTTTATTGAAACCCGGGTTGGGCTGGGAAAAACGGTCGGAACTCCGGATATTGTCATTCGACTCTCTGGCAAAGGGAAAGACACCATCGTCCTTATCGAAAACAAAATGGGAGCGACGGAAGGGAAGGAGCAGACGGTCCGCTATGAATCTTCCAAAGCGAAGGAGGAAATTGCTGCCCGCTATGGAGTTGCCGTTGAGGAATTGAACTTTCATTACGTTTATTTAGCTTTGGATAAAACGGTAAAGCCAATCAGCACAAAATTCGTCTTTCTCGACTACAGCATCTTCTTGTCGGAAGGATGGCCGCTTTACGACGACAATCTGCGAAAGCTTTTTAAAGAATTTCAAGAAAAATTGGATGAATTTTATTCTCCAGTAATGAATCCGTACGAAAGCATTGAGCAGAACCTTTCCTTAAACGGATTGCAGCGGAAAATTTGCTGGCAAAAAATATTGGCAGAAAACTTTTTCCCGTTGGATCATTTAGATTTCGAGTGGGGGGAAGTAGGAGGTGCCGGCAGGAAAAACTTTTTATTTTTAATTCGAAAGCCGGATTGGGAAAGTGCGGAAACCTTCCATCAAGCAGGACTTTCCAAAACTTTTTACGTACATATTGATACATACATCAACATGCTGCAGAAAGGCAGTCAATTAGTGCGAGATATTGGAGTGCGATTTGAAACAAATCCTTATGTGCCCCATTGGAAGATAGATCGTCTTCCGGATTATGATACATTTTTAGAAAACAAACGAATTTTTGCGGAAATGCTTTATGCCCGGGCGAAGAAACAGGGGATTCGTTGCAAGAAAAGAAACAGCAAGCTCCTCGCATTGTCCGTAATGATCGGCGGAGAGACCATCAGCGAAAATATGCAAGATTTGCAGAAACAAGTATTGGCAATCGAATCTTGTATTGATGAAGTTATTGCGGAAATGAAGAGCAAGGGGATATTGAGGTAAGCTTAAATTCTAGCGGCTTTTCTCTAAAATTCAACGCTTTGCCTGGATTCTAACGCACCTGCTCCATAATTCAGCGGAACACTGTGAGAATTCCGCTTTTCATTCAATTATTCTAACGGAAATTTCCGGAATTCAGCGCAGCGCTTTTATTCTAACACTTTTCTCTATCATTCTAACGCTTTGCGAAAAAATTCAGCGTTTCTGTGATTTTTTCTAGCGGAAAAAACTAAATTTTAGCGCTTTGCCTGGATTCTAACGCACCTGCTCCATAATTCAGCGGAACACGGTGAGAATTCCGCTTTTCATTCAATTATTCTAACGGAAATTCCCGGAATTCAGCGCAGCGCCTTTATTCTAACGCTTATATCTATCATTCTAACGCATTGTGAAAAGATTCAGCGTTTCTGCGATTTTTTCTAACGGAAAAACTAAATTTTAGCGCTTTGCCTGGATTCTAACGCACCTGCTCCATAATTCAGCGGTACACGTGAGAATTCCGCTATTCATTCAATTATTCTAACGGAAATTCCCGGAATTCAGCGCTGCGCCTTTATTCTAACGCTTATATCTATTATTCTAACGATTTGCGAAAAGATTCAGCGTTACTGGGATTTTTTCTAACGGAAAAAATTAAATTTCAGCGCTTTGCCTGGATTCTAACGCACCTGCTCCATAATTCAGCGGTATACCGTGATAATTCCGCTTTTCATTCAATAATTCTAACGGAAATTTCCGGAATTCAGCGCAGCGCCTTTATTCTAACGCTTATATCTATTATTCTAACGATTTGCGAAAAAATTCAGTGTTTCTGCGATTTTTTCTAACGGGAAAAATTAAATTTCAGCGCTTTGCCTGGATTCTAACGCACCTGCTCCATAATTCAGCGGAACACTGTGAGAATTCCGCTTTTCAATCAATTATTCTAACGGAAATATCCGGAATTCATTGCAGCGCTTTTATTCTAACATTTTTATCTATCATTCTAACGATTTGCGAAAAGATTCAGCGTTTCTGCGATTTATTCTAACGGAAAAAATTAACATTCAGCGCTTTGCCTGGATTCTAACGCACTTGCTCCATAATTCAGCGGAATACCGTGATAATTCCGCTTTTTATTCTAATGGAAATTTCCGGAATTCAGCGCAGCGCCTTTATTCTAACGCTTATATCTATTATTCTAACGATTTGCGAAAAAATTCAGTGTTTCTGCGATTTATTCTAACGGAAAAAATTAAATTTTAGCGCTTTGCCTGGATTCTAACGGTCCCGCTCCATAATTCAGCGGAACACTGTGAGAATTCCGCTTTTTATTCAATTATTCTAACGGAAATTTCCGGAATTCAGCGCAGCGCTTTTATTCTAACGCTTATATCTATTATTCTAACGATTTGCGAAAAGATTCAGCGTTTCTGTGATTTTTTCTAACGGAAAAAATTAAAATTCAGCGCTTTGCATGAATTCTAACGGTCCCGCTCCAAAATTCAGCGGAACACTGTGAGGATTCCGCTTTTCATTCAATTATTCTAACGGAAATTTTCGGAATTCAGCGCAGCGCACCTATTCTAACAGTCCCGCTCCATAATTCAGCGGAACACCATGAGAATTCCGCTTTTCATTCAATTATTCTAACGGAAATTCCCAGAATTCAGCGCAGCGCTTTTATTCTAACGCTTATATCTATTATTCTAACGATTTGCGAAAAGATTCAGCGTTTCTGCGATTTATTCTAACGGAAAAAATTAAAATTCAGCGCAGCGCACCTATTCTAACGGTCCCGCTCCATAATTCAGCGCCACCCCATAGGAATTCATCTCTTCTATATATTTTTCTAACGTTCTTGTGCTAAAATTCAGCGGTCCGAATCAATAAATAAAAAACCTCTGCCCACCCCCAAGGGCAGAGGTGAATTTTTTAGCGGAATTCGCTGAAGCGGGAGCCGTTTTTATCGATTTCCAGCAAAAGTTCCCATTCTCTTTCCGTAATCGGTTCAAATACGTGGTATTGCGGATGTTTTTCCACCTTAAATCCTGTCTTCTCCACAATTTCGTCGAAGGAGCTCTCAGGAAAAATCGAATAGAGCTGCAGTTTCCCTTGTTTTCCGCGTTTGAAAATGGCAAGGGGCGTAATGACATATTCCGTATTCCCCGCGGCGGTGATGACATCGAGTTTTTCCACAAGGGAGCGTGTGTCATGGGTCGTTTTCCAAAGGATGGCCCGTTTTACTGTTGGGAGCAGGGCCGCACTTCCCGCACCTCCAGGGAGCCGCACTTTCGGCTGTTGGAAGGAACCGATGGCACTTAAGTTCAGGCGGCCGTATTCGTCAATTTGCGCTCCGCTTAAAAAGGCGACATCGAGACCGCCCCGGGCGCTTAAATCAAAAATGTCCGAGAGCAAAAATTCGGAAACGGCGCCTTCCCGCAAATTGGCTCCTGCCGTTGTGTGCCGGGAAAATTCGGTTGGAACGGCATCTGCGGTCCCTGCAATGCTCAAGTAAACCGCCTTTTTCGCATGATGTTTTTTCGCCAGCTGGATGGCGACTGCCGGCATCGGGGAAGCGACCCCGTGAAAAATGCGTTCCCCGTCTTGGATAAGCCGGGCCATGGCAACCGTCATATAGTCGGCCGGCTCCAGCGTAATGATGCTAGACATGGGATACCACCACCTTTCTTTCCAAAAATGCTTGCGGATTTTCCAAATAACGATGAATCTCCTTTTCATCAATAGAATAGAGAGGAGCACAGCTGCCGGGTGCCGCTCCTTTTTCTGCCAGTGCGACCTGTTCGACGAGAAAGCCAGGAATTTGCGGCTGTACCGTCCAAGTGGCGGAATCAATGATTTTCTCCGCTGTAATAATGACACGGCGGGCCGCTTTTGCCATAATGAGATCTTCAAAAACCGCGCCGTCGATATAGGCATTCCCCTGTTCGTCGGCTATATTTGTATGAATCACAGCCACGTCCGGACGCAATGCTTCGACAACGGCGGTCTTTTTTTCCGTAAATGGGCAAGTAATCCATTTTATAAGACCAGTTAACTCAGGAAGACTGCTGCCCTGGAAACCGTGGATCGGCTGAAAAGGCACGCCATAAATGCTGGCCCGGAGTGCGGCAATGACACTGGCGCAGGCATGTTCATGAACCGTAATTTCTCCCTTTTGCACTCCTCTCCGGTAATTCGGAGCAAGGCCAAACATTTCAAAGCCGATATAGCCCGCATGGACAGAGCGGATGGATTTTGCCAATGCGAGCAAATCCACATCGAGGGCTCCGGCCGTTTTAATTAAGGAAAGATCTTTTTTTCCTTGCCGGATTAATTCGAAAACAAACGCAATCGGGGAGCGGTGCAGCGCATTTCCTCCAAGAGCGAGGAGCGCGCCGTTGTCAATTGTCCCGACTGCTTCCTGAATGGACGTCTGTTTTGACATATTCATTCTCCTTTCAAAAATATGGTTGGCAGACAAACTGCCCTGGATCAGCCGAGCACAATGCCGTCCCGGTCTAATGCGTGCAATGTTTCCAGTTCTTCTTCCGTCGGTTCTTCCGCATATTTCCAGTCGTCCGCGATGTCAATGGCAAAACTGCTGTTTTCTTGGACGGCATCCAGCGTCTGGCCTTGGAATAATTCCAAAAGGGTCATCCGTTTCGTTTCCGGGTGAAAACCGTAAATGCCAATTTGGGTAATAACCCGGTACGGTCCTGTATTGGCTGGAAGTCCCCGTTTCTCCCGTTCACCTGGTCCGGTAAAATAGCCGGGGCTCGTTAAAAAGTCCAGCTGCTCGACAAATTTTCTTCGGTCCTGCCGCATAATGATAATGTTTTTTTCGCAAAGGGAGGCGATGTCGGCGCCGCCCCCAGAACCGGGAAGACGAACCTTCGGATGTTCCCAGTCTCCGATGACGGTCGTATTTAAATTCCCGTAGGCGTCAATTTGCGCGCCGCCGAGAAAACCGTATTGGATCCACCCGGCTTGGGCCAGGCTCATGACGTAATCCATCGACCCGACGGTGACCCCGTTTTCATACGTTAACGATTCACTCACTTGAATCGGCAGTCGGCCTGTCGGTTTGCCGCCGACCCCTCCGCCTTCGTAGACGAGCAAAAGGTCTGGCGCGTGGGTTTTCAGCGCAAGGACCGATGCCAACAGGGGCATTCCTGTCCCGACGTACACCGCTCCATCCTCCGGAAGCAGCCGGGATGCGGCAATAATCATTTTTTCTGTTTCTGTAGCCATTGTTATCCTCTCCTTCTCGCAACTGTTGGATAAGGTGCTAATTTTTTCTCGATATTTTCCAGCTGGCGCAGCACCCGAACGCCGCCGATTTTTTCCAGATAATCATAAAAATCATTGCTGGAGTAAATGTATTTATCCAAATACTCCTCTGTCGTCTCTTCGGTGATGGAAGCATCAAGCCATTCCTGCCAATGGTCCTCGTCAAAGGAGTACAGGCGAGGCACCTGGTTTGGATGGGACCCGTAAGGCACTTCGACGACGGCATCGACGGTAAAGTAAGGGATTTTCGTTTGGGCCGGGTCGCTTTCAATAACTTCATCAGGCACGATTTGTTCGGCGGTAATGATGACAAATTTGGCAGCGTGGGCAATTTCGATGTCTTCTGCAATATTCCCGTCAATCTGGCAGTTGCCGTATTTGTCTGCCCGGTGAACGTGAATAATGGCAACATCCGGGTAGCAGGCCGGCAACAATTCGATCGGTTCCTTCGTAAACGGATCGATGATTGTTTTCGAGCCGCTATATGTCAACGTATCCGTTCCGAGGGAGGAGCGGGTCGGGTAAAAGGGAAGCCCTTTTGCTGCTGCTGTGAACCGCCATTGGAAGGCAGCGTTCGTCGTTTCCGATAATACTTTCAGCCGGCCCGATTCCACTGCCCTTCTTGCCGGCAGGGATAAGCCCCGGACTTCATCGGCAAAGCCGTAGGACACTTCTGCGTTCGTAACGTTTCCGGCGGCGGCAAGGAGCTGCCAGTCATGCTGGGACCCCTTTGTTCCAATCGTCAAATTGCCGATCCCTTGCCGGATAATTTCGTGAACGGCAGCGATCGGGTTTCGGACCGAGCCCATGCCGCCAAAAACGATGTAATCCCCTTCTTTGACGCCGCGGGCGACCGCCTCTTTGAGCGTTGTTCTTTTATCCTTTTTTGCCATCGATTTATTGTTTTTCCGGTATTCCCTCATTTTATCTGGGTGTTCCCAGCCGTAGAGAAACGTATTTTCTTTTACAGTAGTCATCATTCTTCCTCCTTCTTATTTTTTGCTTGCAGCTTTTGCCAGCCGGTCTCCGATAAATTGGATAAGCTGGACGAGAATAATTAAAATAATGACAGTGATTAGCATGACATCGTTCTGGAAACGGTAATAGCCAAAACGGATGGCCAGGTCGCCGATGCCTCCGCCGCCGACGATCCCAGCCATGGCGGAATAGCTAAGCAGGCTGATAATCGTTACGGTCAGTCCGGCAATCATTCCCGGTTTTGCTTCCGGAAGCAGGACGTCCTTCATAATCAGCCAGGGGGAGGCGCCGCATGATTCAGCAGCTTCAATCACCCCGCGGTCGATTTCCCGCAGTGACGCTTCCACGAGCCGGGCGTAAAACGGAATAGCAGCGACGGTCAGGGATACACTGGCAGCCGTCGGACCCATCGAGGTGCCGAGAATGAGTTTTGTAAAGGGAATGAGAACGACGAGCAAAATAATAAACGGAATGGACCGGATAATATTGACGATCGTCCCGGCCACTTGCTGCACAAAGCGATTTTCAAAAAACATTCCTTCCCTTGTGACGAAGAGGGCAATCCCGAGGGGGACGCCGACAAGGACGGCAAACAATACCGCAATGGACATCATCCAAAATGTTTCAAAAAATGCTTTCCCAAATTCGTTGACTAAATCAAGCAACATCTGCCAGCACCTCCAATTGTTTCGTCCGCGCTGCAATAAAGCGGATGGCTGCTTCAATTTCCTGTCTGCTGCCGATTGCCTCGATAATCAGCGTGCCTAGCGGCTTATCGTTGATATACGTAATCTGGCCGTGAAGAATATTGATCGTAATGGAAAATTTCGCCAGCGTTTCAGAAATAATCGGACTTTCCGCCGAATCGCCTTTAAACGTAATTTTGGCAATCGTTCCTTTCCGGCTTTCCAGGAGTCGCTCCGGCAAGGAAAAGGAGTGGACGGATTGGACAAATTCTTTCGTTAACGGATGCTCTGGACCGGAAAAAACATCGTAAACGGTGCCGAGTTCGACAATTTTCCCCGCTTCCATGACGGCAACCCGGTCGCATATTTTTTGCACCACTTCCATTTCGTGGGTAATTAAAACGATGGTGATGCCCAGCGTGCGATTGATTTCTTTTAACAGCTGCAAAATGGCATCGGTCGTTGTCGGGTCCAAGGCGGACGTCGCCTCGTCACAGAGCAGCACTTTCGGATTGTTGGCCAGCGCCCGGGCGATGGCGACCCGCTGTTTTTGCCCGCCGGATAATTGGGCCGGATATGCCTTCGCTTTATCTGCAAGACCAACCATCTCCAGCAGCTCCGGTACCCGTGCATTTCTTTCTTCCTTTGGTATGCCGGCCGCTTTTAAGGAAAAAGCGACATTGTCAAAGACGGTTTTTGCGCTGATCAGATGAAAGTGCTGAAAAATCATCCCGATTTCCTGCCGCTTTTTGCGGATGTCTCTATCGGACAAGGCTGTAATTTCTTCCCCGCCGACAAAAATTTTTCCTTTCGTCGGTCTTTCCAGCAAATTCAGGCAGCGGACGAGGGTGCTTTTTCCCGCGCCGCTATAGCCGATAATGCCGAAAATTTCTCCCTTTCCGATCGTCAAGGATATATCGTGAACGGCGGTCGTATTTTTGTATTGTTTCGTAATCCCCTCCAGTCGGATCATTGGCTTTCCTCCAATTCCAGCTGATACGGCGGCTTCACGTATCCTTTTGATTTTTCATTGGTATACTGTAAAAATTCCTCGGATTTGTACGCATCTTCCAAATCTTTTACAAAAGTGCTGTCTTCATCTTCTTTGCGGACAGTTAAGTAAATAAGAAAGTCTTCAGACGTTTTTTCCACGTCGACGGCTTCTTCCAGTTTGAGCCCGGAAGCGAGAGCATAGTTTCCATTAACGAAGGCAAAGTCCGTATCACTAAGGGACCTTGGCGTTTGGGCCGGCTCCAGCGGCTGAATGTTCAAGTCATATTTGTTTTCCAAAATATCTTTTTCCGATGCGGTAATCGGGTCTACCTTTTTGTCGATGGTAATCCAGCCGTATCCTTCCAGCATGTGAAGGGACCGGGCCAAGTTCACCGGATCATTGGGCAGCGTAATCGTCATGCCCGGCTCCACGTCGTCTAAAGAAGTATGTTTTTCCGAATACAGAGCAATCGGTGCGGTAGGTACGGCGAAGACCGGGACTAAATCCATGCCGTGCTCTTCGTTGAAATTCAATAAGTAATTTCGGTTTTGATACAAATTAGCGTCAATTTCTCCTTCATTCAGGGCGTTGTTCGGCTGGATATAATCGTTAAATTCTACAATTTCCACGCTGTAGCCCTTTTCTTCCAGGAGCGGAACGATGCCCTCCTTCAGCTGATCGCTATAAGGGCCGGCTGTCGCTCCGATGACGAGCTCCTTTTCGCCGCTTGCAGAACCAGAGCCGCAAGCCGCTAGAATGAATGCGCAAAGAACCGTTAGGGTGAGAATTATTTTTTTCATCGTTTTTCCTCCTTAATTTTTGTAATAAAAAAGCCCCCTGAACTCGCCGCCATGCTAAAGAGCAATGGGGGAATTCAAGAGGCCTCCGGTTGTCCGGTCAGCTTCCTGTACCGAATATTTATTTGTCCTTGAAAAATGTTGCTGCACCTCCATCACGCTGCATCCTGCCAATTTAAACCGAAAATCGCTGTTTTTCGATCCGGTTGATCTGCACGATTTTTCCGTTATGAATGGTAATATGCAGTTCGCCAAAGGCTAAGTTTTCCAGCGCCTGAATAACCAATTCGTACTTTTTCTTTTCATCCTCTTTCCGCTTTTCTGCCATCGTCTCATCTCCTTCTGCAAAAATTAAAACGTGCGGCTTCTTGTAAAAAAGAGGCCGCACGCTGGAAACAAGTTTCATTCGCTCAGACCTCTTATATTTCAGATGTACATCTGCTGGATTTGGCACCGTTTGATTTGACATCAATGGTTGCCGAGGCTTCACTGGGCCAGGTCCCTCCACCTCTCTTTATAAGAGATTCGAATATGCAATTGTGAATTTAAGAGTATTCTAAACAGTTTACTCGGATTTGTCAACAAGGTATTTTCGGTTATTCGAAAAATAAAAAGGATTCATAAGTAATAGGCAAATAAACTTATATGACGGCGGAAAGCAGGCGGATATCGGTTTTTTTGGAGTAGAGGGGAAAAACGGTAAAGCTCTGTCGGATATCGGCATTTTTTACGATGAATTCAGCTTTTTTCAGGGAAATCCGCTCTTCTTTGAATATATGGAGCGCTTATATAAATTTATCGGCGAAAAGTAAATGTAAATCAGCTTTTCTTTAAAAATATCGAGCGCATATTAAAAATTATCGGCGTTTTGCAGGA
The DNA here is from genome assembly GCF_014637175.1 of Compostibacillus humi. Taxonomy (GTDB): domain Bacteria; phylum Bacillota; class Bacilli; order Bacillales; family Amphibacillaceae; genus Oceanobacillus; species Oceanobacillus humi. Next base: position 10,616 of record NZ_BMEV01000045.1, on the reverse strand, counting down.
TATCGGGTTTTCCTGTGGGGGTATCGGCTTTTCTTTAAAAATATCAAGCGCTTATATAAATTTATCGGCGTTTCGTAAAATATCGGCTGTTGCTGGAGGGGATATCGATGAAGGTAACATCGTCTTCCTATATTTATTATACAAAAGCGTAAAATAATAAAACATCCGTTCAGTAAGAATGCTGAAGAAATTATAGATTTGCTATATTCGTGGGAAGAGGAAGAGAATATGTAACTAACGATGTAAAGAAGGGGATTTTTCAACTTGAAAAAAGATTATTTTTGCAATAAATGCGGTTAACTATTAAGCATGCACCCGCTTCATTAATCCCATCTTTTTTAAGTCCCAATCTGGCACTTCTCACAAAAAAGATATAGGATTAAAATAATAGTAAAAATATTTAGGAGTGCTAAGATGGGTGAGGATATGGAAACGAAGAAAAAAGTATTGGATGCGTTACATCGACTCCAAAGTGATTTCGAAAAAAGTCGGGATAAAAAATTGTGGAGCCCGATTACTGTTCCCTTTACCTTGCGAGATGGACTCAACCGGTTGACGAAAAATGACTTACAAGAAATAAGGCGGTCTTTACGAGTGAAAAAGGCAAGCAGTTTGAAAAAGGCAGAACTGGCTGCTTTGCTGGAAGATGTCATCTTGTGTTCATTAGAAAGTATTTGCAGTAAGTTTGATTCGGAGCGGTTCGGCTTGCTTTTGGAGGTCGCCAAACGTGGCGGTTATATGGAGGCACCTTCTTTAGAGTGGGAACAATGGAAGTATTTTCGCGAATACGGCATCCTTTATACCGGAGTTTTTCAAGGGAAAAAAATTGTTGCGGTACCGGGAGATATTGTCGAGCCGCTATTGGCATTGGGAGCGAGCGGGAAGGTGAAATCGGTTATTAACCGCAACACCGAGTGGATTAAACTAACATGCGGTTTATTGTTTTACTATGGAACGATAAGTACGGCGCAAATAATTGCCCTCTTGGAAAAATATACGAAACAGCCCCTTGATGCACTCGATTTTTTCCGTGTCATTTGGGACGCCAATCGTTATCGGAACAGCATTACGATTCATGTCGACAACTTTTCCCATGTTCGGCTGGATGATTACAAACGAATCAAAGAGGAACAGGAGATACGGTCTAATCTTCCTTTCTATCCTTTTACAAAGAAGCAGCTGCTTCAAGCGGCAGAACCGGATTTTGTCGATCGAGATGAAAGTTTTTTAGAATTTATGAGTTATCTGTTCCGAAATTTTAAGATGACGATAGAGGAAGCAGAAATCATTGCTAGCGAATGCGCATATATTGTAAAACTGGACGGCACTGTTCATGATGTTTTCCAATATTTAGGGCTGATGTTTCATGCGCAAGACTTGAACCAGGAAATGCTGACCCAAGTGATGCACTTTATGAACCATACGAGGCAATGGGTGTTAAAAGGGCATACACCTTATGAAGTTTTTCAGCAGGAGAAAAAGTTTCTTCGTCCCCTGCCTGAAACGGAACTGCCAATAGCGGATACGAAGCACAAGAAGAAAGTAGGGAGAAACGATCCGTGTCCTTGCGGCAGCGGGAAAAAGTATAAAAAGTGCTGCGGGAAGTAGTTGGAGAAATGGTTAGGAAAATGGACTAAAATGTTCAATTACGGCTGCAGTCACTGGGTATACCGTTTACTACCTGCTTTGGAGCTGGACGGTGGACGAAAATAAATAAAAATAGCGGAACGGTTGAAAACTGCGACACAATTAACCCCTCTAGGCATACACCTATAGGGGTTTCCATTTTTGTCGGATCTTAATTTCCTAAAGTTGCTACAAAGGAGTTGTCTTCATCCGCCTCTGCGCAATCAATGGCAATGACAAGGGCGACGAGGAGTGCTTCCATTTCTTCCTGCCAAATTTCCAATTCGTAGCTGTCTCCCCAGCTGAACCATTTTTTGCGTACCTTTCCGACGACTTCTCCGTCTTTCTGCACTTCAAAGTCCATATCCCACCAGTCGCCGATTACTTCGATGCCTGTTGCATCAATGGTATAACGGGATTTGAAAAAGGTGAATTCCTTTTTTATCGTCAATACTTCGCGCCCGCCAACCTCGACGAAAAACTTCGGCAACAGGGAAAAGGTTTTTTTCGTAATATGGGCCACTTCTTCCCGTGCCGTATTCGTTACCGTATACGTCTTTGGAAGCTGCATAAAGCTCCCTTCAACATAATAGACATCGTTTTCCTCCTGATCTTTTACCGTAAATTTTTCGCTTAGGCTAAACACTTTTTGCTTAATATACAGTTGTCTCATCTGCTCAACTCCCGGTTCTCAATCGTATTCAATATGTTCGTACTTTTTATACGATTGGGCAGGGAAAAAGGTTTCATTTGCATGCGGTGTGATTTTGCAAAAATTTTTTGCAGTGAAAGGAAAACCCCGTTATTTCTAATCAGCTGCATTATTTTTGGGAAAAAGCATCAGAAGAAAACAAATCAAATAAGCAATACATGGCGCTATAAACAAAGCAAAAATTCCAGGTGTAAGCGCTAAGTACAAACTGATGGGCAATGACCAAATAAATGCGATAAGCAAAAAATATTTTTTATTCATGATAGATGCAACGATAGCTAAACAAGCTGGGATGACTAACATCATAAATGTATTCACTGCTGCTTTACCAGGACTTGCGACAGTATAAGGATTAAAAAATACGAGGATGATCCATAAACCAATGCTGAATAAACCAGCGATTACGCCGATAAAGATTCCGGCTATTCTCAACGCCAACTCCCCCCTAGAATTTATGTAACTCGTTTTCTATTACAATGATTTCAACATTTTCATCTGTAAATCCTTGAAAAATTTGAATGATTTTTTTAAAAGAGCCCGTTCGTTTAGGAAAAAAATGTATCGATGGGTTTTATAAGGAAGCGGAAAAGTATATTTGGGGTTTTATAGAGTCTCTGTTGGGAAAATTTAGATCTTCTAATAACCGAAACGTTGGAACATAGCATCCAAAGTGCTCATAGGACGCCTCTAAAGCCCGATTGAACAGGAAAACTGTTGTAAAAGTGCTTATAGAGCACCTCTAAAGCCCAATTGAAAGAGAAAATCGGCTAAAAAGTGCTTATAGAGCGCCTCTAAAGCCCGATTGAAAAAGAAAACTGTTGTAAAAGTGCTTATAGAACATCTCTAAAGCCCAATTGAAAGAGAAAATCGGCTAAAAAGTGCTTATAGAGTGCCTCTAAAGCCCGATTGAAAAGAAAAACTGCTGTAAAAGTGCTTATAGAGCGCCCCTAAAGCCCGATTGAACAGAAAAACTGCTGTAAAAGTGCTTATAGAATGGCTCTAAAGTCCAGTTGAAATAGAAAACTACTGTAAAAGTGCTTTTAGAATGGCTCTAAAGCCCGATTGAAAAAGAAAATCGGCTAAAAATTGCTTATTGAGAACCTTTAAAGCCCAATTGTACAAGAAAAGCACCGCATAAGTGCTCATAGAACGCATCTTTAATCCAATAAAAAAAGAAAATTGCATTCGAGAGGTTCATAGTTCATAAACAAAAGAGGTGCGGTTATCATTTAATATGCTGCAACGTCCGGGAATTTCCTCATATGACAATGACCGAAACTCACGCTTCCAGCCCGTACTTCTGCCCCCACTCAAAAATAACAGCCCTGCCGGGTATGGGGGATGTCCCTGGCAGGGCAGCAAATTCAAAATTATATTACACCCAGCGCTGGGTAACGACTTTTTTGCGGGTATAGAATTCGATGCTGTCTTTGCCGTTGGCGTGCAAATCGCCGTAGAAGGAATCTTTCCAGCCGGAGAACGGGAAGAATGCCATCGGTGCTGGCACGCCAATATTTACGCCAAGCATGCCGGCGTCGATCGTCTCCCGGAATTGGCGCACGGCCCCGCCGCTGCGGGTGAAAATGCAGGCGCCGTTGGCAAAGCGGGATTTGTTGGCAAGTTCAACTGCTTCGGTTAAATCTTTTACGCGGGCAATGGACAATACCGGCGCAAAAATTTCATCCTGCCAAATCTTCATTTCGCTTGTGACGTGGTCAAAAATCGTTGGACCGACGAAATAGCCTTTGCTTTTCGCTGCTTCGTCTTTCCGGCCGTCACGGATGAGCTTGGCGCCTTCTTTTTCTCCCGTTTCGATGTATTGCAGCGTCCGCTGTTTATGTTCCTCACGAATGACCGGACCTAAGAAGACGTCATCGTCCAAGCCGTTGCCGATTTTAATTTCGTTCGCTTTTTGGACGAGCTTTTCGATCAGTTCGTCAGCGATGGACTCTTCTACAGCGACGACGGAACAGGCCATACACCGTTCGCCGGCCGAACCGAAAGCTGCATTAATAATTTGGGTTGCGGCATTTTCTAAATTAGCATCCGCCAACACGATGGAGTGGTTTTTCGCACCGGACAATGCCTGAACCCGTTTCAAATTCGCTGTTCCCCGTTTGTAGACATACTCTGCCACCGGCTGGGAGCCGACAAAGGAGATGGCGGCAACGTCTTGATGATCCAACAGCCCGTTTACGACGTCATGGGCGCCGTGGACGATGTTGAATACTCCTTTTGGCAGTCCTGCCTCTTCCAACAATTCTGCAAGCCGGACGGCAAGGAGCGGTGTCCTTTCCGAAGGCTTCAGGACAAACGTATTACCTGTCGCAATCGCCATCGGGAACATCCACATCGGCACCATCGCCGGGAAGTTAAATGGAGTAATTCCGCCAATGACGCCAATCGGATAGCGGTACACGCCGGATTCCAAATCGGTAGCAATGCTCGGCAATTGGGACCCCATCATTAGTGTCGGAGCCCCGGCAGCAAATTCGACACATTCAATCCCGCGCTGCACTTCGCCGTAAGCTTCCGTGTAGTTTTTCCCGTTTTCCGTCGTAATTAATTTGGCCAGCTCCTCCCAATTGTCGACTAGCAGCTGATGAAATTTAAATAACAGCCGTGCCCGTTTTGGCACTGCTACTTCCTTCCACTCTGCAAAGGCTTCCTTTGCTGCCTGAACGGCCCGGTCCACATCTTCTTTCGTAGAGATTGGAACGTGGGCAATTACTTCCCCGGTTGCCGGGTTAAAAACTTCTTTCGTTTCATTAGTGCTCGCTTCGACCCATTCACCGTTAATATAGTTTTTTACCGTCTTCACCATTGTTTGTGTCATCGACGTAACCTCCTGTCATATTTTCCTGAGAACGCCCTTACTAAAGGACGGGAAGTAGTTAATTGAATCTATAAGATTGGACGGCAGGCGCAACGTGAAAATATATTAGATCCTGCCGCGGCCCCTCGTTCTCGTTTTTCCCCAAGTTGTTAGTAAAATCTTCTTTAAGCGTCTGTATGAAATACTTCGAGGGGGCAGGCGCAACATGAAAATATATCACATCCTGCCGCGGCCCCTCGTTCTCGTTTTTCCCCAAGTTGTTAGTAAAATCTTCTTTAAGCGTCTGTATGAAATACTTCGAGGGGGCAGGCGCAACGTGAAAATATCACATCCTGCCGTGGCCTTAGTTCTCGTTTTTCCCCAAGTTGTTAGTAAAATCTTCTTTAAGCGTCTGTATGAAATACTTCGAGGGGGCAGACGCAACGTGAAAATATCATATCCTGCCGTGGCCCCTCGTTCTCGTTTTTCCCCAAGTTGTTAGTAAAATCTTCTTTAAGCGTCTGTATGAAATACTTCGAGGGGGCAGGCGCAACGTGAAAATATATTAGATCCTGCCGCGGCCCCTCGTTCTCGTTTTTCCCCAAAAGCGAAAATTAGTTATTAGCAAAAACTTCTTTTAGTGTCTTAACGATAAACTGCAAGTCGTCGTCCGTAATATTGAGCGGCGGGCTCAGCGTTAAAATGTTGTTGTATCCTGCCACCGTATCGCCGTTTTTGCCGATGATCAGGCCTTTTTCTTTACATGCAGCAATAATGGCGTTTACTTTGTCCACGGCAATCGGTTCTTTCGTTTCTTTATCCGCAACGAGCTCGATTCCGATCAGCAGCCCTTTTCCGCGGACGTTTCCGACAATTGGGTGCTCCTCCAATTCGGCTAAGGCGTGAAGCAGCTGTTCGCCTTTTTTGGCCGCCTGTTCGACGAGGTTTTCTTTTTCCATAATTTCGATATTCTTAAGCGCCAAGGCGCATGCGGCCGGGTTTCCTCCGAATGTATTGACGTGACGGAAATGGTTGTATTCTTCCGTGCCCATAAACGCTTCGTAAATTTCCCGCCGGACGGCAGTGGCGGATAATGGCAGATAAGCGCTCGTAATTCCTTTTGCCATCGTCACAATATCCGGTTTAATACCGTAATGCTGGAAGGCGAATCGTTTTCCGGTCCGGCCAAAGCCGCAGATCACTTCATCGATAATGAGCAGTACCCCGTGCTTATCGCAAATTTCCCGCACCCGCGGCAAGTAGCTTTCATGAGGCATGAGCACGCCGCCGCCAGTAATGATCGGCTCCATAATGACGCCGGCGACCGTTTTATCCAGTTCCCACGTAATCACCCGGTCGATTTCGTCGGCTGCAGCAATCGCCTGTTCTTCCGGTGTTCCTTTATACGGGCTCCGGTATAAATCCGGCGGTGTTACATGGAGAAAGCCTGGAGCGAGGGGCTCGTAACGGTATTTCCGCTGAGCTTGCCCCGTTGCTGCTAGCGCGCCCATGGAATTTCCGTGGTACGCCCGGTAGCGGGCAATGAATTTGTGGCGCTCCGGCTCGCCGTTTTGCTGGTGGTATTGCCGGGCAATCTTGAAGGCAGTTTCATTTGCTTCGGAACCGCTGTTGGAAAAGAAGATCACGTAGTCGTCGCCAAGCCATTCGTTTAATTTTTCCCCGAGTTCAATGGCTGGGATGTGGCTGTGGGTCATTGGGAAATACGGCAGTTCTTTTAATTGATCATAGGCAGCCTTTGCCAGTTCTTCCCGGCCGTAGCCGACGTTGACACACCAGAGTCCGGCCATGGCATCCAAAAATTTATTCCCGTTTGTGTCGGTCACCCAGGCCCCGTTTGCTTCTTTGACGACCATCGTTGCGTTCGGATTGTACGGGCGAATCGCATGCCAAATATACTTTTCGTCTTTTTTCAGCAGATCATCGGTTTTAACTGTCAACTGACATACCTCCTTTATAATTTGGGGGTTATGGAAGTGAAAATTCCGAAAATTCCCTCTGTATATATCGTAAAGCGACTGCAGGAGAAATGCATTAGACAAAAAGTAAAATCCTTTTTTTTCATCCTTGCATAATTGTTAATGCAGCGGGTGGTATTTTCCTGAAACGGCATCGACCATTAATAAAAAGCGCTCGGATGCCTTGGATTTCCCTTCCACAATCCAATAGGGACGGTAAAATACCATTTGCTTTGTTAACTGGAGCTTTGGTACGGACAAAATTTTTTTCTTATTGACGATGTGATTTAATAAAAAGTTTTCCGCAATCGGCTCGGCATCCGTCAGTTCCAGCGTATTCTCGATGACCGCCTGACGGGGAACGGTCTTTTTCTCCAGACGGGGGAACGTGTCGGCGAGCGCCCCGATTTTGTTGACCCCATCCACCGTGCAGCCGATGTTTCCTTCCAGCGGGTGAAAGAAGCTTTTCCGGTTGAGCATATATTCGAAGAAGAGGTACGGGTAATAAAGATGCCGCTGTACCGTAAAAGCAGATTCCGGGTCCATTTTTTCCAAAATAAGCTCTATTTCCTTCCGTTCGTAGCCAATCCTTTCCGTTTGGATTACCCGCACCGGCATCATCCTCTGACAGGATGTCCTTCTTTCAGAAATACGGAGATAACTTTTGCTTCCGGTCCGATATCTTTGGAAATGTTTTTTTCCACGTTTTTCGGAAGGAGACGTTCTCCTTTTGCCTCCTCAAAAATTTCCTGGATGCGCTCGGAAGGCGGTGTACCAAAGCGATTGCCAATCAGCATCGCGATGATGGAGATGATGAGCCCGGCAAGGAACGGATGAATCCCGGTTACCGACTCCCAGCCGAAAGACGTCCAAAGAATATTGGAAGTTCCGCCGGCAATCATCGAACTGAGCACGCCGGCTTTATTCGCGTTTTTCCAGTAAACGGCGGCGATGTAAGGGACCATAAAGCTGTTTCCTAACGTACCAAAGGCAAATACGACCAAATCAAAAACTTTCGGCGGCTGAATAATGGCGACTAAAACACCGATGACTCCCGCAAGGAGAACGCTAAGCCGGGAAACGAGGACCATTTTTTGATGACTTGCATTTTTATCGATAAACCGCTGATAAATATCCCGGGAAAGAATCGTTCCCGCCTGCATCAAAATCGAATCCGAGGTGGACATAATGGCAGCCATAATGGCCGAGAGAAGAATCGCCGCCAACATTCCCGGGAATAACGTATATGCCAGCGTAGGAATGACCATCTCCGGGTCGCTTAAATTCGGAAGCAAAATAATCCCGATCATCCCTAATAAATATGGCGAATACGTAAAAAGCTGATTGTAAACAGCCGCCCATAACGTCGCTGTTTTTACCGTTTTCGTGCTTTTCATCGACATATGGCGCACGACAACGTGAGGAAGTCCCATATAGCCGATCATGTAAATTAAGCTTGCCCCGATAATGACGCCCCACTGCCCTAAATAGACGTAATCTTTCCCCCAAATGCTTAAGTAGGAAGGGTCAATGGCGGCAAGGGACTCGTTTAATCCTGACAGGCCTCCAACATGGGCAAGGCCGAAAAAGACAAGAAAGATAACCCCGAGAAGCATGACGATGGCCTGGAAAAAGTCGGTCCAAACAACGGCCAAATAACCGCCGGCCACGGTATAAAAGATAATGATCCCGACCCCGATAATAACGGCCCATTCATATTTCCAACCGGTCAGTGTCTCGAGTGCTTTTCCTGCGGCCAAAAATTGGGCAAAGACGTAGGCAAAGAGGAAAATGGTAGCAATGATGGCGCCGACGACCCGAATTGCCGCACTTTCATACCGTTTTTCCAAATATTCAATAGGCGAGAGGGCGCCTAATATTTCCGACATCCGCCGCATTCGTTTCCCGAGCACGGTCAGGTTGACAATCCCTCCGCCGGCATCTCCAATGGCATACATAATGGAAAACCAGCCGTGCTGGAAAGCTAGTGCCGGTCCCCCGAGAAACATAAATCCGCTCATGGACGTGCTTTGCATCGTAAAGGCAGTGACCGCCGGCCCGACATTCCGATCCGCCAATAAGTAACTTTCCGGTGACTTCGATGCTTTTCTGGAAAAATAAACGCCAATGGCCAAAAGAATGAGAAGATAGACAATAAAAATAATTACATCGGAACCCATTCCTATTCATCCCCTTTCTTCGCCTGATCTTCGAGTTCATCATCACGCTTAAATTTAAAGTACACAATAATTCCCATGGCTAGCCAAATAAAGGGCCATGGTACAACGAGCCAAAACGTCTCTGCTGGAAAGTGAAACAACGATGATCCCTCCTATATAATTTTTAAACTCATATGTATGAAGGAGAGATTTACAATAGAATGGACAAAACGTTAAAGAAAAACCGATATTTTTGGACGAAATGAATGAGAGATTTTTAGTATAGAGAGAAGCAATTGCATTTGGCAATTAAAGATTTCTTAAAATTTATAAGCTTGTAAATAATCGGCCGGTAAATTAAAATACAAATAAGTTTACATCGTTTTTGTAACCGCATCAGCAGGAAAGCGATGGGAGGAACGATATGTATATACCAAAACATTTTAAATTGGAAGATGAAGCAATCATTAATGAAATCATAGACAACTACAGCTTTGCCACGTTAGTTTCCCAGCATAACGGAGAACCTTATGCAACCCATCTGCCATTAGTGTGGAAGCCGGATGAAAGTGCACTTTATGGCCATTTTGCCAAAAAGAACGGGCAATGGCATGACATTGAAAACGAGAGAGTGCTTGCTATTTTTCAAGGTCCCCATTGTTACATTTCCTCCACTTGGTATGAGACGAAGCGAACGGTTTCAACGTGGAATTATGTTTCTGTTCATTTGTATGGAACGCTGGAAATATTGACAGAGGATAAAAAAATCTATGAATCTTTGGAGGAACTGATTATAAAATATGAAGGTGCTGGAAGTTCCAATGAATTAAGCAGCTTGGACCCAAATTTTGTAGAAGGGATGGTAAAAGGAATCGTTCCATTTAAAATAAAGGTGGAAGAAATTCAGGCAAAAGCAAAATTGAGCCAGAACCATCCGCTTGAACGGCAAAAGCGAGTCATTAAGAAATTGGAAAAATCGAAGGATGAGAATGAGCGATTGATTGCAGCAATGATGAAAAGGAATCTAAATAACGATTAGCAGAATTTTATGGAGCTGTCTGTTTGAAAAGGAATCTGGAGCAATTGAAGAATAATGTAATCACCCTAAATTCGGGGTGATTTTTTTTCTGCCTGGACAAAGTTTTATTTAGGACCGATCGTCATATAACTTTCAATAATATACCTGAATTATTCATACTTCCAATGAAGATTTAATTGATACCAAATCCAATGATTTTTTGTTATCTAAACAAGTAAGAGCTGTTAATTTCGATAAATATGATAAATGATAAAGGTGAATGGCAGTAAAATCCTGATTTTGGGCATAC
>NZ_BMEV01000044.1 GCF_014637175.1 Compostibacillus humi | reverse complement strand
AAATAACAGGCCACCAAGCGATGGTAATCGCGCGGTAGCCTAAGTAAGCGTACAAAAATAGAGTGCCGGAAATACTAGTGTGAGAAGGTTACCGAGAAAAGCTTGACACAAACAAATCATCTCAATATATTTGCAAACATAAAGATACGATGTATAATAAAGATAGAATAATCATAAAATAGAAAAGACTGAGTGCTCGGAACACTCAGCCTTAGTAACTGCATGCCGCCAGATGAGCGGCTGACCAAATCGGATGAAATTTTTATAAGAAGTAATCACCCTGCTTTGGCCAAAAACGGAGGGCGATTACTTCTTTTTCTTATGGTTTGCCATACTAATGATCGCTATGACAACCGACAATCCGGTTAACAAAAATATCCCGAATTGGAATAGCATAGACATCATTTCGTATGTCACCATCGAAACACCCCCTTTCTGGAAGGGAGTGTCAACCGCCATCCGCTTTATGCAGTTACCATGTCCAATTTTACCAATTTTCAAACAAAAATTCTAATTCTAACGGGAAAATGCATCGAAATGGCTATAACGATATATTTGCCGATCCGTTCCAAATATGGTTTAAAAGCTCTATTTTCGGTCCGCCGCCTTGCTGATAAAGGTTGTCTGTAATACTGTCAATCAAATCATCGCCAAATGAAATGGAATTAATTTTATTTGCAGCCCTAACCTTAATCCGGCTGTCCTCTATTATCAGTCGAGCCCCTTCCAGTGTGCCTCCATTTTGCAGTACAGCTTCTCTCGCCTTGCCAGCTGCCACATTTTCAAGGGGAGCAAGCCTTAACATTTGCTTTAATGCTGAACCAGCAAAGGGAACCGGAAATAAATCATTAATGACATAGTCATCGAAGGCTTCCAGCCAAAGTTCATTATCCGACCATCCTGCATAGGAGGGCATCGTGCGGAAGGAATTGGCCCTCTCTTGAATTTTGAAGTTCAAACTGAAAAATGGTTCTAATATTGTTGTATCTTCTACTTCCTCCGGCAAATAAGAAAACGGGTCAAAACTGAATACGATTTCCTGAACCCGTTCATAAAAAGCGCTGGTAGCGGCAAGGCTTGCTTGCTGTGCAGTAGTGGCAGACTTTTCTTTGACAGCGTAAACCGAGCCTAAATTTAGGACAAGTATAAATAAGATCATCATTATGCTGATTAAGCCGGCAACAAATATGGCAATGCTCCCGTTCTCTTGTTTCCATATTTTTGCAAACCATTTGTTCATTCAATCACCCGTCCATAAGCTGTGGCAGAATATGGTACTTTCAAATTTGGAAAATAATTGGACAAAAACATCAAATCAATCGTTGCATTAACGGTAGCAGTAAATTCCTTTCCTGACGTAACAGATATAGCTCCCGGCTGAATGTGATCCCCGGAGCTGTTTAAAATATTATTTGCTGCTTCGTTCGCTTCAGAAGCATCCTTTGTCATTGCATATACGTTGGCATATTCGTTGGCTGCTGACTCCACAACAGCAACCGCATGAATCGCTGCGACAAATTCGATGAAAATTACTATAAATAAAATTGCTAACGGAATAATTCCCAAAAATTCAATCGTTGCCGACCCTTCCTCTTTTTTCAGGCACTTTTTTATAAATTCCATTCGACGCACCTCTTACAAACCTAATTAAAGGAATCGATTATCTTAAAAAATTTGCTGAGGAATCTGCCTGAAAAAGCAGATTCCCCGGCCTTAAACAAATACTGGAAAGCGGGATTCCTTCTTTAACGCTTCATTTGCCTTCAGCTGCTCCTCGATAATTACTTGCTTTGCAGTTTTAATATGTTCCTCCCTGTCATATTGTTTATCTTTTTCAACGAGGCGTATTGATTCAATATCCCTTGCCAGTTTCTCTTTTTGTTCCTTGCTTGTAAACCAGTTTAAATAGTTGTTTTCCTTTCTTGTTGTCAATGACCGAAGCTGGGAATTATTATGCAAGTGATCCTTTACCAGCATTAAATGTTCTGTATTCTCGTAATCTAAGATGGATTGATTATAAATGTAATAGTCAAATGCTGCTAAAACTTCTACCAGGTTCATCACATCTTCTTCTGTATATTGGCGGACCGGCATATAGTTCTTCTTATATTCCGCCATTAGTTGTTTTAGTTCATTCTGGAATTGAAGAATTTTTTCAATGTTCATTTCTATTTTTTCGTAAATTTGCTGCTCTTCTGCTGTTAATGGAAGGCTGGCCTTTAATTTATTTACTACGTGAGCAATTCCCGTAAACATATCCATCGATATTCGTGTTCGCTCCGCAACGTACGTATTAATCTTTGAACGGGTATTTACAATTAACGGGAATAAGTCAAAAGCCTTTTCATAAAATTCCTGCGGTGCATCTTCTTGTGGCGAAAAAACTGCAAATCCCGCATGCTTATTAAATTTTGAATAAAACACGAGATAAAAATCCCAGCTGTTCAAACGCAAGCTTTCTCTTTGAATGGTATACTTTTCCATCCATCGTTTATGCTCTTTTATTTTCCGCAATAGATTTGCATCATGTACTGACAAGTATGAACATCCTTTCCGTTGTTAGCCGTTAAAACCCAAAGAAGCTCTTAACTTTATTCCAGCCTTTCTTAATTTTCTCTCCTGCTTTTTTCGCGATATGTTTCGTTGTCGACCAGAGTCCGCCTTGCCAATTATCTGCGAACAGTTTGACGCCTTTCGATACAACCCAAATTCCTGCACCAACAGCAGCCATGCCTGCACCAATTACTTGGCCTCCAGGAATTGCCGCCGCCACAGCACCACCATTCATCAGTGTGCTGCCCAAGCTTGAAGTTACATCTGCCACTGCAGAGGTTTTCTCTGCTCCAGTCGCGTCACTGTTAAATACTTGATATGCTTTTGCCGCATTCCATCCCATTTCAAAGGCAGATAACCCAGTACCTATGGCTGCTCCAGCAAGATTAAATTTGGAAACCGCCCCTAAAACTCCTCCAGAAGCGATGGTAGCTGTATTAGAAGCAGCTTGTGCATATCCGGCTCCGGTACTAACCGTATCACTTAAACTTCTTAAATTTCTCCATGTTTTGAAATTATCATAGCCTGATTTTACAGTATCATAGGTGTCGACAAGTTCAAAGAGGGTTTGGTCTTTAACTCCTAGCCGAATTCCATTCAGCAGCAGATTACGGTAAAAACTGCCGCCATAATCCATTTTCGAGGTTAGTCCCTGTTCATAGGCAAGGACATTTCCAATATAATCAACTTGCCCCATAATGACATCTTCAAATATATATTTTCCGACATCATAACCTAGCGGCAAATCCGGAATCGTTACATCCGCATTCGTTCCATTTCCGGAAAAATTCCCGTATGCGAATGGGCCATAGCCAAATGGTCCATACAGTCCTGCATAATACATCCACGGCATTCCTGGAAATGCATTGCCATTAAATCCTGGATGCATCCAGGGAGCACCAGCAAATTGATTTCCTAAAAATCCAGGAGCTAGCCAAGGTGCACCAGCAAATTGATTACCTTGAAAACCAGAAGCTAGCCAAGGGTTGCCGGAAAAGTTATGATAAGAAAAACCTGGCATTCCCCACGGAGTGCCTGCAAACTGATTCCCAGAAAACCCTGGCAAATTCCAATAGTTTCCATAAAATCCTGGCATTGACCAATGATTCCCATACCAGCTGCTGCCGTCCCAGCTGTTTCCATCCCAAGGACTCTCACTCGTACCTTCTCCGCTCCAATTTTGTCCATTCCACGGATTTCCATTCCAAGGGTTCCCTTGCCATGGCTGTCCCTGCCAAGTTAAATCAGATCCGTCCCAAGGGTTACCTGTCCAAGGATTGCCTTCCCATGAATTTCCTGACCAAGGATTGCCTTGCCATGGGCTTACGGCTAAAGCAACTGGCAAAAAAGGCTGGAAGGTTAAATACACAATTGCAAGAACGGTGAATAATCTTCTCAACCATTTAAACATTTTTAAACCCCTCTATAATCAAAATTTATTTCATTATTCTAAGACGATAATGGTTCTGCATTTTTGCCTCTTTCTTCTTCTACAGACAGAATTGTTAGTGCCTCTCTCCATTTAATCGTAAACGCCGCCATCAAAAAGACGATAAATGGATAAATAATTATGTTAATCACAATTTGGGTAATAATTTGGGCAGCATAGGAAGGTGTCATATTAAATATTTGAACGGTGACATATATACCGAGCAGGAATTCTAGCAATCCTGTCAACGTTAATAAAATTGCTATTTTCCAAAAATGTCTTTTCCCGATATTCCAGCCTTCCTTCCAAGATTTCCAGACAGATTTTTCTTCAAAAATGGCAACATACGGGATAGGAAAAAGGATAGAAAGGAAGAGTATTCCCGGAAGTATTAGCAGAATGAACCCGATTGACGTTAAGATGGAAACGATGCATGCAAAGACAAATACGGTGAAACCATTGACAAGAAAATGATAGATAGCATCTCGGAAGGAGGCTTCCCCTCCTTTATATTCCGCATATAAAAACCGGATATAAGGGACCTGGCCATAAATAAATAGCAGAATCGTTATTAAACCGTAATATATATCGCCAACGGATGCCCCAAAGGTAACTGGAGTAACAACATATATGTAGTTTGTTATAAAGTTGTGCAAAATTAAAAGGGGTAACGTAGTGAAAAGCATTAGTAGCAATACTTTTTCAAATTTTTTTGTATAGACTTCCCATGCAAATTGCAACGGTTTTCTCATTTTCATCTCCTACAAATGACGAATTATTATGAAAGAAAAGGGGAAAAATTCCCCTGTTTTCTAGCTGTTTTGCTCTTGAAAAATCTTCTCAATCTGCTGCTGTGCTTCTTCAAAGCTTTCTGCTTTCATTTGTTCAAGATTTTTCCTTAATTCACGTACTAACTCTTCAATATCATCTTTGATTTCTTTCCTGCGAGCATCCAATTCCATCCTCTGCTCAAAAGTAATAAACTCTAGTTCGTCTAATTGAGTTATCAATCGCCACATATTGTTCATTGTTCTTCTCGTAATCGAGCTCCATTTATTATGAATGGCTATAATATCAAAGGAAGCATCGACTTGTCCCGCTTTTACGTCTTTCAATGCATCTCTTTTCCATTTTTCCCATGCCTCCAGCACTTCCTCAGCCCGCTTAAACTCTGCTTGCAATTCCTCCTGATTGTTTGCCGTGGCATAGATTCCGTCTGCAACTCTAGCTATCTCCTGCAGCTGTTTTTGCGCTTCCTGATCCGTTTGGAAACCAATAATGTTTATAATTGGCTGGATATCCGATTGGGACAGTTCTTCCGCAACGGCAACCGGATCTCCGTCACATGTTTCGATGCCATCGCTGACAACATAAATCAAATTCGTATGGTCATCCGTATGGAAGGATGCCATCGACTCTTTTGCCGCTGATAATGCACCTGCTAACGGGGTCCAGCCGGCAGGTTCGAACTCGCTTAATGCATTTTTAAATTTCTCTTCGTCATAAGGAGCAAATCCGTATACCTGTTCAATCGTGGAACAAGATAGCTCCTTATCACGATCCGCACCTGTTCCTTCATGGCCATACACTCTTAGAGAGACATTTGCTTTCTTCGGCACTTTTTGGACAAACTGTAAAATTGCTTCCTTTGCAATCTCCATCCTCGTTCTGCTGCCGGCATAATTGGCCATGCTGCCGCTTGCATCTAAGAGAATTTCAATATTATAGTTTGGCTTAAAATGATAGCGGCTGTCCGGCAAATCAGGATTTCCAAAGGAAGCAAACTGCCACTGTTTTATTACATCCTCTGGATTAGGATAGTCTTCAGCTACAAGAGAATATATATAACGTAAATATTGATCGTACTCTTCATCTGTTGGATTTTCCGGTAAGGGGCCAACTTTATCAAATTCCTGCTTAATCTCATCGGCATAATCATAAATATTGTCTGCTCCTGCGAATAGACCTGGCAATTGGTTGGCCATTTCATCAATCGTTGTTGGAATTGCTGGTGCGTGAAGGAGAAGGGAAGAGGCAGCAGCTTCTTCCTCCACCTTCTCAGTCTCTTCCTCCTTGACATCTTCCGTTTCGATTGCCTCGCTGGCCGAATCCGATTCTTTTTGACTTTCTTTATCCTTCTCATCATCATTACATCCAATTAGTAAGAGGGCTGCTAGGAAAAATAGTACTGCGATGGTAAGTTTTTTTGCCATAGGATAACTCCTTCTGTTCAAAGGTTAGATTTGATTAACTGCCACCGCCGATCTGTGAAATCAGCTCTGAAATTTTTTCAACAACATCATTACCGATGCTGTCTGCATTAGACATGGCGGTAGAAATTACCCCTACTAAAATAACGATTACCGCAGCAATTCCAATCCATTCCAGTGTTTGAGATCCTCTTTCCTCTTTTTTCAATTCTTTAAACTTCAATAACAAATTTGTTTGTAATTTTTTTAACATCTTTACATTCCTCCGTTCCCTAAAATAAATTAAAGATACTATTTTCACCAAGTAACATATTCATGACCATCAGCCCGGCAATCATCAAAATGGATACCGGTGCAATTAAAAACGTCGTAACCAAAGTTACTTTCGGCGATGCCTTGGCAGCTAATTCCTTTGCTTGTTCCTGGCGGATTTTCCGCAAATCTTCTGCTTGTACTTTGAAAGTTTTTGCAATTGGCACGCCAAGCTCCAACCCTTGTATTAACGCTTTAATCAGTGACTGAAATTCAGGGTTTTCATTTCTTCGCAGCAAGTCCCGATACGCTTTTTCCCTCGATACACCGAGATCGGTTTCGTTAATAAACCGGGAAAATTCCTCCCGTATCGGACCGTCAAAATGGATAATCACTTCCCTTAACGCCTGATCCAAACTGACTCCTGCCTGCAAGCTTGTACTAATCGTGTCCAGAAAAT
Source organism: Compostibacillus humi (assembly GCF_014637175.1). GTDB lineage: Bacteria > Bacillota > Bacilli > Bacillales > Amphibacillaceae > Oceanobacillus > Oceanobacillus humi. Next base: position 22,657 of record NZ_BMEV01000044.1, on the reverse strand, counting down.
CGGGTAAATCACGCCGAATTAATTGCTGCCTTTTTTTCACCTCCCTTTTTATCAATAGAATTGGTGTAAAATAACCTATTAGCGGAAAAGCAATGATGAAATATTGAGAAAACGGCAATCGGATAATGATGGATAATACTCCTGCAATGAATCCAATTATTAGCAAAAAGATTTTTAGTCCTTGAAATCTTGCAACTGTCAACTTTAATGGATTGCCAGATTTTCTTAACCAATCTTCAACCATATAATTTTCACTGAAGAAATTAATGCGCTGCCCTAAATCGGAAAAATCATCTGCATATTTCGTAACATGCTCAAAAATAACTGCCCTTCGTTCTTTCTTCTTCTGTTTCTTTTCAAAAGGATCAATTTGGGTAATATCAGATACATGGATGAAGACATCTCGTTTTTGTGCCAAATAGGCATGTAAATGACGAACACTTAAAAGCGAACAAACCCAAAAGGCAATGACCGTTAAAATAATTAGTGCATCCATCGTTCACTACACCTTTATATTGGTTATTTTTCGGATGATGACAAAAGACAGAATGACAGCACCGAGGAATAGTGCTAACATGATTAGGCCAAAACCAGACCATAGCGGATCCAAAAAACCGTCAATGACATTATTCATAACGAGCAAGAGAAATACAGGCAAGATTGGAACGATATAGGAAATATATTTTTGTTCTGCCGTCATCGTTTTAATTGTCTGATGCAATACTTTGCGTTCTTCAAAAGTTTCCGCCATCGTTTCCAGCGTCAGGGCCAAATTTCCTCCTGTTTTTTTCTGAATGAGCAATGTTGCAATGAACAGCTTAAAATCTCTGGATTTATTCCTTTTTTGTACTGAACGCAAAGCTGTCTCCAAAGGAACTCCTAATTTTAGTTCATGGGAAATTCTTTTAAATTCCACACCCGCTGGTCCGGTCACTTCCCTGCTCACAATATCGATTCCCTGGTTAATGGTCAGTCCGGAACGAGCTGCATTCCCCATTATTCGGCAGACTTCACTCAATTTATCGTTAAACTGTTCTTCGTAACTGTTTTTCCTAATATAAAACAAAAGGAAGTGAGTCATCGTCACAATGAATACGCCTAATAAAAGACTAATCGAAAAACTGACATTAAAAATGCTATAAAATAGAACAAATACCGCCATTCCGCCGACAATTAATCCAGCAACATATTCGGATGGAAGTAAGCCGACATTAATGCTTTGCAGCCGGTGATGAAGTGTCTTTGCAAAATCCTGTTCATCAAAACGGTCTCCCAGCCGGCTGACGAGACTTTTCCGCTGTTCCTGCGGAAACCAGTTTTTTACTTTCGCTTGCCATTCTCTTTTTTGTGAACGATATCCCAAGAAATAATAAAAGAAAATGAGTAAGGAAAAGACAGCGGAACTATAAAGTAATGCTATTGCTAAGTTCATCGACGAACTCTCCCTTCGGTGTAAACATCTCCATATCGAGATGAATGCCGTATACCTCCAAATCGCGAAGGCATTTCGGAATGGCGCCGGTTGCAGTAAAATAACCTTGAACTTTACCTTTGGAATCAAGACCGGTGCGCTTAAAGGAGAAAATGTCTTTCACTTCGATTTTGTCTTCATCCACTTTATTGACTTCGGCAATATGAATAATCCTTCTCGTTCCATCTGTTAGCCGCTGGACTTGGACAATATAGTCCAATGCGCCGACGATATACTGCCGGATAATATGGGTAGGCAGTTCCATCCCCGCCATGACAACCATCCCTTCCAGACGGTTAATCGCATCTACAGGCGAATTGGCATGTACCGTCGTTAGTGAACCTTCATGCCCCGTATTCATTGCCTGCAGCATGTCAAATGCTTCCGCTCCCCGGACTTCCCCAACGATAATCCGATCTGGCCGCATACGGAGAGCATTTTTCACCAATTGACGGATAGTAATTTCTCCTCTTCCTTCCACGTTGGGCGGCCTTGCTTCAAGACCGACGACATTTTCCCGCTCTAATCGCAATTCGGCAGAATCCTCAATCGTAATAATTCTTTCTCCGATGGGAATCGATTTAGCCAGAGCGTTTAACAATGTCGTTTTACCGCTGCCTGTCCCGCCAGAAATTAAAACATTATGCTTGCTTTTAATTAGCGATTGCAAAAAGACGCTCATAGCATCGGTAAGCGTATCGTTTCCTACCAGCTCCTTCATTTCAAAGGGCCGTTTCCGGAATTTTCGAATGGAAACGATGGTTCCTTCCAAACTAATCGGCGGGATTACCGCATTGACCCGGCTGCCATCCGGCAATCGGGCATCGACCATTGGAGAGCTTTCATCAATTCTTCGGCCAAGAGGAGCTACGACCCGGTCGACGATATGACGAATATGGGCTTCATCTTTAAAACGGACATTGGTCTTTTTTAACTGTCCATTTTTTTCGACAAACACTTCATGGGGACCATTGACTAAAATTTCGGTTATTGTATCATCGTTCAATAGTGACTCGAGCGGCCCAAATCCAACGCTTTCGTCGATTAATTTCGTAAGTAAGGTTTCTTTGTCTTGCCGGGGAATGACAACTTTCTCCTCGGCCATAAATTGGTTGATATGTCTTTCAATCTTGATCCGTTTCTCTGCTGTATTCAGACTGGTAATCTGCTCCAAATTCACTTCGGTCAGCAATCTTGTTTTGTAATGCTCGACAAGTTCATCAATATAACCTGTACTTGAAGTATAGACAGGCTCGGTATTTCGCATCGTGCTCACAGATTTTGCTCGCTGAAAAAGGGCCATTTTTAACCACAACCTTTCCATTGCCTATTTCAGCATGGAATTTACCCATTTATGTACATCTTTCGCGAAACTTGTCATTTTCTTTTCTTTCGGTGTCTTTCTTAAAGGAACTCCTTTATTGATAAAGTTTTGCAAGTTTTTATCTCTTCTGATTTCCACCGCAATCGGATACGTCACAAATCGTTCCAGGTCTTTTTTTGTTAGTTCTTTATCCTTCCCTTTAAAATTCAAAACCATATCCATCCGTTCTTCCATGACAATCCCGAGGCGCTGGAACAGTTTTTCCACATGATGAAATATTTTTATCGCCTGGGTATCCAAGTTCATTACGTAATAAATTTTTGTAGATTCCTCCAAAGCGATGTATGTCCTTTCATCCATCCACACTGGAAGATCTATGATAATAAAATCGTAGCTCCGTTTTGCTGCACGCAATAATCGTAAAATCAGTTCTTCCGAAACCCTTTCCGCCATTTCTGCATCTCTTGGGCTGACAATGACATGCATATTCGAATGCTCTTCCATTTCGGCTACGTTTCGTATATGCTGTTCGTTCAATTCATCGATTACCGGGAGCAAATCAACAATCGAACGGGAGCTATCCAGATTTAAGTACGTTTCCGCCCCGCCGTACTGCAAATTCAGATCGATAAACAGAACGTTTGCGGTAGATTCCAATTTTAATGTTTGGGCAAATACGGAACTGACGATGGACTTCCCCGTACCGCCGCTGCCGCTGTAGAATGAGAATACTTTTCCTCCGCCCCGTTTCATCAAGGCCTGGTCCTGCAATTTCCGCTGACCAGCCTCTCGCGCCAGCGTATGTAATTTCTCCATAAATAGGATTTCTTCTCCCGGCAGTATGTAATAATCGGTTATACCTAAACGGTTCAAGCCGCGGAGGACGTCAAAATTTTCCTCATCGTTCACACATATAATCGCAGTTTCGTGAAGTTCGGATAAAATTAGCTGTGCATACTCTACTGCTGTATTTCCTTCCGCATTGACAAGCACAATCAAATTTGGCTCATATTTGCGGATCTCCTCGATAGCAATTTCATGAGCAGTAAAATAATTACCGATTTGTTCTTTTACTAATGACACTAATTCTTCATTTTTCCCGATGATATATACGTCATTTGTTAGTGGCAATTTGTCTCACCCAATCCGCTCTTTTTTGAACATTGGATAATAGTCGAATATTGCAAATTCTCATTCTGAACTATCGTTATTCTTTTCCTTGTTTTCTTCCTTATTTTTTTCTTTCGTTTCTTTATCATTTTGTTTTACCTTATTATCGCTTCCTTCGTTTTCTTGACTTTGAGCTTCCTCGTTTTCCGAAGGATTCTGTTCGTTCCCCTCTCCTTGTTCAATCAGTTGTCCGTCCCCGGCAAACTGTCCGACATTTGCTTTTACGACTCTGATGCTATCAGCGTAATTTTGCATATGGATTAACTCGGTTACTTTGGCAAACGGGATTTCTACTTGTATTCCGACAAACTCCTCACTATTGCGGGCAACTTTTGCCACATTCACATCGGTCATAAACACGTTTGTTTCCGGTTTTCCGTTAAATGTATGGGAGACAATAATATCTACCCGGTCTAGGGTATGGAGTTCTTCGTCAAAAAATACATTGTCTGATTTTAATAGTGCAATGAGGCGATGGTTACTGTCGGTAACAGCAGTAGCATCCTTCAGCATGTTTTTTGTAATTAATTCCCCTTTGGATAAAGGAACTACCGATACTTTATTATAAAGTTCCTCAATGTCAGTAACATGCTCGTCACGGACGAATCGGCGCGGTATTTCATCGGTTGTAATCGCCTCGGGGGTAATGATTTCACGGGAGCTGATATTTGTGTTTGCTACATATACTTCCACTTGTCGGCCGAGATCAGAATTAAGTTCCTCGACTTTTTGCAGCAGTAATATTCCTGCTATTGCTGCTAGAATAAATGCAATAACTAGAAAAATAATTGCTTTCCTTTTCGACTCTAGCAAATTTAATTCCACCCTTTTCACCCGATGTTCCTTCGATATTTGATATATAATCAAATTTTGTAAATATGTCAATTTGTCAACGGTTGCTGCAAGAAGCAGAAAAATGCCACCTTTTTCCTAAAAAATCTGCAAATTTTTGCTAAGGAGAATCTTTTGCATCAGAGAAAAATAAGTGGATAGTCGGAAATGAAGACAGGAATTTCTTTTTTATATTACTTGATATCCTTTATATAGTAGGAATGAATCATTTTTTGAAAAGTTTTTGTAAAGTGATTTATATCACGGCAAACTTTGTAATAATCTGCTACAGTTAGATTATTTTCGGACAAAAAAAGAAGCATCCAATACACAATGGAATGCTTCTAAAGTACTTTTTATTTATATGTTTTTATTCGTTTTTTTTAAGACAAAGTATGCACACCCAAAATTACAGTATTCGTATAAGTAATCTTCCAAAGCGCTGATTTTCGTATCCGCTGATGCTTTTTGATTCCTATCGTGATAAAACCCTTTTAAGCGCAATTGATTGTAACCCCAGTCCCCGACAATATAATCATATTTCGCCAAAATTTCTGCATACCTTTCTTTTAGTGCGTCTTCCTGAAAACCATCCTTATGATTTTCTGCTAATTCGTAAAATTTTCCGTGAAGCTCTATCACTATCCCACCTCCACCTCACTCCTACCATTTTACCATATTGCCCATTTTAGAAACAGAAAAATACAGTGCATGATTTCAACCGTGAAATCCAAACTATATGGAGAGGAATATATTTAGGAGGATGAACAAATGATGAAACTTTTTTCTATATTAATTGCTGCCTTTCTTTTCACTTTATACGGTTGTGCCAACGACCAAGGATTAATGCGGGAAGATGAGCGCATTTCCAATCAGCATAATCCGAATACAAATATTACCCCACAAACCGGGAATGACGTAAATGAACAATTAGGATATGTCCGTTACTCGAAAAATGAAATGGATGAAGAACTTGAAGCGAACCACTCGGCAACAATAGACAGGAATACGTATGCAGATATGATTACGAGAATTATTTTGCGTCATGATGGGTTTCGCGAAGTAGCCACCCTCGTTACCGATCGGGAAGTACTAATTGCGTATGAAAAAGATGACGGTATGGAACGGGAAACAGCTGCTGATATCGCCAAAAAAACTGCCGAATCAGTAATGCCGGGCTTTTTTGAGATTTACGTTTCCGATAATAAATCGTTAATTGGGGATATTCAAAGCCTGCATAATTCCTCCACGAACAGGGAATACGATAACTTGATTGAACAACTCATTAATAAAATGAAGGAAACCTCTCAGGAAAGGTAACTAGCAGCATCATTATCATTTGGAAGGAAGGTGACATGCTTGCATTATCCGCTATTCTTTGTTCTTCTTGCCCTATTACTATTTGCAGCTCCAATTTCGATTAATGCGGAAGAAGACAAACCTTCCATCTACGAGGAACGGATGGCCCTTTTTAAGAAAGCGGAAGCTCTTACACAAATTCCGTGGTACTACTTTGCTGCCATTGATAATTATGAAAGGAATATCCAAGATAGCTCTGAACCGGAAAAAGTCGTATCCATTAGTATCCCAAAAGAATTATGGTTTGGACTGGAAAATACATCAGAAATCACAGATACAAGGATGATCGACATTTTCCAAGGTAAAGGAAAGGACGGAAATGGAGACGGCAAAGCCGTTCCGACAGACCCGGAAGATATTTTATATACGATGGGCAGTATAATCTTAGAGTACGGCAATACGGAAGAAGATATTAAAATAGCCCTTTGGAATTATTATCAACGGGATTTGACGGTACAAACGATCAAAAATACAGCCAAAGTTTTTCGTACGTTTCAAAAAATCGAATTGACAGACCGGGATTTCCCTGTTGACATCAATTATAACTACAGTTACCGTAACACCTGGGGAGATCGCAGAGGTTTTGGCGGAGTCCGGATTCATGAAGGCACAGATATTTTTGCCAGTTACGGAACTCCTGTCAAATCGACTACGTACGGTGTCGTAGAAATGATGGGCTGGAATTTATACGGCGGCTGGCGGGTAGGTATTCGGGATATCTATAATATTTATCATTATTACGCCCACCTGAGCGGTTATGACGAAAATTTAAAAATCGGCCAGGTAGTGAAGCCTGGTGATATTCTTGGAAGCGTCGGCTCCTCAGGCTATGGTCCGCCTGGCACTTCCGGAAAGTTCCCGCCCCATCTTCATTACGGAATGTATAAAGATAACGGCTATAGTGAATGGTCCTTTGACCCATATCCATATTTAAAAAAATGGGAGCGGATGGCGAGGCAGAAAAGATAAAGAGGGAGTTCTACAACTAGAACTCCCTTCATCGTTATTTTGTTTCTTTCGCTTTCCGCATGGCATAGACAATGCTTGCAGCGAGACCTCCCCAAATAATTAACATTCCAAGAATCATTACAAAAATCGATTCGCCAGTCATTATTTTGCCTCCCTTGTTTCTTGGATTTCCGTCTCTTTCTCTTTCCATTTCGTATACATTAGCAATATTCCGATTATTAAGGCTCCACCAGCTACAAACCATCCGCCAAACATGATGAACGCATCGGTGTAGCCTTCATAGTTTCCTGTATCCGTATCGAACTTTTTCAATATGTTTTGCGATAGCAGCTGGAACATCATGTAGCCGAGGACAACCGGAGTAATATATTTCAGGCTGATATCCCACCATGCTCCGAGACGCAGGTCGGAAATCCCGTTGGCATGATCTTTCAAATCTTTCAGCTGACGTAAGAACCATGAAATCATGATCACTTCAACCAATCCGAGCATCGCTACCCCAAATTGGTTAATAAAGTAATCTATGACATCAAGGAAGTATAGACCGCCTTGGGTAGCAAACAATAGAGAAATAACTGCAGCGACTCCACCGCCATATAAAACTGCTTGCGTTCTGGTCAGTTTAAATTTATCCTGCAATCCGGCAATATAAGTTTCACAAATCGAAATTAATGAAGTCAGTCCAGCCAGCGTCAGAGATAAGAAGAAGAGGAATCCAAAGAACTCGTTCATTCCCGGGAATTGATTAATGATTTGCGGGAAGACAACGAAAGCGAGCCCTACGCCGCCAGCAACAACTTCATCAATGCCAACGGAGGCTTGACTAGCCATAAATCCTAATACTGCGAATACTCCAATCCCGGCAAGAAGCTCAAAACTGGAGTTGGCAAATCCAACGATAAAAGCATTATTCGTTATGTCCGATTTCTTCGGCAAGTAACTGGCATACGTAATCATGATGGCAAAGGCAATGGACAGGCTGAAGAAAATTTGTCCATAAGCTGCAACCCAAACATCTGCTGAGAAAATTTTACTAAAGTCCGGAGCAAAGAAGGCATTTAGTCCTTCAATAGCACCTGGCAACGTAATTGCACGTATAACAATAATTAAAAAGACAATTGTCAGCAAAGGAATAAAAATGCGGTTTGCCATTTCAATTCCTTTTTTAACCCCTCTGAAGAGGATGAATAATACAATCACCCAAACAGCAATCAGAGGAATGAGCACCCCTGGCACAAAACTTCCCGTCTGACCCGGATCAACAGTAAGATTTAAATAATTCCCAAATAAAAACCCTTCTGTATCTTCTCCCCAGCCTAGATTAAAGGAAAAGATTGAGTATGACATAGCCCAGGCAATAATGACGGAATAGTAGGTAGAAATGACGAAGGCAACCATGACTCCCCACCAGCCGAGCCATTCGGTCTTCTTGTTAATTCTGCGAAAAGTGAGCGGTGCAGAACCACGATACTTTTGCCCCAACGTAAATTCCATAATTAAAATAGGAATTCCGGCTGTTAAGAGAGCAAAAAGATAAGGGATAAAGAATGCTCCTCCGCCGTTTTCGTAGGCCACTGCAGGAAAACGCCATATATTTCCCAAACCGATGGCAGAACCAGCAGCTGCAAGAATAAATCCTGCACGTGTACCCCATTGTGAGCGTGTTTCCATGTGAAATCCTCCTTTTCCCTTATTGCAAATTTGCTAATTGAATTTGCAATAAGATAGTTTTTAAAGTTTTCTTTTTTCAGACATTTCAGTTTGTATTATACCGTACTTTGATACAATGTCAAACATTCTAATAAAAATTTACTAAAAAAATTTTATTACTGGTTATTTTTGCTTGGCATAAAGTAACTATTACAAACAATACGTGAATAAAAAAGACTGCACTATTAACTATAGTACAGTCTTTCATACGGTCATTGCTCCGTCTTTCCAAAGTTATGAATGACAAAGCCGATTATAAGAATAACAGCTAAAGCGACAAGTAGAGAAAGAATCGTCTGGTTTGTAAAGCCAATCAGCAAAAAACCGATGATTCCTGCGACAGCTGCCATGAAAGCATAAGGCAATTGGGTAATGACGTGATCGATATGATTGGATCCGGCACCGGTTGACGACAGAATCGTCGTGTCGGAAATAGGAGAGCAGTGATCCCCAAATACAGAACCAGCAAGTACGGCAGCAAGGGACGGCAACAGCAAGCCAGAATCTATCACGATGATTAATTCTGCTGCAATTGGAAGCATGATGCCAAAGGTCGCCCAGGAAGTTCCCGTAGCCAAAGTCATAAAGCCGGCTGTAACAAACAATAACAGCGGCACAAGCTGCGGATTAATCGAGGCATTGCTGAAAGCATTCGCCAAATAAGATCCTGTTTCCAAAGTACTAATAATCGAACCAATCATCCAAGCCAGGATGAGGATATAAATGGCTGGAAGCATTGTTTTAGAACCTTCTGCAACAATTCTCCCTATATCTTCCCGCGGTTTGTTTAAAGCAAGATAAAAGATAAGGGAAGTGATAATTGCCGATATTCCGCCGATAAATAATGACAGATTAACATCGGTATTAGCAAAAATAGTTAAAATAGTAACTTCTTTCGCAGCTAACGCGCCGGTAACCAGCATGGAAGAAACCGTTGCTGCCACTAGAACGATAATTGGTATGAGCAGGTGATATACTTTCCCTTGTTGATGGGTCTCGATTTGGTCGCTCAAATCCCCAGGAGCCTTCTTTTGGTTTGGACCTAACAGCTGTCCAGTTTCAGCTGCTCGGGTTTCATGTTTTTTCATAGCACCGATATCCATTTTTAAATAGGCGGTCAAAAACACAAGGAAGATGGCGGCCAATGCATAATAATTATATGGAATCATCATCACAAATGCTTGTAAAGGCTGCAGGTCGGTAATGCCATTTGCTATAAAAATGCTTCCTAAAATACCAATAATATACGCACCCCAGCTGGAAATAGGGGAAATTACCGTAACCGGTGCCGAAGTAGAATCCACAATATAAGCCAATTTTGCCCGGGAAACGTTATGCCGGTCTGTTACTGGTCTTGCGATTTGCCCTACAGCGAGACTATTAAAATAATCATCAATGAAAATGATAATACCTAAAATTCCTGCCATCAGTTTGGAGCCTCTTTGCGTTTTTACCCGCTTCATCATCCATTCCCCGAAGGCTTTGCTTCCACCCGAGGCTTGAAGAAATGCAGCCATGATTCCCAATAATAACAAGAAGGTGATTAAATACAAATTACCAATATTTATGCCTTCTTCCGTGATAAAAATCTCAAAGAATACTTTCCAAATTCCCATTAGAGAATCCAAGATTTGGAAGTTATGAACAAATAACGCACCGACAACGATGCCAATTCCCAATGATAACGTAACATTCCTTGTCAATATGACAAGTACCAGCATTAATACTGCAGGAATAATGGAATAAATTGTGCCAATCAATACAGTAACCTCCTAAAATTTTGAAATAATGCGGAGAACTTCGTTGATAGAGATATGGTCTTACCAACCTTTTAGGAGGAAAAAAAAAGCAATAAAAAAACAAGCAAAGATAGAAAATAACTTATCTTTGCCTGCCTGCAAAATCCGTTATCCTCCATCTCGATCAGTAGTCCTCCATGCAATACATGCATGACAGTGTACCTCTTATTCAAAGGCACACCAGCAATAATAAGTCTGACCCTTATTACGCTTCGGCAAACAATCCTTTCATCAGCAATCCTCGTTGTCATCCTCCTGCTGACTACTCTTCTTGCTTGCACCTCTACCTCACCGATCTGAGGCCTATGAAATTATATCAACTAATATACTATATTAATGGTCATCTTGCAAGTTATCCTGAAAATCTTCCCGGGGAACGGAAATGGATGGGGATTCTCCCCCGTAAAAATCTGGAACATCTCCCATGATCGCTCCGCTGTCAATGTAAATTTCTGTCTGTACCGTTGTTACTTCCGTAATATACGGGATAATGATTTGCACGTCCGCTTCCACATTGACATATAGGGAAACCCATGAGCCATTGATTCCAAGCGGCTCAGTCTCACGGATAATATTCGTCCGTACATTGCCGACAAGCTCCAAGTTGATCGGTATCTTCGGTCCGAGATTGGCAAGAACAGCATTTCCCGTAATTTCGCCAAGGGGAATTTCAATTACGGTCGGATCCCGTTTCGCCCGGTCCCCTGGATCCTCACTAAATTCATAATCTTGCAGCGGATAATCGTAGTCAATCGGATCACCGCGATTGACATGCATGAAAAATTCCTCAACCCTTTCCGTGGCAACCCGATTTATTTCACTGATAATCGCTGTATTATAACCGTAGATTGCTGGATGACCATCATTGTCATACGTAACTTGAACAACATCGGTAAAATCATAGCTTTCTGCAAACCGTACTGCCGTATTAATTGCCCTCATGGCAAATTCGTCGGTTTTTATTTCCGAGATTTCAATAATTGCAGGGGTGATTCCCCGATCGATGATTTGAATACTGAGAAAGACAACGATGATAAAAATAATAAAGGCGATAATAAACAGATGCCTTCCCGGAGGTGGTGCAAATTTTCGTCGGTATTTTCGTCGCCACATGACTATCCCCCCTGATACAATCTATGCCTGTATCAGGGGGGATAGAATCGGGAACTACTCTTTCATAACGGAAACAATCATCGTATCCAGCTCTTCTTTTAAATCAATTTCATAGGGAACTTTTAACGGCTGATCATCTTCAGAAAGCACACGAACAACCGGTCTTTCGTTTAAATGGGGATTTTGGCGGAGAATAACCCCTTTCCTGCCGTCACTTAACTCTACCTGTAAGCCGTTCGGGTAAATAATGATACTCTTTTTAAACTCCTCTACCATATGCTTGTCAAACTGAGAGATGCTTCCCGCATATAAAATTTCCAATCCTTCATGAGGAAGCATGGCATCCCGGTAAATTCGGTTGCTTGTCACTGCATCAAATACATCTGTAATCGCAATTAATTTTCCATAAGGGTGAATTTCATTTTCTTTGATTCCCCGAGGATAACCTGACCCGTCTAGCCGTTCATGGTGTTCATAGGCACAATGGGCAACAACGGAAGGAATTTCGATGTGCTGGCGCAAAAAGTCAAAACCAAGTTCCGTATGGGTTTTGATTACTTCAAACTCCTCATCAGTTAACCTGCCCTTTTTATTGAGTATTTTCTGATCGATAAATATTTTTCCAATATCGTGCAGCAAAGAACCAACACCGATTTCCAGCAGTTTTTTTTGCGGAAACTGCAGTGAAATCCCGAGGGCAAGGGAATAAATGGTCACATTTAACGAATGCTGAAATACGTATTGATCGGTGACGAAAATATCTGCCAGCATGGATAACTGTTTCGGCTGTTGCTGTATTTCCGCCAACAACTTCTTTACAATTTCGCCCATCTTTTTCCCTTGTTTATCCAATAGAAACGATTTTTTCTCTAATCCGGCATTGCTGATTTCATGAAAAATTTCCTTGATCTCCTGAGTTGCCTCAATCCGCAGCTCCTCTGACACAGCTGACTCGATGACAATATCCTCGGTTGCTTTGTCCTCTATGTATACGTAGGAAACTCCTTGGCGAATTAGCCGTTGAATAGTTTTATCTGTCAAGGAAACTCCTTTTGACAAAAGAGGAATGCCGTTCTCATTGTAAATGGATTTAGCCAGTTTCATTCCAGCCTGAAGTGATCTTGTACTAATTAGTCTCATATTCTGCTCCTGAAATTTGTCATACATGTTGCTCTCTTTTCATTTAAACATGGATTAATCAAATTTACTATCATTTTAAACGATATCAAAGCGATGTCCCGGATTTTCTCAATATAAAAGACGGAGAATCGAATCTCCGCCAATGTTACGTCAGTTTTAACAATGCATCTTTGCCGATCATTCCAATCTCCCAGCCGTATTTTTTCGACGCATCGGTAATTTTGGCCAGCGGAGCATGGAGCAATTGCTCAATCGTCCGTACCCCCTCTGCCCTGCCTGCAATGACTTCTCTTTGTCGAAGCTTTTCATTTTCATTAAAGAAATCCACATCCAATGCAGCACACATAATATAGCCGATATCATTGGAAATAATTAATAAAGTCGTCTTTGGAAGCTCTACCGTTGTTGCCACGAAGGTGTATCCTTCAATTTCTAAAGGTTTTACTGAAAGCACGTCATTCCGCCTCCTTCTTTTATACACAATAAGTGTATGCGGAAGAAAAGGGGAATGATACCAGGAAAAATGCTCTAGCATTATAGCTGTTTAGAAAACTTATGTTTTAGCGTATCTGCCAGCAAATCCCGGATAAACTCTGGCAAAAAGTATTGCTTTACTTCCGATTTTGCTACTTCCGGCAGCATTCTGCCAAAGGTAAATGTATCGGCAGTGGCTACGAAATACCTTTTATTTCCATTAATCAGCTCCCCATTTTCCTGGATGACATTTTTTACATAAGGCTCGCCGTTTCGATGACGTCCTGTCTCGACGTTAATACCAGAGAACATCATCTTGCCAAGCATCTCTCCCCGGAAGCCGAACCCTTTCAGCGGAAATTCCATAAATTCTTTTGTTAGCGAGACCCGTATTACTTCCACCAATTCGTTTCCAGTCAACTCTACAATGACCGGATTAATCGGATGGGGGCATACCCGGTGAACATCTTTGTATGTTACTTTTCCAGCGGGCAAGGAATCGAGCAATAACCCCGCATTTAACATGGCACAGTCTGCCCTCGTCCATTTTCGTAACGTATGCGTGAGTTCTTGCATAAGGAGGGTGTCCCGAAACCAATCCTTTTCCAACGGTTTTTCCAGCTCGGCCACAGTTTCTTCCAACAGCCCGTCAGCCTTCTTTTCCATTTCTCGCAATGTTTCCTTCGTATCCATATCTTTTTCATAATTGGTAATATCTGTTGCATAAGCTTCTTTTTTCACAAGCTTCTTTTCCGAATGACTCCACGTTAATATTACTTCCCCGACGTGGAAACAATGTTTTCCTGCTGCAGTAATTATCGTCTGCTGAATTTCTTCTCCCGTTCGCAATAGATGGTGGGTATGCCCACCGATAATAACATCAATTTCCGGGTATCTCCTCGCAATTTCTTCATCTTCGCTCAGACCGAGATGGGACATTAAAACGACAATATCACTGCAATTTTTTAAATTGTGAATGTGTCGGTCCAACGTGGAATAAATAGGGGAAACGTGCCAGTCTAACAATTCATAATAATCGTTAAATGGGGCGGTCAGGCCTATTACTCCAATGCGAATGCCGCTTTTCGTTTCTTTTATTCCGATAGGATGGAGCCAGGCCGGATTTTCACCGCGCAAACTATGCAGATTGGCACATATAACTTCGAAACTTGCCTCGTCATACAACTGAAACAGTTCCTCGTGAGATAAAGTAATCCCTTCATTATTTCCGATCGTAACAAAGTCATATTCCAGCTTATTTAATAAAGCTACGTTGGCTTTCCCTTTAAAAGCTTCCGAAATAGGATGCACCCGATCCATATGGTCGCCAATATCCATGAGGAAAAAGGCATCTCCATAAGCCTCTCTTGTACGCTTTTTATCTTTGAGAAAACGGGCTACTCTCGGCCATTGCTGAAAATTACTATGCAAATCATTCGTGTAATAAATATATATTTTTTCTTCCATCGGTCAATCTCCTTACGAAATCCCTTGAAAAATCATCCGAATACCTACGAAAATAAGGATAATTCTTAATACCCATTCCAACGTTTTCCCGGGCAATAATTGATTGACTTTCGCCCCTAATTTTCCGCCAATCCATGCACCAGGGATGAAAAACAGGACATATTCCCATGCAATATGTCCCATCGTCACATGGGAAATGCTTCCGATCATGCTGACAAAGAAAATCATAAACATGGAAGTTGCCGTAGCAATATGGGCAGGCATACCGAATAACAATATCATTGCCGGAACCATAATCGAGCCGCCGCCAATACCAAATAAACCCGACAAAATACCGACGGCAAGGGAAAGAATTATTGCCAGGAATACAGAAATACGGTAGTCATACGTCTCCCCAGCAATATGCACCGTACGCTGAAGTCCGTGTTTACCAGTCCTTTTCGGTATTTTTTCTTTCTTCACTATCATTAGCAAAGAAATTACGATGACGAGCGTTCCGAAAAAAATCAAAAAGGTTTTCGGGCTAAAATAGCTATTCAGCCAGGAGCCGAGAACCCCGCCAGGTATGCTTCCGGACAAAAGCAGCAATCCGGTTTGAAAGTCTACCCGTTTTGATTTCATATACGCGGTGGCGGAGGATAAAGATGTAAAAATCATCGTGATTAACGAAATACCGACAATTGTTTGCGGAGTTGCCCAGCTGAAACTGTCAGAAATCGAAGCGGCAAGAAACATGCTCGGCACAAGGATAACTCCGCCGCCAAGACCTGCAATTGCTCCTATAAATGATGAAATGATTGCAATAATAAAGCATATGATAAATACCAAAATGAAATCCCTTCTTCTTTCCAGTCTATCCTCATCTTATCATTTGTACCGAAGGATTCCTAATCTTACTTAAGTGAAAGGCGTTTTACGGAATGACTGTTGTTCACTTTAGAATGCGATCCATTAGGAAAACCCCTGCCACATGACAGGGGTTTTTCTGTATTAACCGATTGATCCTTCCATTTCGAACTTGATAAGGCGGTTCATTTCCACCGCATATTCCATTGGAAGTTCTTTCGTAAACGGTTCGATGAAGCCCATGACGATCATTTCTGTCGCTTCTTCTTCCGTCAGTCCACGGCTCATAAGGTAGAATAATTGTTCCTCCGAGACTTTGGAAACTTTTGCTTCATGCTCAAGGGAAATATTGTCGTTGTATATTTCATTGTACGGAATCGTATCGGATTTTGATTTGTCATCCAAAATGAGCGTATCACACTCAATATTTGCTTTGGCACCGTCCGCTTTCCGGCCAAAATGGACGAGTCCGCGGTAAGTTACGTTTCCGCCATCTTTAGAAAAGGACTTGGAAACAATCGTAGAAGACGTATTTGGAGCAAGGTGATACATTTTCGCACCTGCATCCTGCACTTGGCCTTTTCCTGCCATGGCGATGGAAATCGTGTTTCCGCGGGCGCCTTCGCCTTTCAGATGGATAGACGGATATTTCATCGTTAATTTGGAACCGAGGTTTCCGTCAATCCACTCCATCGTTGCATCGGCTTCACACGTTGCCCGTTTCGTAACAAGGTTATAAACGTTATTCGACCAGTTTTGAATTGTCGTATAGCGGCAATATCCGCCTTTTTTAACGATAATTTCAACGACCGCACTGTGCAGGGAACTCGATGAATAGGTAGGAGCCGTACATCCTTCTACATAATGGACAGATGCTCCTTCATCCACAATAATTAACGTTCTTTCAAACTGTCCCATATTTTCCGTATTAATTCGGAAATATGCCTGAAGCGGAGTCGTTGCTTTAACGCCCTTCGGAACGTAAATAAAGGAACCGCCAGACCATACGGCAGAATTTAATGCAGAAAATTTATTATCGGAATAAGGTACTACCGTTCCAAAGTATTCTTTGAACAGTTCCTCATGTTCTTTTAAGGCCGAGTCGGTATCCATAAAGATAATACCTAGCTCTTCCAAATCTTCTTTCAAGCTGTGGTATACGACTTCTGACTCGTATTGAGCCGATACACCAGCAAGATATTTCTGTTCTGCCTCTGGAATGCCAAGACGGTCAAAGGTCTGTTTAATTTCCTCAGGAACTTCATCCCACGTACGGCCTTGTTTTTCCGACGGTTTTACGTAGTAAACAATTTCATCAAAGTCAAGACCGGATAGATCACCGCCCCATTGCGGCATCGGTCTTTTATAGAAATGTTCCAATGCCTTTAAGCGGTAGTCCAACATCCATTGCGGTTCTTCCTTCATTTTGGAAATTTGTTCCACAACTTCTCGGGTCAAACCCTTTTCAGTACGGAACACCGAAACGTCTTTATCACGAAACCCGTATTTATACTCTTCTATTTCGGGTAAATTTTTAGCCAACAGGAAAACCTCCTTTGTATTTCTTAATTCATCCGGCAAACACTGCAATTGAATGCATCTTTACTGTCTTTTTACACCCTTTTCCATCGCTTTCCAGGCAAGGGTTGCACATTTAATGCGCGCCGGAAATTTCGATACTCCTTGGAGCGCTTCGATATCTCCCATCTCCAAATCGGTATCAATTTCTTTTCCGAGCATCATATCGGAAAAAAGGCTGGACATTTTTAATGCATCTTCAATCGTTTTGCCTTTTACAGCCTGGGTCATCATGGAAGCGGAAGACATGCTGATGGAACATCCTTCTCCTTCAAAACGGGCGTCTGTTACGACTCCTTCTTCCACTTTTAATTGGAGACGGATACGGTCTCCGCAGGTCGGGTTATTCATGTCTACGGTGACCCCATCCCCCGTTTCCTCAATCCCGCGGTTTCGCGGATTTTTATAATGATCCATGATGACTTGCCGATATAAAGTATCTAAATTATTTAAAGACATTACCAAAATACTCCTTCGCCTTCAAGAGTCCCTTCGCCAATGCATCAATTTCTTCTTCCGTATTATATAAATAAAAGCTGGCCCGGGCTGTTGCAGTAACATTTAACCACTTCATCAACGGCTGAGCACAATGATGTCCCGCCCGAATCGCAATTCCTTCCATATCCAGCACCGTTGCCACATCGTGCGGATGAACGTCCTCAATATTAAAGGTAACGAGGGCCCCTCGTTCCTCAGGACCATAAATAGAAATGCCGTCGATGGATTTTAATTTTTCCAAGGCGTAGGCAGCCAACTTTTTATCATGAGCAAAAATATTGTCCATGCCGACATCTTCAAGAAAGTCAATGGCGGCACCTAAGCCGATGGCACCGGCAATAATCGGCGTGCCGGCTTCAAATTTCCAAGGCAGTTCTTTCCACGTGGAATCGTAAAGATCAACGAAATCAATCATTTCGCCGCCAAATTCCACCGGTTCCATTTGTTCCAGCAGTTCCTGTTTTCCATAGAGTACCCCAATCTCCGTCGGTCCACACATTTTATGGCCGGAAAAGGCATAAAAATCACAGTCTAAATCTGTCATATCCACCTTCATATGGGGAACTGCCTGGGCACCATCGACGAGCAGCACCGCACCATGGTCATGGGCAATTTTTGCAATCTCTTTAATCGGATTAATGGTACCGAGAACATTTGATGCGTGGGTTACGGCAACAATTTTCGTCTGTTCGGTAACCGTTGCTTTTACATCTTCCAGTGCAATCGTTCCATCCTCTTGCAGCGGAATATATTTTAATGTTGCACCTGTAGCTTTTGCCGCCTGCTGCCAAGGGATAATGTTGCTATGATGTTCCATCGGCGTGATGACAATTTCATCCCCCGGCTGCAGGATTTTCCGGGCATAGCCGTAGGCAACATAGTTTATCGAAGTTGTTGATCCCCGGGTAAAAATAACTTCCTTTTCACTAGCTGCGTTGATAAATTTTCTCACCTTTTCCCGGGCGCCTTCATACTGATCCGTTGCCCTCGTCCCAAGGGTATGTACTCCCCGGTGAACATTGGAATTGTCTTCTTTATAATATTTATCCAATGCTTCAATGACAGGCAACGGCGTTTGTGATGTTGCAGATGAATCGAGATATACTAATGGATGACCATTCACTTCTTGATCTAAAATGGGAAACATTTCTCGAATGGCTTTTACGTCCATTAGTATACCTTCCTCTCGATTACTTGGGTTAATTGTTTTTTCACTGATTCTATCGGCAGCTGGGTTACAACCGGTGCCAAGAATCCATGAATTACAAGCCGTTCTGCATCATCTTTTGGAAGTCCCCGGCTCATGAGATAGTACATTTGAATTGGGTCTACTCTTCCGACAGATGCTGCATGTCCTGCAGTAACATCGTTTTCTTCAATTAACAGAATTGGGTTTGCATCTCCCCGGGCATTCGGGCTAAGCATAAGCAGGCGGGATTCTTGTTCCGAATTTGCTTTAATTGCACCGTGTTCAATTTTGCCGATAGCGTTGAAAATCGTTGTCGCGCCTTCCAGCATGACACCACGCTGCAAAATAAATCCGTCGGAACCTTTCCCATGCTGCACAATATTGGCAGTGAAGTTTTGAATCTGTTTTCCCCGGCCAACGGTAACGGCATTCGCATTCGAGCTAGAGCCGTTTCCGATTAAATGTGTAATATTTTCGGAAACCGTATTTCCGTCATTCATTTGTCCTAACGCCCAGTCGATCGTTGCATTTTCATAAGCAACACCGCGACGGTTCAAATAAGTCGTCGTTTTGCTGGAGAGATGGTCTACTGCACCAAAGGAAATTTTCGCATTATCATGGGCAAAAACTTCTTCCACAATGTTTGCGACAGTTTCTTCCTCAGATGCGCTGGACAAGTAATTTTCCACTACCGTAAGCTTACTGTTTTCGTCTGCAACGACAATGACATGGTTAAACAATGCTGCGCTAGGGTCTTCATGCCAGAATACGATTTGCAGCGGCACTTCGATTTCCACGTTTTTTGGCACATAAATAAAAGCACCACTATTTACAAGAGCGGCATGCAGTGCTGTCAATCGGTTCTGATCTACAGACACAGCATCAGTCATGAAATATTTTTTCACCAGGTCCCCATGCTGTTCGAGGGCAGTGAAAATGTCGGTAAAAATAACGCCTTTTTCCTTCAGCTCTTCGCTTAACGTTGAATATGCAACACTTTGATTGCGCTGAATAAGCAAGTTTTCTGGAATATTGTCCTGGTCAAAATATTCTTGTAACAGCTCCGGCAATTCGTTCATGGAAGCAATTTTTTCACCAGGGATATAGTCATGACGGAATTTCGTAAAATTCCATCTAGTAATATTCGTTTTGTCCGGTTTTGGCATTTCCAATTGGTCCGCTTTTTCCAAGGCATGCAGGCGCAATTCCTTCATCCATTCCGGTTCCTTGCGGTCACTGGAAAATGATTCGATGTATTGTTTATCGTATGGAAGTTTCGTTTCCACAGTCATATTACCCCTCCTAACCATTACGCATTCTGTTCAACAGTTTCGTCTTTAATTCCTAGTTCCTCTTTCAGCCATTCGTAGCCTTCTGCTTCTAGACGTTTTGCAAGTTCAGGACCGCCGGATTTTACGATACGTCCTTGCATCATCACATGCACAAAGTCTGGGGTAATGTAGTTGAGCAAACGCTGATAGTGCGTAATAATTAAGCAGCCAAATTCTTCACTGCGCATTTTGTTAATTCCTTTAGAAACGACTTTGAGAGCGTCGATGTCAAGTCCAGAGTCAATCTCGTCCAAAATGGCAATATCCGGTTTTAACTGCATTAACTGAAGAATTTCGTTACGCTTTTTCTCCCCTCCGGAGAACCCTTCATTTAAATAGCGGGTCGCCATGCTCTTGTCAATTTCCAAGTAGTCTAAGTCTTTATCTAATTCTTTTATGAATTTCATTAAAGGAATTTCGTTGCCTTCACCGCGGCGTGCATTGATTGCAGAACGCAAGAAATCGGATGTCGTTACACCGCTAATCTCACTTGGATATTGCATCGCCAAGAAAAGACCGGCGCGGGCACGTTCGTCCACTTCCATTTCCAGCACGTCTTCACCATTTAACGTAATGGATCCTTCCGTAACTTCATATTTCGGATGACCCATGATCGCAGAAGCTAACGTGGATTTACCGGTACCGTTTGGTCCCATGATTGCATGGAATTCTCCGCCTTTGATCGTTAGGTCGACTCCTTTTAGAATTTCTTTATCTTCAATGGAAACATGAAGATTTTTAATTTCTAACACTGATCCTGCCATAACAATACCTCCAAAATCTGTTATTTTTATTACTTTAATGAATATAATATTCATTCTCAATCTATTCTCATTACAATCTTAAAGGATTTCAAATTAATAATCAACAAATTCACTTTTTGGCAAAATGCTTATCCCGCCTTAAAATAACACATTTTCCAGAACAGAAGTCAGAAAGTTGAAACGATATGTATTGCTGATAAAATAACCAATGTCACCGCCTGTATAAAAACAAACACCAAGATCTGAAGTGGACCTTGGCGTCTTTCTTTTATTATCGATGAAGATGACTTTTCACAGTCGTTAAAATTTCCTTGCTTTTCGCATAATCCAACTCACGCTTTTTTTCCACTTTCATCCGGTTTGCAAGAGTTCGTTCGTATTCGGCAAAACTCATCCCGTGGGATTTTTCCATTGCCTTTTCCATATCTGTCGTATACCTTAAACCGTTTATATGGGACCATCCTTTCCATATTGAATAATAACATATTAACAAAGGAAAAGGCTTTCACACAAGAAAAAATTTAACACAGGCACCATCAATGTCAAGTACCCGTTATAAATGCCAAAAGTGCCGCCGGCATCTCGTACCGGCAGCACTTAATTCCATTATTTATTCGTTTCCGCCAACTGGAACAACGGCGCCTTCATATTTCTCAATAATGAAGTTTTGGATTTCTTCAGAGTGCAATACTTCGACTAATTTTTTCAATTCTTCCCGGTCTTTATCTTCTGCGCGGGCAGCTACAACGTTTACGTAATCAGACTCTTCCCCTTCAATAAAGAGAGAATCTTCAATCGGGTTTAGTTCTGCTTCAATCGCATAGTTTGTGTTAATTACTACAAGGGCATCTGCTTCAGAATGATAAAGTTCTGGCAATAACTCTGGCGCATAATCAGGCTGGAATTGTAAATTTTTTGGATTATCGACAATGCTGTCTACTGTAATTTCTTCTGCGCTGTCATCCAAAGTAATTAGTCCTTGAGCTTCAAACAATTTCAAAATACGTTCATGGTCAGCAACCGAGTTACTTAAAATGACTTCTGCACCTTCTGGAATATCATCGATGCTGGCAATGTTTTGGGAATATACTCCCATTGGCTCGATGTGAATTCCGCCGATGTTTTCCAATTCATACCCTGTATCAGCAATCGTTTGTTCTAAGAATGGAATATGCTGGAAATAGTTTGCATCTAACGTCCCGTTAGCAAGGTCATCGTTTGGCAATACATAATCTTGATACTCTTCAATTTCTAATGTAATACCTTCTTCTGCCAATAGCGGTTTTGCTTCCTCTAAAATTTCAGCGTGAGGTACACTGGAAGCTCCTACTTTTATAACAACATTATCAGCAGATTCGTTTTCAGTACCTTCTGCAGCTTCGTTATTTTCAGCATTGTTGCTGCTATCCTCTGCTGCGTCATCTCCTCCACCACAAGCTGCAAGGAATAATACAAATAAAATAGATAGAAAAACTAAGATTTTTTTCATATTGTTCTCCCCTTTTTCTTTATCGTATTGTCAAAAGTTTTTAGTAAAAAACTATTAGTATTGCCTATTTTATGCGTTTTTATACAAAAAAACTTGCCACCCCCTTAAATCTAGGTTATTAATGAGGTTACCACA
>NZ_BMEV01000043.1 GCF_014637175.1 Compostibacillus humi | reverse complement strand
CAACAACAAACAATAGCTCCTTATAAGCGTTCCAATGATACGCTGGAACAGTTTGTCATTCACCTTTATGAAAAAGGGATTACGACAAATGAAATCGCTCATCTCATCGAGCGGATGTATGGACATCACTATTCCAAACAAACGGTTTCGAACCTAACGCAACTTGTTTCTGAAGACGTGCAAGCTTTCCATGAACGAAAGCTGGAAGAACGCTACGTGTGCATTTACCTGGATGCCACTCACATTCCAGTCCGACGTCAAACGGTTGAAAAAGAAGCTGTCTACATCGCTATTGGTATTACGGAAGAAGGAAACAAAGAAGTTTTAGACTTTACCATTGCACCAACAGAGTCTTCTCACGTATGGGAAGAACTCATCCACTCCCTACATGAAAGAGGAGTAGAAAACATCCTCCTTTTCATTTCCGATGGATTGCCAGGGATGACAGATAGCATTCACCGTGTCTATCCAAAGGCGAAGCATCAAGTGTGTTGTGTACATGTCGCTCGAAACATTTCTAGTAAAGTACGTGTAAAAGATCGTGCAGCCATTCTCGATGATTTTAAAGCCGTTTACCAAGCGAAAGACCGTGAAGAAGCTTTAGAAGCCTTAGAACAGATGCAAAGCAAGTGGGAAAAGCCTTATCCACGTGTCATTGAATCTGTGATGAACAATGAACAGATTCTAACATTTTATGATTTCCCAGCTTCCATACGTCGCAGTATCTACTCAACAAACTTAATTGACGCTTTTAACAAAGAAATCAAACGATATGTCAAACGCAAAGAACAATTTCCAAATGAAGAATCCCTAGAACGTTTTCTTGTAATACGGTTTCTAGACTATAATCACAAGTTTGGCATGCGTTGTCATCGAGGCTTTGAAAAGGCAAAATCAGAATTGATACAGATGTTTGAAGCACTGGAAGATTAAGCTCTCGCACCGATCCGCCATCCTTGACCTTGTTTGCGGTCGTGGTAGTGTGTACGTTGGCGGATGGGAAAAATAATGCCCTATGTGGAGAATTCATCCGCACACCGAGCGTACCACGACCGATCTTTTCTAAGTTCTCGCTGGACGGGTCCCTGAACCCAACCAGCAAAAACTAAGAAAAGGCACAAGGTCAAGGACAAGCAGCTACCGCTGTGGCTCTGTGTTTAACCTAGAGATAGAAGTTTTATCAACTAAAATAAGCAGGCTAACTTTTCTACCGGAAATAGGGTTATTTACACAAAATTATTGACACACCCGTTTAAACTAATTGTATTGTATAAATACTGTTGCTTATTCATCTGACGTGAAAGAATAACAAGCTTGATGAAAGCGGGTGGTAGCATGTTTAGAAAGAGCATTAGATTTTCATTGGTATACTTTGTAACGGCAGTTGTTTATCAGTTAATTTTTCACCAGGAAGTACGTTGGATTGATAATATAGGCATATTTATTTTATTGGTCTTGTTTATTCAATTTTATGAATGGGCAAAGAAACCTTATGAATGGAAAAAGAAGAGAGGCAAATAATATTTTGAGATAATAGGTGCAAACCTTCAATAACGGAAAACTTTTATATCTTATATCAGTAATAAAGAAACTCCCAGAAAATAAATAAGTCATTTTCCAGGAGTTTTTTGACAAAACTTTGGCAGTTTGTTCGTTATGAAAGATCCCTTCGTTTGTAGCCGACTACACCAATGATAAACATAGCAATGCAGATGATGGTTATCGTGATGAATATGGGTGCATCAAATTCTTCCCTAGGTATAAGAAGAAATAGCTTCCGTTAAGCCATTTAATCCACAACAATATACGTCGCCTGTATCGGTCCATGTACGCCGACAATCAGGTTCATTTCAATATCCGCACTATTGCTTGGACCGGAAATAAAACTTACATAGGATGCAACATCTTCGCCTTTTGCAATTGCTGCATGTATTTGCTGGGCAGCTTGTGTCATGCGGGGGACGATGGTTTCTTTTGGAATGATTGCGATATATGATTTCGGCAACAGACTTATCGAGCGGCCGTGGCCTTTATGATGGAATAGGGTTACGGTAGCCGATTCAGCCAGCGTAATATCACTAAAGGTAATGCCAATATCTGCTCTTTCGGCAAAACGTTGATTTTCTTTATGCTTCGTATAATCCCAAATATACGTTTCTATTTCTTTGCCGATTTCCTGAAATAGATTGGTTAAACCGTATTCCTCATTTCGCGGATCATTTGGTGCGATAATCGATTTTCCGTTATAGGCTTTAATCGTTTCTATTAAAACCTTCCCTAGGCCGTTTTTATCTGTTCGCTTAAAAGTAGTATGAATGGATTCGCATTGTTTTTCCAGCACATCCACTAATTCATCCTGTGTTAATTCATTAAATACTTCAAGTTGAGGGTGGACGCTCCAGTTTGGCCGTTTGACACCTTCTGTCCGGCGTGGTCGTCCTAATTTAGCAGCGATATGATTTAAAAAAGCTTCCCGATGTTGAATTGTCACGAGGCTCCACCACGCTTTTCTCTTTCTTTAAACCATGTTCGAAAGGATTGTTTGCTTGGTGCAGGGAAATTGCGTGAATTGGTCCATTCTTTTAGAGGTCCCGGGCCATTTTCTATCGTATCGTCATTTGTCCAAGGGCTTAATGCAAGGCGTGCCATTTTTGTGCTGAGCTGGTATGCAGCCGGACTGGAAGCCCATTTTGCATAGCCTTTCATTCCAATTTTTTCAGTCAATGGTGCCGCTTTTTCTTTTTCCACGATGATTTGCCGATGCTTGATGAGCAATTCATGGAGCGGAATTTTTACAGGACATGCTTCGGTACATGCACCACATAACGAGGATGCATACGGCAATTCTTTAAAGTCATCATAGCCGCCCAGTAACGGGGATAATACGGCGCCGATCGGACCGGGATAAATGGAATTGTATGCATGTCCGCCAACATGGCGATATACGGGACAAGCATTGATACAGGCCGCACAGCGGATGCAGTGAAGGGCAGCTTGGAATTCGGTTCCTAATATGTTGGATCGTCCATTATCCACGATGACAAGATGGTATTCATTTGGACCATCGATTTCATCTTCCGAACGCACTCCGGTATATGCCGTAATATAGCTCGTTAATTTTTGCCCGACTGCAGATCTTGTGAGCAAACTGACAAGAACTTCCATCTCTTCCCAAGTCGGCACAATGCGTTCCATCCCCATTACCGTGATCAGGGTGTCCGGCAGGGCAGTTACCATTTCGGCATTACCTTCATTTGTTACGAGGGTAATCGTTCCGGACTCGGCAATAGCAAAGTTGCATCCTGTAATGCCAACGTCTGCCGATAAAAAGTCTTTCCGTAATTGGCTGCGTGCAAAGGCCGCAAGTTCTTCCGGTGTATCCGTTCCCGTGTAGCCTCTTTTTTCTGCGAATGTTTCGCGAATTTTCTCTCTGTCTTTATGGAGGGCGGGGGCCACAATATGGGACGGAGGCTCTTCGTCTAATTGTAAAATCCATTCTCCCAGGTCTGATTCTACGACTTCCGCACCGATCTGTTCGAGGGCGCGGTTTAAACTGATTTCTTCAGTAACCATCGATTTTGACTTAACAACCTTTTTGGCTTTTTTCTTCTGAATGACATTTTGTATATATTCATTTGCTTCTTCTGCCGTTGATGCAAAAAATACATTTCCGCCACGTTTTGAAACTTGATCACTTAGCTGCTGCAAATAGTAATCGAGATTTTCCACCGTATGCTTGCGGATCT
This sequence comes from Compostibacillus humi, assembly GCF_014637175.1. Classification (GTDB taxonomy): domain Bacteria; phylum Bacillota; class Bacilli; order Bacillales; family Amphibacillaceae; genus Oceanobacillus; species Oceanobacillus humi. The sequence goes on along the minus strand of NZ_BMEV01000043.1, from coordinate 26,180 downwards.
CTTCACCTAATCGCCGCCAATCTTCCCAGTTTCCCAATGCTTCTTCCTGTATTTTTTTCCTTGTTCGGAAACGTCCCTGGGCAGAGGAAACGGCTTTTCGCATAAAATCATCTTCAATCCCTTTTTGAACCCGTTCTTTATATGCTGATTCATTTAGTTTTAGGCCCATAAACATTCCTCCTTTCATCTAGCCGATTGTATTTAAAATTTCTGCAATGTGAACGACTTCCACCTTTTTTCCTTCCCGCTGCATTTTGCCGCCAATATTGAAAAGGCAGCCCATATCTCCGCCGACAAGATATTCTGCTTTCGTCTCGGTTACATGCTGTGATTTTTCTGTTACCATCTCTTCGGAGATTGCTGCGTTTTTTACGGCAAAAGTACCGCCGAACCCGCAACAATCTTCTTTAACCGGCAATTCAATCAGCTCAACTCCGTCAATATGTTTTAATAGTGTAATTGGTGCCTCGTTCACGCCTAAAAGCCTTGTCATATGGCAAGAAGGATGATAAGTAACCTTTCCTTTAAACGTTGAACCGACATCGACAATTTTTAGGACATCAACGAGAAATTGGGTTAACTCGTACGATTTATCTGCAAGTTTTCTAGCTTCTTCTTCCCACTCCGGGTCCCCTTTGAACAGATTTGGATATTCTTTTAGCATCCCGACGCAGGAGCCCGATGGACCGACTACATATTCCGAATCTTTAAAGGCTCGCATCATTTGTTTCATTGCTTCTTTCGATTCTTTGAAAAAACCGCTATTATACGCCGGCTGACCACAGCATGTCTGTAACTCTGGAAAGTCAACTTCACATCCGAACCGTTCCAGTATTTCCACGGTGTGCTTCCCGACATGGGGAGAAAAAATATCGCATAGACACGTAATAAATATGGAAACTCTCACTAGATTCACCTTCCTCTATGAAAAGAAAGTTTATTATCATAACAAGTTTTCATCACTATGAATCTATCAATAATAGTTCAACGAGCCATGGAGCAAGAACGGAAACTGTTACAGCACTGACAATCATCGCGATGGTGCTTATCGAACCTTCCCGCAAACCGCTTTCCAATGCTTTGGAAATTCCAAGGGCATGAGAGCCGCAGCCTAATCCGACGCTTTTGGCAACGTCGTCGTTAATGCGAAACATTTTATAAATGACTGAACTGAAAAAGATTCCTCCGAACCCGGCAATCATGACAAAGATCGCTGCCAATGTAGTCACTCCGCCTAACGTTTCATTGATAGCGATTGCAACAGGCATCGTCACCGATTTTGTCGTAAGGGAGATGATAATGGCTTCTTCAAATCCAGCTGATTTTGCAAGAAATATCCCAACAGATATTCCGATAAATACACCTGCAAAGGATCCGATAAGGATGGGAGTAAGATATTTTTTTAATATGTCCCGCTGCTTATAAAGGGGATAGGCCAATGCGACCACTGCGGGACCTTGCAGCTCTTTAATCCATTGTCCTCCAATCATGAATGTTTCATAAGAGATCTGGAAGACTAGCAAAATTATAATGATGAAAAAGGTTGAAGTAACGATAGGCACTGTAAATGGATATCCCCATCTTTTATGAAGCCTTTTTGCTATCAAATAAATACAACAGGTTGCAACGATTGTTATGAATCCGATAAATAGATTTGTCATGTTATTTTTCCTTCCTGCCCAACATCCATTGACTTGCAGCACCAGAGCTGGCGATAACAAGCAAAGTACAAAACAAAGCAATCAAAATGAGCAAAAATCCAGGCCCTGCGAAAAAATCCAAGTAATTGATAAGTCCAACCGTTGCAGGAATGAAAAATAAGACAAGGTTATTGATAATAAAGTTAGCACCTTTCTCTATCCAGGCTGCTTTTATAACGTTCGTCGTGAGCAGGATAAAAAGAATCATCATTCCGATGACACTGCCGGGTATGATAAGATCAAAGGCAGTCTGAATCCAGTTACCAATTCTATAAATACAATATAGAAAAATGATATGAATTATGACTTGACATATGTTTAACAATGTTTGTTCCACCTGCAATCCATGAAGTAATATGCCATAGGATTTTTCTTTGTTCATAGATGAATGTTATAGCATCTCATGCTCCTATATTTATAAAATTCTGAATTAAAGTATATTCTAATATTATATTCCAAGAATGTAAATAGCTAGAGACTAACGGCAAATATATTTACTGGAAATTCTGCATAAATTTTTAAAAATTTGTGAAATAAGTTGTAATCATATATAATTCTTAAAGTAGCTGATTAAGTTAGATACTCTTTTCAATGTCTGTATGAGACAGCAATAAAAATAAAGAAGGGGGAGCGGGAAGGTATGTATCCAAATATTTTACGGCATCCAGGGCCAACGCCTATACCGAAAAAGGTAGAGCTGGCCATGGCGGAAAATATGATTAGTCATCGTTCGGAAGAATTTGTAAAGCTTTATCGGGAAACGACGGAACGTGTAAAACCAATTTTTGGGACGAAGCAGGAAATTTTGCTTCTCCCTTCAGGCGGAACGGCAGCGCTGGAAGCAGCGGTAGTAAACACGGTTTCCCCGGGGGAAGAAGTCGTCGTCGTAACTGTAGGCGCTTTTGGGGATTATTTCGTCTCCATCTGCGAAAAGAATGGCTTAGTAGTACATAAACTTGAAAAAGAATGGGGCGAAGCTTGTACGAAGGAGGAACTGGCTGACTTTTTAAAACCGTTATCCAATATTAAGGCTGTTTTTGCCACCTACAATGAAACGTCAACCGGCATCCTGAACCCGGTTTGGGAATTGGCAGAAGCAGTAAAGGAACATTCCGATGCAATTTTTATTGTGGATGGCGTGAGCGGTATTGGGGGAGTTCCTGCCGAAATGGATGAGTGGGGGATTGATATTTTAGTAACCGGTTCACAAAAGGCAATGATGCTTCCGCCAGGCCTATCCATCGTCGCAGTGAACGAAAAGGCTTGGAAGGTGATTGAGGCGAACCGCTCCACTGCATATTATTTAGACTTGTTAAGCTATCGGGATTGGGCGGAAAAAGGTATGACCCCGAATACTCCGGCAGTATCTCTCATAATGGGGCTTTCTGCTGTGTGTGATTTGATTGAAGAGGAAGGCGGCATTTCAAAAACAGCAGAAAGGCACGAAGTTATGAAAAATATGGTTCGTGCAGCGATGAACGCATTAAACATTGAATTGCTGACAGATGATGAATATGCATCACCAACCATTACGGCAATCCGCACTCCGAAGAGCCTGGATCTTGCTGAGTATCTCCGTCACTTAAAGAAGAAGTATCACTTGGATTTTGCCGGCGGCCTTGGACGGCTTCAAGGGAAAATTTTCCGCTTCGGACATATGGGCTATTGTTTCCCTAGCGACATCCTTCAAGCAGTTTCACTGATGGAAGCAGGATTACAGGACTTCGCTTACTCCTTCGAGCCTGGAGCTGGTGTAAGGGCAGCACAGGACGTTTATCTAGCATCCTTGAGAAAGTAAATAACTTACTAAGAAATACAAGTAGGATTCACAAAAGCGGTTGTCTTTTGTGAATCCTATTAATTTTATTTGCTTGTCACAATATATCGGTTTTTCTTGCTAGGATATTGACTTATATTTCTAGTTATCAGCTTATCTTTAATTATATCGGCCATTTCCAGAGTGAAATCGGCTATTTACGAAATTTCGGCTTTTCTTTTCAGGAATTCGGCGAAAGTTTTAAGAAATCGGCTTATCTCCGAATATATCGGCGTTCCCGTTGCGGTAATCGGCGTTCTGCAAAATATCAGCTTTTCTCACTGGCATATCGGCGAAATTCCGGATATATCGGCTTATCTCCTTATATTTCAGCCGCCCGCATATTTTTATTCCCTCATTCGTGCAGTATCCACTGGGTCTCTGCTAAAGCAATAAGTTTTCTGACTGCGTGGGATAAATATTTGCCTTTTTTCCAAATCATCGCTAATTCCAAGAATACGACCGGCTCATCGAACGGAATTGCTTTAATATTTTTATTGTCAATTTGCTGGCATATTCTGCTTGGCAATAATGCTCCGCCTAGTTTTGCTTCCACCATTTCTATCATGAATTCCTTCTGTGAACTTTCACAGACGACATTTGGATAAAAACCATGGCTTTTGCATGCTTCCATAATCCGGTCATGAAGAGAGAAGTCCCGTCTGTAAAGAATTAGCGGTTCATTTTCTAAATCGGAAAAGCGAATGGCCTCTTTTTTCGACAACGGGTTGTCCTTATGCACAATTAGCATTAGCGGATCCTTTAACAGCTGCATCGTTTCATAGTTTTCTTTTTGGATGGGAAGATTACAGATTAAACCGACATCGAGTTCTCCATCGCTGACTTCTTCTTGAATTTTATTGCTGCCGACCTCGTTTAAACTAATTCGGATGGAAGGATAAAGCTCGATATATTTGCTGATGACGGTGGAAAAAAATGCCGCACCAATGATTGGCGGGATTCCAATTTTGATTTCCCCTTTTTTCAGTTCTCCGACATCATCCAGCTGTGCGGTCAAATTATCAAACGCATCGAGCAAATTTTGTGCGTTGGACAGAAACACTTTTCCCGTATCGGTCAGCTCCAATCCTTTTCTAGCCCTGTAAAAAAGCGGGGTTCCGAGCTCGTCCTCAAGTTTCTTAATTGTCTTACTTAAAGAGGGCTGTGAAATATGCAGTGCGGCAGCTGCCTTAGTAAAGCTTTTTTGCTTTGCAACTTCTACAAAGTAAGCTACTTGTCTGATATCCATCATTCCCTCCCCCTATCTCCGTACTATGTTTGTACCTGATTATACGCCATTGTATAGCCAAAAGGAATAGCAAGTATGCAAAACTTGTATTTCTGTTTATGCGAGGGACGTAATAGAATGAGAGTTATAGATAGAAGTGAAAGGGAGGAACTGGAATGAATGGTTATGTGAAGACGGGAACTCTCCACGTTGCAAAAGTGCTCTATGATTTCATCAATTTGGAAGCGCTTCCTGGTACTGGACTTGACTGTGAGCGTTTTTGGGCTGATTTTGGAAAACTTGTAGCCGATTTGGCGCCTAAGAATAAAGCGCTGCTGGAAGAGCGGGAATCTATACAGAAGAAAATTGATGCATGGCATAGAGAAAACAAGACCTTAGATCCGAATAAATATAAGGCATTTCTTGAGGAAATCGGCTATCTTGAAAAGCCGGTAGAAGATTTTACAATTGGCACAAAAAATATTGATGATGTTATTACACAGCAAGCAGGGCCGCAGCTCGTCGTGCCAATTGACAATGCACGTTACGCGCTGAACGCTGCCAATGCCCGCTGGAGTTCCCTCTATGATGCATTGTATGGCACGGATGTCATTAGTGAAGAAGGAGGAGCGGAGAAAACCGGAGCTTATAATCCTGTGCGGGGAGATAAGGTCATAGCTTTTGTAAAAAAATTTTTGGATGAACATGTGGGGCTGGAAAGAGGGTCCCACGCGGATGTTGCGAGTTATGCGGTTGCCAACGGAAATGTAGAAGCGACATTGCGAAATGGAGAGCGGACGGGACTGAAGGATGCTTCTAAATTTGCAGGCTATCAAGGAGAGGAGGCGAAGCCGTCGGCAGTCCTGTTTGTAAATAACGGCTTGCATATTGAAATCCAAATTGACCGTGACCACCCGATTGGAAAAATGGACGCTGCAGGTGTGAAGGACGTCTATTTAGAGTCGGCAACAACTGTTATCATGGACTGCGAAGATTCTGTCGCTGCGGTGGATGCGGAAGATAAAACACGCGTATACCGTAATTGGCTTGGATTAAATAAAGGGGATTTAACCGCCACGTTCGAAAAAAACGGCAAAACGATCACACGCAGATTAAATCCAGATCGAGAGTATACAAGTCCAAAAGGAGAAAAATTTACCCTTTCTGGCCGAGCGCTTATGTTTGTACGTAATGTGGGGCATTTAATGACGAATAATGCCGTTTTGGATGAAAATGGGGAAGAAATACCGGAAGGAATCATGGATTGTGTATTTACGAGTTTAATAGCGAAACATAATCTCCTAGGAAATGGGCTTTACCAAAACTCCGCAAAAGGTTCAGTGTACATTGTTAAACCGAAAATGCACGGTTCCAAAGAGGTTGCTTTTGCCAATGAACTATTCAGTCGTGTGGAAAACATGCTTAATATGGAGCCGAACACATTAAAAATCGGCGTAATGGACGAGGAACGCCGTACGAGCCTAAACTTAAAAAATTGTATTTATGAAGTAAAAGATAGGATCGTTTTCATAAACACGGGCTTCCTGGACCGAACTGGTGATGAAATTCACACGTCGATGGAAGCAGGGCCGATGATTCGCAAGGGAGATATGAAAACATCAACATGGCTTGATGGATATGAGAAAAATAATGTGAAGATCGGTCTCCAAACTGGCTTTAAAGGGAAAGCACAAATCGGCAAAGGAATGTGGGCGATGCCGGATATGATGGCAGATATGCTAAAACAAAAAATCGGCCATGTAAAAGCAGGAGGAAACACGGCATGGGTGCCATCGCCAACGGCAGCAACATTACATGCGATTCATTATCATCAAGTTGACGTAAACAAAGTGCAGGAAGAGCTATTAAAAGAGTACATTAATTATCATTCTGATATATTGCAAATACCTGTAGCACAGAATCCAAATTGGTCTGCGGAGGAAATTCAGGAGGAGCTAAATAATAGCTGCCAAACCCTGCTCGGTTATGTCGTTCGCTGGGTGGAACAAGGAATCGGCTGTTCCAAAGTGCCGGATATTAATAATATCGGTTTAATGGAGGACCGGGCAACGTTAAGAATTTCCAGCCAGCTTCTCGCAAATTGGCTGTATCACGGTGTTTGTACGGAAGAACAAATGATGGATACGCTAAAACGGATGGCAAAAGTAGTAGACGAACAAAATGCAGGTGATCCGGCATATCGGCCAATGGCTCCAAACTTCGACAGTTCGGTCGCCTTCCAGGCAGCTTGCGATTTAGTGTTTAAGGGAAGAGAGCAGCCAAATGGATATACAGAACCTATTTTGCATCGTCGCAGAATCGAATTTAAGAAAAAGGCAGCGGTTCAGCAGCAGCTTCAATGAACACCGTCGCAAAGTAATTTTCGTGGAACAGATTATCCCTACGAATAGCTTCCTCTGAATCTATTCCAATGATCAACGTAATTTATAGCCAAATTCAAAAAGTTTTCTTGATTAAATGGTGAATAACAGGTAATCTATAATTAGATTTATCAGAATATATGCTAAAATATAAATCTTCTATATATAGGTACAACTGATTAGTGTTTTAGTAGGAAAGAAGTATGCTGTACATCCCAAGATTCAGAGGAAGACCTTACATTTCACCAAAGGGGGATTTGCATGATTGTTTCAGACATAGAAAACATATTGCCGAAGGAACAAATAAAAGAAAATAAGGAGCAGGATCATCTCCTTGGCAACAGCGGCGTTCAAATCATCGAAGCATATTCCGAGGAGGATATTTCCAAAGTACTTGCCTATGCCTACGAAAACGAAAAAACAGTGAACGTAATTTCTGGCGGTACGAAGCGGGGATATGGCGGTGAAATAGAAAAAGCCGATATTTTATTATCGCTTGCGAATTATAAAGGGATTGTGGAACATTCCGTCGGTGATCTGACCATGACGGTGCGGCCAGGGACGACGCTCAAAGAAATTGCCGATGAACTGGCTTTAAAAGGACAATCTGTTGCACTGGATCCCCCCTGGCCGGAGATGGCAACGATTGGAGGAATTATTTCCGCCAATGACAGCGGGCCAAAAAGGCTGCTTTATGGTTCAGCACGAGATTTGGTCATCGGCTTGCGGGTAGTGTATGCCGACGGCAGGGTAATCCGTACTGGAGGAAAAGTCGTAAAAAATGTGGCGGGCTATGATATGAACAAGCTTTTTATCGGTGCCATGGGAACCCTTGGTGTCATTAGTGAGATTACCATTAAACTGCGCCCGCTCCCGAAATATGAAGGACTGTCGCTGCTCCATTTTCCCGATGGAAATGGTCAGCCGATCCGGGATTTCTCTGTCTCCTTGCTCGATTCAATGATGGAGCCGGTAACTTTAGAATTGTTGTCTCCTTCTCTCGCGGAAAAATTAACTGGAAAAAGCAGTTACACGCTGGCCATCTCTTTTGAGGACAGGGAAAATGCGGTAATTGCGCAAGAGAAGTGGGTCCGAGAAAATTTGCCTGCTGGTGTGGAACTTACTGTATTGCATCAGGAAGAAGCAAAGAAATGGTGGGAAGACTTCCGGCGAATTGGTCCGAATGGCTACAATGATGAGATGAATGAAGGAACTACGCTGGCAGCGCTGAAAATTGGAAGCAATAATCTGGATGTGCTTGATGTTCTGCAAACGGCAGAACTGCTTGCAGAAACTCACCATGTCGCTATGGAAGGTCACGGCGGTTTAGGACACGGTATTTCCCGCGTCTATATCAAAGGCCAGCAGGAAAACACCGCGGCTTTTATACACGCATTGCGAGGAAAAGCAGAAGAAAAACATGGCTATGTCGTATGTACCCACTTGCCGTTTAAGCTAAGGGAAGCTGTCAATGTGTGGGGCGAGAGACCAACATATTTCGCCCTTCTGGAAGGTATAAAAAAAGTGAACGATCCGAAGCGAATCCTGAACAGAAAAAGATTTGTAGGGGGAATATGACATGAATGTAGGTGAAAAAGAGAGGGAGACAGTGAACCTTGCTGGGATGCTGGAAAACGGGCCTGCCTGCGAAACGAAGACGTTGGGAAACTATCTGTGGGATGATCTACCTGATCCGAACAAATGGGCAGATTGCGTTCATTGCGGCATGTGTCTGGAAGCATGTCCGACATACCAGGAAACAGGAGAAGAACAGCATTCACCTCGAGGCCGGGTGTATTTAATTAAAGCAGTAGCAGAAGGAAAGCTGGACATCAATGAAGCTTTTGCAAAGCCGATTTTTGATTGTCTTGACTGCAGGGCGTGTGAAACTGCCTGCCCGGCAGATGTTCAGGTCGGCGGTTTGATTGAGGAAGCCCGGGGACAAATCCGCCAGGCAATGCCTCTCACAGGTTTGAAAGGCGCTGTCAGCAAAACCTTCCTGAATGGCATTTTCCCAAATAAGAAACGGATGAACCGGTTGGCAGGGTTTATGAGGTTTTACCAAAATAGCGGCCTGCAAACGGTAGCGAGAAAAACGGGTGTGCTCAATGTCATGCCGAGACATTTGAAGGACATGGAGTCGATTCTTCCAGAAGCAGGAAAACCGGTGCTTGCAAGATACCCGGAAGTTGTGCCGGCTGAAGGGGAGACAAAAGGAAGAGTCGGCATGCTGACGGGCTGTGTGATGGATGTGATGTTCAGTGATGTAAACGAAGCGACCATTCGGGTATTGAATCGGAATGGGTATGAAGTCGGCTTGCCAAAACAACAAACGTGTTGTGGTGCACTTCATATTCACGCTGGAGATCGGAAGACCGGTAAAGAACTAGCTAAACAGAATATTGAAGCCTTTAAAGATTATGATAAAGTAATCGTCAATGCAGCAGGGTGCGGCTGTGCCCTCCAAGAATATGATGAACTGTTCCGGAACGACCCAGAGATGCTTCCGCTGGCGAAGGAGTTCTCAGAAAAAGTTGAAGATGTTTCCAAGTTTTTATATGAAAATGATTTTGAACGGCCAAAATCGGAAATAAATACAAAAGTTACATACCACGACGCCTGTCATCTTGCCCATGGGCAAGGGGTCCGCTTTGAACCAAGGCAGCTTTTGAAAGAGATTCCGGGTGTTGAACTGGTTGAATTGCCTGATGCAGACAGATGTTGCGGCAGTGCAGGGATTTATAATCTTACTCATCCTGAAATGGCAGGAAAACTATTGGACCGAAAAATTGATGATATACCGGAAAATGTAGAGATGATTTCAATGGGGAACCCGGGCTGCATGCTCCAGATTGCAATGGGAGTCCAAAAGCATGGCCGCAGCGAAAAGGTTGTCCATACGGTACAGCTTTTAGACTGGGCTTATGAAAAGGATAAGGAGCAAGGGCTATCCTAACGAAACGGGGTGATGGTTTGTTTGGAAGAAAGGGAAAAGTAGAGACATCGGATCCAGTTGTGCGAAAATTAATGGATATCGTTGGCGAAAGTGAAGTGCTCTATAAAAGAGAAGATTTGATTGCTTACGAGTGTGACGGCTACACGATGTACAAAGGGATGCCGAGAGCTGTTGTATTCGTGCAGAGTACACAGCAAGTGTCCGAAGTGGTGAAATGTTTAAATAAAGAAGAAGTACCGTATATTGCAAGGGGAGCGGGAACCGGTTTGAGCGGAGGCGCAACCCCGCTCGGCGGAGAGGTCATCATTAGTATGGTGAAAATGAAACGGATGCTTCATCTCGACTTGGAAAATAGAAAAGCGGTAGTAGAACCGGGTTTTATCAATTTGAAGCTGACCCAGTCTATTTCCGATAAAGGCTACTATTATGCGCCTGATCCTTCCAGCCAGTATGCATGCACCATTGGCGGGAATGTCGCTGAAAATTCAGGCGGTGCCCACTGCTTGAAATACGGGGTAACGACAAATCATATTTTAGGGCTGGAAATTGTTCTGCCGAGCGGAGAGATTGTAGAAATTGGAAAAGAGGGGATTCCAGACCAGCCAGGGTACGACCTGCTCGGCTTATTGACCGGATCCGAAGGCACGCTGGGAATTGTGACGAAAGTGACGGTAAAGGTATTAAAGAATCCGGAAGGTAAGAAGACAGTGCTTGCCTATTTTGATGAAATTGACGATGCAAGCCAGGCTGTTTCTGATATTATCGCTGCTGGCATTATTCCCGCAGCATTGGAAATGATGGATGACGTTGCCATTGAAGGAGTGGAATCTGCCGCCTATCCGGTGGGACATCCAAGAGATATTGCTGCATTCCTTCTGATTGAAGTGGACGGCATTGTTGCTGGAATTGATGATCAAATTGAAGAGATTCTTACCGTATGTAAGCAAAATAATGTCCGTGAAGTAAAAGTTGCAAAGAATGAAGCGGAACGCGCTCTTTGGTGGGCGAACCGGAAGATGGGTTTTGGCGCTATGGGTGCGATTTCTCCAGATTACCTCGTTCAGGACGGGGTCATACCGAGGACGCGTTTGCCTGAAGTATTAGCAAAAATAAAGGAGATCGGCAAAAAGTATAATTTGCGGATTGCAAATATATTTCATGCGGGAGATGGAAATCTCCATCCGCTTATTTTGTACGATGCCAGCGTTCCTGGAGAAAGCGAACGTGCGGCCAAAGCCGGTTCCGAATGTTTGAAGGTTTGTGCCGATGCAGGCGGCTCCATTACAGGGGAACACGGAGTCGGGATTGAAAAAGCTGCGGAGATGCGTTTTATTTTTACTGATGAAGAAATAGCGGCGCAAACAAATATCCGGGAAGTATTTAATCCGAAAGACTTGCTGAATCCAGGCAAGCTGTTTCCGCAGCCGGGACGCTGTGTTGAAGTGAAAAGGGCTGGACAGAACGAAATGCAACCTGTTCCTTGAAAAGATAAAAGGAATTTTATCGAATCATTCAGTTTTGTTCAAGGCTCCAGCCTAGAACCTTTTTAAAGATTTATTGATTAATATATTCGCAAAAACTACCTATTTTATTCAGAATATTCCGTTATTAATAATAATTGCTAAATGTTTCTGCGGAATGTGAGTCTATCTTCTTGAGAGGCAGTCTGCACCAAATCTAGTAATGAAGGAGAGGGATGAAAAGTTATGTAGGATGAGGAGATTCGGCAACAGGCAACATAAAAAAATGAAGGAAAACCCCGCAATCAAATTAAGCAACAATATTACATCTTAGGAAGTAATAACGTTGTTTAATATTGAAATTTTAAGGAGGGAAAAACATGGGGGAAGGATTATTAGCATTTCTTGCGTTACTTCCAATTATTGTTGTTGCGATTTTTCTAGTAGGGTTAAAGTGGCCTGCAAGTAAAGCGATGCCGCTATCCTACATCGTTGCAGTGCTTCTGGCGCTGTTTGTCTGGGATGTAACCTTTCCGCAAGTCGCTGCGGCTACTGTACACGGTCTAATTGTTGCTGTCACGTTATTATTTATTATTTTTGGCGCTATACTATTGTTGAACACTCTACAGGAAAGCGGAGCTTTGCACACGATTCGCCGCGGTTTTACCGATATTTCCCCTGACCGACGTATCCAGGTGATTATCATTGCCTGGCTGTTCGGCTCGTTTATTGAAGGTTCAGCAGGGTTTGGTACACCAGCTGCTGTTGCGGTACCGTTAATGGTTGGTCTTGGGTTTCCGGCAATGGCTGCCGTTGTCGCCGGCATGATTATCCAAAGTACGCCGGTGTCATTCGGGGCTGTTGGAACACCTATGCTTGTCGGTGTAGCTACAGGTATCGAGCCTCTGTCACAACTCGATATTTCTAGTTTTGTTTTTAGTACTGCAACAAAAGTTGCTACACTTCATGTTATTGCAGGACTGCTCGTTCCATTATTTTTAGTTGGGATTATGACGAGGTTTTTTGGAAAGAACAAATCCTTCAGTGAAGGTCTAAAAGTATGGAAGTTTGCCTTATTCGCGGCTCTTGCGATGACAATTCCTTATATTCTCGTTGCCTACTTATTAGGTCCTGAATTTCCGGCACTGCTTGGAGGCTTAATCGGGTTGGCTATCGTCATTCCTGCTGCACAAAAAGGGTTTCTTACTCCAAAAGGGGAAGATATTTGGGATTTTGAGGAAAAAGAGCATTGGGATCCAATCTGGACCGGCCGTCTGGAACTGAAAAACAACGATATTTATGCAGGAAAAATCTCCATGTGGCGTGCTTGGGCTCCATATGTATTAATTGCTGTATTTTTACTTATAACAAGATTGACCCCAGTTGGAGATTGGCTGAAATCTGCTAAAATTGTAGTACCGAATATTTTCGGAACTAGCATAACTTCCAGCTGGGAAATTTTATATTCTCCGGGCTTTATTTTCATCGTTGTTGCCGTACTCACCTACTTTATGCACGGAATGAAGCCTAGCGATTTTGGCAAAGCTGTGAAGACGTCTTGGAAAACCATCATTGCTGCCAGTACTGCGCTAGTGTTTACGGTTCCTATGGTTCAAGTGTTTATTAACACAGCAGGCGGGGCAGCCGGCTATCCGGAAATGCCGATTGCCTTGGCGGAAGGGGTGGCAAATCTTGCCGGTTCCGTGTATCCGGTTTTCGCGACATTTGTTGGGGGAATAGGAGCCTTTGTAGCTGGAAGTAATACGATAAGTAATATGATGTTCTCTTATTTCCAATACGGAGTCGGAGAACGTATTGGTGCGGATCCATCCTGGATTGTTGCCCTCCAGGCAGTTGGCGGGGCAGCCGGTAACATGATTTGTGTGCATAACGTCGTTGCAGCATCAGCGGTGGTCGGCCTTGTAGGGAAAGAAGGACATGTTATCCGAAAAACACTCTTGCCATTTTTCTATTATTCGCTATTAGCTGGCTGTGTCGGATATTCTATTATTTGGACAGCAGAAAAAGGTATTTTCAATATTGGAACAATCATAGCACTGATTATTTGGACCATAGCGGTTTACATTATTGCGACGAACAACAGGCGCTTAGATGCACTTAGTGGAGGCAGAAAGAGTGCGTAAAGGTAAGCGCTCTCACTATAGTGAAGCGGCAATCAATAATTAATATGTTTATAATGCTCTTGGGGAAAATGCAGATAGTACCCAAGGGCATTTTTGCATTATATAGGCATTCAGAGAGGCTATTCGAATTGATGGATTGCCTGGAGAGATTTTAAACAGAGAAATATAATGAAATAATGCAGCTTCGGATAAGCTGCAGTTTTCGATTTTAATAAAAAATAAATATAGAAGCATTAGCTGATTTACTACGTGTGCTGGGAGTTCCACATGTTACTTATCGGGAAAATCGGTCCAGTTATCACGTACCAATTCGTTTAGAACGAACCAAATTGTTGGACTTAGCAGAAGTGTTAAGCTTGATTCAATTGGATTGGCTTGAACACGGTATTCAATATGTCGAGGAACAACTTCTTTATCACGAAATCGAATGTTTGCTGTCCATTTCCGGTGTCAGCGGGGAAGAGGATGCGGTCCGGGAAGTTGTGAAAGAAAAACTCACACGCTACGTTGACCATATAACTGAAGACCATTACGGAAACTTATTGGCAGAAAAAACATATGGAAGCGGCAATGGACCAACAATTCTTTTAAACGCTCACCTAGATACAGTAGATGATATTGTTGAAGGACGGTCGATTATCAAGGAAGGAAATATTTGGTCTTCCAGTCAAGGGATACTGGGGGGGCAATAACAGAGCAGGAGTAGCTATATTGTTAACAATCGCCAAACATCTGAATCTGTCAAAATTTAATGGACAAGTAAAGTTTATTGAAAATGACGGGCAAATAAAATCTGCAGCGATGCACTTTTTGGGAAGAGCGCTGCAGGATAGATTTAAAGTCTTGGAGAGTGAAAACGGAAAATAATCAAATATAAGGTGCATTCAAACAGCTTTTTGGGCGCATTTTTTCTGCGAAATTACTTTATGGATAAGGAAGGAGAACGATTGGCAGCAATATGGTCGAAATACAAAAATACTTCGAAAACGCCTGGGAATTGATAAAAGAAGAAGCGTATACGATTAGTGACATACGCTGGATTTCAACGGATCAAAATTCAGCAGCATGTATTTATTCATATCATTATGAGGGATATCATAACGGCAAATTAGTGTCAGGCAATGGAAGGGCAACAAACGTATTTGTAAAGACGGAGATTGGTATGTAAAGTAAGCAGGAAGGCCCGTATATCATAATCTATGAATATATGGGAAATATATAACATGGTAGATAACGAACTAAGTGTGTGAAACTATACTATCATCATAGCATGGGATAAGCTGCAGCTTTTTACGAGAAAAGAATAGGAGCCCTAAACAGGACTCCTATTTTCTATTAATCTAGAAAAAGACGTTATAAAAAGCTCAGTCCTTTTCATGAAACTGACGATGAAGTTCGCGGACTTGCTCTGCCAGTTCAGGTACAGGACCGTCCGATAATTTGTGTGAAGACAGGATCATTCGTCAATTGATCAGCACTGTCATCTTCAGCATAACCAGCAATGATTTGATAAATCTTTTGACGGAGTAAATTTTCATTCGAATGAACATGGTATTTTCTATCGTCTTTCAAATGTAGATGTCGAGCCAAGGTTTTAGAGAATCCGATTTTCTCATCGAATTCCCTAAAGATAAATTCACCTGTATCAGAAGAAAGAGAACCCCCATCATTTGACAATTTAATTTGACGATTGAAATCTAAAGTTAAATGCGGTAAAGTAGCCATTATAAGAATCCTTTCTGTGGTTATTTTGTCGTGATTTAACTTTAACAGAAATGGATTCTTTTTTCATTTATTTGATGCATGATCAAGTCAGATGAAACGCTTGATAAATAAGCATTCATAAGTAATCAAAAGTTTTCTATGAATAATTCAGGTTATAATATATTTATTCTAAATTACTGCAATAAAGCACCGCCATCAATGACTAACTCTGTACCTGTAATATAACGAGATTCGTCACTAGCTAAAAACAGAACAGCATTGGCTATATCTTCTGGTTGTCCAATGAAATTTAGGGGAATCATGCGTAAAGCCATTTTTCGTCCCTCACCATCATTTGCATCCAATGCCTCTTTAATCAATCCTGATTTTGGGCATACTGCCCCCTTGGTCTTTCATCCTTTTAAAAAAACAGCTATTCAATTGAATTATTCTAGCTTAAGACGTTGAATTCGCTGAAGTACTTCCCAAAAGAATTTTTGGCACACAAAACAAGAGGACAATTTAAAGTAGGATCGTCCTGATTTTACCAATTTACTCGCAACTTTAATAATTCTTGCACGAATGGTTTCGATTTGCATACTTGTCTGTTTTTCTGGAAAGCAAAGAGTACGTAGCCAATTCGTTAGGTTGTATGCTAATAGACTTAACATCATTTTTGCTTCATTCACTTGGAAGGAATGGCTGTTCATTTTATCCATGTAAAAACCGCTTTTAGCTACCTTAATATAATTCTCTATCGTGCCTCTTTTTTGGTAAGCACGAACGATATCCTTTGGAGAGAACGCATCTATTAGGTTTGTGACAAAAAATGAGTGTGTAAAAAACAATTCACCTGCAGGACGAACAGATTGTACGATGACTTTTCTGGACTTCGACCATGATTTTGCCTGGTATTCGATTTCTTCATAATAGCATTCAGACATGGAAACATCTGATATCTCCGTTGTTGGATGTAATTCGTCTGCCATTCGCTGTAAAATAGCGTTTGATTTTAGACGAATCACGTAATAGACAGACTCTTTTTCACTTAATTCATACAAAGCCGGGACAGCAAATCCACTATCTCCACGCAAAAATGGTGTGGTTTCTGGAAATTTTCATTGCAGTGTTCAATAAGTGGTTTTACAAAATCAACGACACCATTGGAAGTATAAACATTTCCTGGTCGTAGCTTCAGTAATTTAAAGGCATCCGTACAATGGTACAGCAGGCTGCTTAATCAAGAGGTTAATTTAGATAAAGTGACTAATCCAGTTTATTACTTCATGATGGATCAAGATACAGGTCTTACATTGGATGCAGGTCCACAAGGCCGAACAAAAAAAGTATGCTCATCCAAACACCCATTGTTTAACTTTCATACGGATGACATCCAGAAATCTTAAGAAAACACCAGGTCTAGTCTTAATTATAATCGACACGATTGCATTTATAGGATTAGGAAACCTTTTTCTAAAAGCTCTAGAAAAAATAATGAAAGGTTCCATCGGAACAAGACAGGATAAAAGATTCCTGTCTTGTTTTAAATTGACTTTTACTCCAACATCCTGCTAGCTTTCGTTTTTTCATATGCAGCCTCAATGCGTTCAGCAAGTAAAGGTTTTAAGAGTGCCCCAACAAGAAGTGCAAGAACCATAAAAATGAGTAAAATGCTTATATACTTCGCCACGAGAACGGGAATAGCTCCTGCAACTGCTTCTCGTAACAGATTTATCGCGTAAGTAAATGGTAAGAATGGATGAATTGCCTGGAAAAATGGTGGCGCAACATCAATTGGGAAGGTGCCTCCGCTGCTCGATAATTGCAGCACGAGAAGGATAATCGCAAGCCCTTTACCAATATTTCCGAAAATAGATACGAGTGTATAAACGATTGTCATTAATACTATAGAGATTAACATGGAAAACACAACAAAGAAAACTGGATGCTTTGTGTAAATCCCAAGCAAAAGTAAATTTCCTACACTAACAATAATGCTTTGTAAAATTCCAATAAACAAGAAAATAATTAGCTTTCCAAAATATACATGACGTAATGTATATTCCTTGCGCATATCTATAGGATGCACGTTGGTGGAAATTAAATTTGATAATAATAACGCTCCTACCCAAATACTTAATGTCGTATAAAATGGTGCATTCGCTGATCCATAATTCGGTATTTCAAATAAGTGTTCTTCTTTTAAGTCAACTGGATTGGCAAAAAATTCACTTTCTTTATCAAGATCATTTCGTAATAAGGAAATCAACTTATTTATTTGGTCCTCTTCTTCAATTTTCTTAATGTGATCGGCTAACTCATCTATCACATGTTCAAATTCAGGTAAATACTCACGACTATAGCTATTTATATCATGTAATGAATTTTTCACTTTAGGAGCCTTTTCTGTTAATAATGTCGCAATATTATCATACTTCTCTTTCATTGTTGGATAATCTGACTTCATCATATGTGCTGCATTATGAACAAGCTTTTCAAAGGAAGGTAATTTTTCATTCACAAATTTAGCCAAATTTTCAATAGTATTGACCACTTTTGGAAGTTCTTCTTCTGTGATATCTACGAGTTTATTTACTTTAGCTTCCACATCTGGGAGTTCATTAATGAGTCTTTCAATCGTTTCTCCGCTTTTATTTACGATATCGTTAGATAAATTTAATACATTCCCCAATGATTCTAATTCAGAATACAAATTTTCTAATCCACTATTTGACTGTTCAATCCGCTCCATTAGATCCATAAAAGCTGTAGTCAGGTTTTTTCCTTGTTCGCTGTTTAACATGTTCATCAATGTTGTAGAAGCTTCTTTCACAGCCTGGTTCTTTTCACGAATTTCTTTTAATTTTTCTGAGGTAAAGTTTCCGTTATTTATTTCATTTTGCAGTGAATTAACTGATTGTTGAAGAGTCTCCATTTTGTTACGTAAAACAGTTAGCTTATCTACCATATCTTGGATTTGTTCATTCTGCTGTTTTTGATTCATAAGCTCATAGTACTTTATGATTTGATCAATCACTGCAATTTGATTTGTTAATTGTTCATTTAAATTTGTAACATATTTCGTGGCCTCTTCAAGCGAATCTTTATTATAAAAATCTTCAATAACTTGATCTGTCAATGTTGCGGTTTCACTGATAAACTGGATTTGCTGAAGGAAAATTTCGCTCATTGTCGAGTCTGTTTTTGCAGCTTGTTCCTTTAGTGATTCAACAATTTGCAAAAATTCCTCTGCATACTCTCTGTTTTCCTCTAAAACAGGAATCAAATTCTGCATTTGTGCAATCTTCTCTTTTGCTACATTTGCTTTTTCTAGACCATCTTTTAATTGCTCTCCCACTTCAGTAAAGCGATCTCGAAAAATCGTTAGTTTTTCAACTGCTTTTTCCAGTTCTGGTATAGACTGTTCGATCTTTAAGACTTCATTTCCTATCTGGTTTATCTTCGGCAATTGCTCTTCTAGACGGAAAATGTATTCCGCACCTTTGTCTATCTGAGGAAAATAATCTTGTAATCCAATAAATTGTTCTACACGATTATCGATCTTATCCCAGTTTTCTTCTATTTCCATTAAACTTTCTGCAAAATGATTAATTTCAGGGAAACTTTTATGAATTTCATCGACTATCCTTTTCATTTTACGCATTGTCGGAAGTTCTTCTTCCACCTTAATGCCAAGCTTATCTAATTGTTCCAGAAGAGCCTTTGACGTTTCTTCAATCAACTTGTCATTTATTTTAGAAACAACCGTATTTGCTCCAGCCGACGTCATCTTAGGAGCAATTGCATTCATTTTTTCATTCACTTGATAAACTATTTCCGCTTGCGTCGGATCCCCATCAAGAACCTTAATTAAATTTCTAGAAAAGTTTTTATCAATATAAATGGCAGCATACAAATTCCCTAATTTTACACCTTCTTCTGCTTCACGTTTCGAAATAAAATTCCATCCGAAATCTTGATTCTCTTTCAAACTATGAACAATCTCTTCACCAATGTTAATGGATTCTCCTTCTATTTCTACTCCTTCATCTTCATTAACAACGGCTATTTGAATCCCCTCCGTATTTGTATAGGGGTCCCATGTAGACCCTAAGTTAAACCACGCATAAAGAGCAGGTAATACAGCAATTGCTAATAAAATTAAAGCAAACAATGGAACTCTTTTTATATTTCTTATATCCTGCTTAAAGATATTGATAACGTTCCTCATAGCATCCTCCAATAAAACTATGAATATGACTAGAATAGTTTTTGGTCAATTTATTTAAAAAATATAGATCATATTTCGACATCATGTAACAAGAACTATGTCAATTATTAATAGTCTTCATTTTTCATTCCAATTCCCTCAATAAAATATGTATTGATAAGTTCTGCAATTTGATCTTTATCTAATGGTTCATGACGTTCTTTCCAGTTATTAACCAGGTTTACGTACATTTTAAACATTAAAAAGGATGTTATTTTTGGATCACATTTCCGTAATTCTCCACGTTCAATCGCGGTTTCGATTTTTACTTCAATAAATTCACAAATTTCATCTTCTACAGATTTCATTGCTGCAATGACTTCAGGAGTTCCGATTTCCTTTACCTCTTGAGAAAGTTTAATCATTAATTCATGTTCTGATTGAAATTTAGTTATAGTATGTAGAACTTCATTAAAACTTTTAATAAACGGCTGTCTTCGTAGAATTGCACTTTCTGCAACATCTCTCATTTCAACGACAAATAAATCTATAATAGCTTTTAGTATTTCTTCTTTAGAAGAAAAATATGTATAAATTGTTCCCTTACCTACTTGTGCAATTTTGGCAATTTGATCCATCGTTGTTGCTTTATAACCAAATTGACTAAAGGATTTCTTTGCAGCATTAATAATTTTTAACTTTTTGTCATTCATCCTTATTGAACCTCCGTTTTTCGACTAAAATATGAAATTGGTCATTAGTCATTTTAACATTACGGAAAGCATGGAGCAAGTAAAAAATAGTAGGGGCTGTCCAGAAATTAAGTAGCTAGTAGATTTTTTTGGTTTCTTGAAGTGCGCATCGAGTATTACGGCCTCTGCCCTCTCAACGCATACACACGTTATAGACTCACTTACTCTTTCACCGCTGATATTGACACCGTTTCAGCTGGTTCCAATGGTCTGCTATTCACACCATATATTGCAGGGGAACGAACACCGCATGTTGAAGCAAATATCCGCGGAAGTTTTATTGGCATCGATTCGATACATGAAAGAAGACATTTTGTTCGTACTCTTTTAGAAGGGATAACTTTTTCTTTGAATGAATCCGTTAAAATTTTTCGTGAATCTGGAAAGACAATCGATACGATTGTATCAATTGGCGGTGGAGCGAAAAATGCGACGTGGCTACAAATGCAGGCAGACATTTTCAATGCGAAAATTATAAAAATGAAGAGTGAGCAGGGACCTGGAATGGGGGCTGCCATTCTTGCAGCCAATGGCTGTGGCTGGTTTGATTCGATAAAAGATTGTGCTGAGCAATTTTTGAATGAAGCTGACATCTACGAGCCCATTCCGGCAAATGTTGAGAAGTATGAAGAACTTTTTGCTATCTATCAAGATGTTTACACAAAAACAAAAGCCTTAAATAATCAATTGATGGCCTTCAGAGATTAAAAGATTTTTCGTCTTTCTTCTTTTTCTATCTTTGGACGCAGTGAAGTTTGCACGGTATAAGTAGTAGGAGTAGTAATCAATTGAAAAATCGTCCTATCTTTAAATCTTTGATTGCCTGCTTACCTTTGACGAGAGAGGATGAATTTTTTGAGAAGTAAAAGAAATGGGGCTCTAAAATGTCAGTTTTAGAGCCCCTTTTTTAGCGATTCTTAGCGTGAAACTGACGGTGAAGTTCGCGGACTTGCTCTGCCAGTTCGGGTACGGGACCGTCTACTTTGGTGTCCCGAATAACTTCCTGGATAGGGAGATTTCGTACGCGGGATGGAGGTACTCCTAACTCACTCAACCATTGTGCCAGCTGCTCTGACGAGCTTGCATAAACGATCCGGCCTAAACCGACCCATCCATGGGCTGCAGCACACATCGGGCAATGTTCTCCGGAAGTATATACGGTAGCCTTGCTCCTTTCCTCCGGTGTCATATGATTGGCTGCCCATCGGGCAATGGCAAATTCCGGGTGCTGGGTATGGTCTCCGCCTGCCACATGGTTATGATCTTCAAAAAGCACTTCTCCTTCTGCTGAAACAAGCACCGAACCGAATGGCTCGTCCCCTTTCTCCAATGCCGTTTTTGCCAATTCTACACAACGCCTAAGATGCTTCATATCGATATCCGTAATCATCATCGCTTCCTCCTCACCCTTCATCATTTATTAAAATTCAATCAAATTCACTGGTGTTTGGCAAGTGTATACGATTTGCTTCGTTAAGTTTCAAGCAAGATTTGAAACCCGAGTTCGACAGTTGCTAGGTAAACGAATGCCCCTCAAAGCTTTGTGTATCAAGGTTTTGAGGGGTAAAAAGGGCATAATTATTGTGTTACTAGCTTTTCGGTTTGATTTCTAAAATTTCAGGAGGCAGATTCACGCCTACTTTATTGAAAATCTCTTTCTGTTTGGCGGTTGGTGTCGTCGTACGATATAGATCTCCATCCTTCGTGGTGAAATGACCCACTTGAAGCCTTTGGACCTCACGACGCACGGAATCCCAACTCGAGCCGGTTTCATTTTCAATCAACCTGACAAGCAAAAGTGCCAGCCAATTAATGATGATATGAGCTCGAATTCGTCTCTCTAGCCGATGGTACATCGGCCGTATGTTTAATGTGGACTTTAACGTTCGAAAAGCGCTTTCGACTTGAAGTAACTGCTTATACCCTAACGCAATATCCTCAAGGGATAACGTATCGTCGGAAGTCCGGATTAAGTATTTGCCATCGTATTTCTCTTCATCCCGTATGGCTTGCTTATTCAGTTTCAAGGTACCATCTTTCAATTGGCGGATATATTTCCCGTACACTTTATGCGCCCGTAAAGCACATGCCCGTTTGTGGTGGGCTTCATTCGGTAATTGTTTCAAATTTTCAAGCTGTTCCTCAACGGCACAGATGATTTCGTTTCTTTGACGGCGGTCACGTTCGGCTTCTTCCGGATTATAGGCGATCACATAGCGTTTTCTGGCTTCGCCATCTCCAACAATCGATTCTTTTACTAAGAGGTTTTCACGAATGGTATGGAACCGTCCACGTTTACTAAGTGCAGCTTCCACATCCTTTTTGCCTGCCCGCATCCGTTCGCCGATAATATAATGTCCGGCACCACGTTGTAGGATGCGTAGATTTTCTTCGGAGGAAAAACCACGATCCATCACATGGATGATGCGCCCAAGGCGCCAACCCATCAAATCTTTCTTCACTTCCTCAATCACATTCATATCCATCGTGTTTCCCGGCCAAGACCACACTTTAATGGGAATGCCTTCACGTGTAAACCGCTAGTCCAATCACCGTTTGTACGAGGTCCGGACGTTTATCTTTCGAGTATCCTTGAAGCCGAAAATCGTCATCTTCCGGGGTTTCGTCGGGAGCGACTTCAAAGTAACTGGATGTCGTATCGAAATAGAGAAGATCAACTTCCAGATTGAACAGGTTGGAAACATTGTCAAATACACGATCTTCCAACAAACTTTGGGCATCCAATAACTCGTCCATGGCACGGTAAAGCTGATGGCAATGAACACTTGAAAGCCCAGGGAGATAGACATCTTCGGATATCCATTCTTCCATTCCTAATTTACTGGAAGGGGCAAGCGCACGGTTTGCGACCATTGCAAAAATGGCACGTTCTAAATTGATTTCGTGCTTGCGCTCTTTAAAAATCTCTTCGAGAATCGTATCCATCCCTAATTTTTTCCAAATTTATTAAACGTGTGCCTATGAAAAATTCAAAAATTTTGGCTCTGTTAAATTTTAATGTTGATAATTGCATAAAAAATTGATGAAACCTAATAAATGGGGTTTCATCAATTTTTTATTAACTAACGCCCTCCTTTTGTTGAATACATCTTCAACAAACTGATTAAATTTCTCCTCAGCTTCAGTTCGTAATCTGACAGTAAAAAGTAAAGGGTAATTAGGATAATCAGGATTTTTCTTGCAGAAGGAATCAAAAATTTCAATTTCATCCTCAGAACAACTCAAAAAAATGTCCCACGTTCCTTGGTCATTTTTATACCCAATGGCTTCTATAAAATCATCATTTTCTTCAACGTAATAGCAAATATGCCAATGGCGTCCTTTTAAATGTTCCTCTATTTCTTCGGCATACGGTTCGAGCGATGTCTCCACCTCTATTAATTCCATCCCTTGGGAAAGGTGGTTGCTTTGAATAGGGATAGGTTCAGGAAGTTCTTCATTATCGTATAAGATTCCT
Organism: Compostibacillus humi; assembly: GCF_014637175.1. Lineage (GTDB taxonomy): Bacteria > Bacillota > Bacilli > Bacillales > Amphibacillaceae > Oceanobacillus > Oceanobacillus humi. The sequence goes on along the minus strand of NZ_BMEV01000043.1, from coordinate 2,351 downwards.
GCTAAAGAGTAAGCCAAATCTTTTTTTGCATTTTTTATCGCTTCACGTTTTGTTTCTCCTCGTGATAAAGGAAAGTCCCATCCTGATTCAGGAAACAGGGTGGGGAAATAAACACCAAAGATTCCTTCATCGTCCTGTTGTATGAATGCTGGATAAACTAATTTATCGGAATTTACCATAGACACACATCCTTACTTATATCAACTACACATTGAATTTTGACAGTCTCAAACTGTCATATGTGTCTGTCATTTCAAATACAAATGATGTTAATAGAAATTCTTTAATATGCTGATTAGTGCTTTCGTTACCACGACTATCGACAAATAAGAACCAAGCAAGGTAATATCAAGATATTTCGTAGCCACACCTTTAAAGCGGTCTATCCATTGTTTTAGACGAGAATGGAGACCATTGACATTGTGAATGTGATATAAGCCCTTGATAACGTGTTTGCCATCGTCTGATTTAATCCGATAATGCTCTAAACCCTTTTCTTTTGCATATGTTTTGTAAGCCTTCCAAGCATCGGTTACAAGAACATTTTCATTGGACAGTTTAGAACCAATTAAATTATCGACTTGTGTTTTCACAATACGCCCCATACAAGCAACTTTGAATACGGTTGCTTTTGTTCGGTCTCTCGCAACAAGAACACAAACCTGTTCGTGGCTTATTCCTCTGTGTTTGGACTTTCCGCCAAGTTTGCGAGGTTTACGTTCAGTAATTCCTCGTTGTCCTTTTTGAGAGTACAGGAAATAGGTCTCGTCAATTTCAACGATACCTTCAAAATGTTCAAAATCCATTTGTTTCAAAGCGTTTAACAGTTTGTGCCTCCAATAAAAAAGCGTAACCCAAGTAACCCCTACGATTTCAGCAGATTTTCGCAGGGAATATCCTTTGAACATACAATCAACAAATGTAATCCATTCGTTGCCTTTTCGGGTACGGTACAAGACAGTATTGGTCGTGTCATTGAAGGTTTTGCCACAACATTTACAGCGATACCGTTGCCGACCATTATATTTTCCGAACCGAACAACGTATTCTGATGAACAATGAGGACACTCAAATCCTTCCTTGAAGCGAGTTTTTCTCATTTCATTGATTAAACGCCCACCAGCAGAGGAAGAAGGTTCAACATAGCGTTTAACCCATTGGTAAACTTGTTCTTTTTTTGTATGTGGTAATTTGTCGATATACTTTAACAAGTTGCTAAACGCTTTGCTCACCTTGGCAACCTCCCCGAATGTTTGTTCCTATGTTGATTATATCAAGAATTCGGATAGGCATCAATTATCAACATTTACCTTTAACAGAGCCAAAATTTTAAGCACAAATCCACGAAAAGATTGATATCATAGGAAATACCACTAGCATTGCATAAATATAGTTGGAATATTCCGTAAATAATTTTCTCATAAATTAAGTCAAAAAGTCAAAGTCCAACTAAAGGTGGCTTTATCCATTTTTTGAAAATTATATACAGTTCATCCAAAAGGGACAACGACATTTGCCTTTGTTATGGAACGGCTTTTTTCTCAAACCTTCGCAGCCAAATGTAAGCTGGCTTCCATAATGCTGCCTTTAACCAGCGGCTAATTCGAAGCAGCGACTTTTTACTTTTTGTTTCTAATTGAATCAGTACATGTAAACAGTAGGTGATATGCTCCCAATACAGTAGACAGAGAAATAATAAATATTCTCTATTACTGTATGGGGGGCTTTTTCTATGTCGAAAAGGAGTAGTAAACATACTTTAAATGAAAGGATAGAGGTAGTATTACGTGTCATGGAGGGGAGCGCATCTGTAAGCAGGATTGCTGAAGAATACGCTGTTGACAGGACGACGATTAACTTATGGGTTCGTAAGTATAAAGCAGATGGGGTCGATGGTTTAAAGGATTCGAGGACATGGAAGGGGTATTCCAGCGAGCTGAAGAGGGAAGCTGTTGAATATTATTTAAATAGAGAAGGCAGTTTAAGAACGACTTGTGAAAAGTTCAATATTTCATCTCATTCGGTTTTACGTCACTGGATAAATCAGTATACTAGTGGGAAGAAGATAAAATCTACTAGTAAAGGAAGAGGAACCGTGACTAAAGGGCGTAAAACCAACCTTCAAGAGCGTATCGAAATTGTACAATATACGATTGCCAACGATCGCGACTATCGTGGGGCAGCTGAAAAGTATAGTGTCTCTTACCAACAAGTATATAGCTGGGTACGCAAGTATGAAAAAAAGTGGGGAGCAAGGTCTTCAAGATCGTCGTGGCAAGACCTTAGAGTCAAAGCAACAGCTGACAGAAGAAGAGAAACTACAGCTTCGTATTAAAGAGCTGAAGCATCGT
>NZ_BMEV01000042.1 GCF_014637175.1 Compostibacillus humi | reverse complement strand
GTGTGGTTACTTCATAAATAACCTAAATTTAAGGGGGTGGCAAGTTTTTTTGTATAAAAACGCATTATATAGGCAATAATAATAGGTTTTACTTAAAAACTTTTGACAATACGCAAAAGCAAAAAGGGGGATATTTATGAAGAAGAAATTGTTAAGCTTATTTTCATCAGCTCTACTTATCGGTCTTCTTGCAGCTTGTGCTGGCGGTGAGGAAGACTCTTCGTCCTCATCATCAGAAAAAGGATCAAACAACGATCCAATCACACTCTACTCTCCAGAAACACCTGACCTGACGAAGGAATTGGCTGCAAAATATGAAGAATTATATGGACAGAAGGTCAATGTTCATTATGCCGGAACAAACGTACTAGTAAACCAAATGATGGCGGAAAAAGGAAATCCGCAGGCTGATGTTTGGTATGGCGGTGGCGGAATTTTGCCGTTTGAATCCGCAGTGGATAAAGGGATTATTACACAATACATCCCTGAAAGAGCTGAAGATTGGGAAGTAGTAGAAAATGGCATTAAAATGAAGCACGAAGATGGATACTATGTCGGAACTGAATTATTTGTACTAGGATTTGCTTATAATACAGAGCTTGTTTCCGAAGAAGAAGCGCCAAAAACGTGGGAAGACTTACTCGATCCAAAATGGGAAGGAAAAATTCAATTCCCAAACCCGGCAGCTTCCGGTACAGCAACCCTTATGGTGCTAAGTTACATGATGCAGCATGGAGAAGATGCCGGCTGGGAATACTTCCAAAAATTAGCTGAACAGGCCAATTCAATTCCTGACTCTGGCTCCGGTCCAACCAAAGCAGTAGCAATGGGTGAGGCCCATATTGCAGTCGGATTCGACTTTATGGCCTATGAACATCAGGCTAAAGGAGAAAGTGTCGACTTTGTTGTCCCTGATAAAACTCCAATTCTCGTAAACCCTGCTTCTCTGGTTGAAGGCGGTCCAAATCCAGAAGGCGGAAAGAAGTTTATGGACTTTATGCTTGAAGAAGAAGCACAACAAATTCTAGCAAACTGGTACCATATTCCAATTAATCCGGAAGTTGAATCAAAGACACCGTTAAATATTGATTCGATTCGCGAAAATGCAGTAGATTTAGACATTGACTGGGTAAACGAAAATTATGACCGTATCCGTAACGAATGGAAAAGCAAAATTAATTAAAGGAAGTTGATATCATGGGGTCAGTTGTACTAGAGCAACTTAGGAAAGATTTTTCCGGAGTAACTGTTCTTCAAAACATTAACTTGGATATTAATGAGGGCGAGTTTTTCGCCCTCTTAGGCCCATCTGGCTGCGGCAAAACAACAACTATGAGATGTATTGCCGGTTTTGAAACACCTACGAGCGGAACAATAAAAATCGGCGGAAAAGACGTTGCAAATTTACCGCCAAATGAACGGAACTGCGGGATGGTATTCCAAAGCTATGCCCTATTCCCGCATATGAATGTATTTGATAATGTAGCCTACAGCCTAAACATTAAAGAATTGAAGAAAAGTAACCCACTAAAAAAAATCGGTGTCTATACACGGATGTTAAACAGCAAATTAGTGAAATATCCGAAAGAAATCGAGAAAAAAGTAATGGATATTTTAGAATACGTGGAACTAACCAATCATGCCAAAAAATTAACAAGCGAACTTTCTGGCGGTCAGCAGCAGCGTGTTGCCTTAGCCAGAGCACTGGTCATGGAGCCAGAAGTATTATTAATGGATGAACCGTTATCCAACCTCGATTTAAAGCTCCGCCATACGATGCGGAATACAATTCGTCGAATCCAGCAGGATTTGAAGATTACAACAATCTTCGTTACCCATGATCAGGAAGAAGCGATGAGCATGGCGGACCGTATTGCTGTAATGAAAGATGGGGAAATTTTACAAATAGGCACACCGACTGACTTATACAGCAATCCAAAGACATCGTTTATCGCCGATTTCGTTGGTACCTCCAATATTCTTGAAGGTACTGTCGTATCTGCAGAAAATGATTTGACAATCGTCCAAGTTGGAAACCAGCAAATTAAATCAAAAATGAAGAAGGATAAAAAGGAAGTACAAGTAATTATTAGGCCAGAAAACATTATCGTATTAAATGGCGAAAATGACAACTATGATAATACATTTGAAGGTGTGATTCATCTTGCTACCTACCTTGGAAATACAGTAAGATATGATGTCAAAGTTGGCGACCATATGCTTGTTGTCGATACAATTTATGAATCCGGGGCAAATATTAAGCAAAGCGGAGAAAAGGTTCGATTAGGTGTTTCACCAGAGAGGGTGTTACTCATATGAGAAAAATAAAGAGCCTTTTCACAGGATTAGGATTAGTAAAACTACTAATCTATGGATTTTTCCTTTTATTCCTAATCATCCCGTTGTTATCCGTATTTTTAGTTGCCTTTACGAACGAACCGATTAATCTGTTTGGTTCTCTAATCAGTCTCGAACAATTGCAAACAACAATGAATCAGTTTAAAAATGCAACGTTGGATAATTTTAAGTCGATTTTTTCCTATGGACATTACTTCGAAGGGCTTATTAACAGTTTAAAGCTTTCATTTATTGTATCGATCTGGGTACTGGTTATATGTATTCCCATCGCATTTGGTATCGCCCGGACAAATATGCCGTTTAAAAAAACAATCAGTGCTCTGGTCACCGTTCCGTTAGTCATTCCTACATTTATCTCTGCCTATGCTTTTATTATCATGTTTGGCCGTGCTGGCTGGGTAACCTATATTTACGAAAAGTTAGGCGGAGAAGGAATGCTAATCGATCCGTATTCCATGACGGGAATAGCCATTGTACAAATATTTTTCTTTTTCCCATACGCATTATGGCCAATGGTTGCTGCCTTTAAGGTAAGTGACATATCCTTGGAAGAAGCATCACGAAATATGGGAGCAAAGGGCTGGTTAACCTTTATTACCGTTACCTTTCCATTGGTTATCCCTGGTATGCTTTCAACGGCACTCGTGATATTTGCTGTCAGTTTTTCTGACTTCGGTACGCCAATCATTCTGGCACCGAGTGACTTAAACCTAATCGTCGTTGATGCCTATCGTGAAATATCAGGGTTCTTTAACTGGGGAGGCGCAGCCATTTTAACGGTTATCATGATTGCCGTAGCCGGTTTTGTCTATTGGCTGCAAAATTACATGCTAAAAGGCAGGGATTATGGAGTTGTTTCCGGAAAACCGAAACAAGTGAAACTAATTGATCATAAGGCGCTAACAATCCCTTTATCGATTTTTTCTGGTTTTGTAGTTATTGTCCCGTTACTGGCAATGGGAACCGTAATCTTACAATCCTTTGCCACAACATGGGGAAAAGATCCATTACCAAACGGCTATACGCTTGACCATTATCGAACGATCTTTACCTCATCCTTAGGGAACATCCAAAACAGTCTCATCTTAGCAGCAGGCGCATTAATTCTCAGTGTTGTCTTAGCTATTTTTGTATCCTATTTCGTTGTACGTTATCGTTCTACAACATTAGACTTTATGACAACAATCCCTTTGATTGTTCCGGGTATTGCATTTGGTATTGCATTAATCCAAACCTTTAATACGGCACCGTTACAGTTGACAGGAACAGCGATTATCTTAATCATCGCCTACACAATCCGAAGGCTGCCGTACATGGTGCGATCAACGGTTGGGACGATGAAATCTATTAAGCAAGATATTGAAGAAGCTGCAGTAAATCTAGGTGCGTCTACTTTAACCGCTGCCATTACAGTCATCGGACCACTCATGCTTCCGGGAATTGCTGCAGGCTCTATTCTCGTATTTGTAACGGTAATTAAGGAAACGAGTATATCTATCTTAATGGCGCCGGCAGAATGGGCACCGATGAGTTTAGCTATATTCCAAAATGTACTCCGCGCAGAATACTATTCTGCTGCAGCAATGTCCGTTGTACTAGTTGTTATGGTCCTTGTGTTGCAGGCTATAGCGAACAGGCTGTCTGGAAGAAATGGATTATAGGTCTGTTTAGGAGGATAAAATGCAAAAGGGGTTTATTTTTGATTTAGATGGAACAGTATACATCGATAATCAATTAATTGACGGGGCAAAAGAGGCAATCGAAAAACTGAGAAAACGTGGCGATAAGGTCGTTTTCTTAACGAATAAATCCATTGAAACGATTACTGCCTATGTGAAAAAGTTAAGAAAATTGGGGATAGATGTCGGCTGGGAGCATGTTATCAATTCGAATTTATTGGTCGCAAAATATTTATCCAATCGTATTCATGAAGGAGATAAAGTGATGGTCATCGGGGAACAGCCGTTAATCGATGAATTAACGGCGATGGGGATTCCCATCACTGATGATGAAACAGAAGCAAGTTATGTAGTTTTAGGCTGGGATAGACAATTCACCTACGAAAAATTAAACCGGGCCTTTCAGGCATGGCGTAATGGAGCAACACTACTTGCAACTAATCCAGACCGCACCTGTCCAGTAGAAGGCGGGCAAATCCCGGACTGCGGAGCCATGATTGGAGCCATGGAAGGTGCTACAGGAGAAAAGGTAGAACTAATCCTTGGCAAGCCTTCCCCTCTAGCAGCAAAATTTATCGTGGAGGAGATTTTAGACCTGCCTCCGGAAAACTGCTATATCGTTGGGGACAGATTGGAAACGGATATCCGTATGGGAAATGACTACGGCATGCATTCCATTCTCGTATTAACGGGAATCACAGAAAAAAGCATGTTGAGACACTCGAAATATAAACCTAAATATGTAATAAACAGTATTAAAGAAGTGCCTGAGATTACTACAGATTTAGATTCCAAAGCTTTGGGTCCCCTGAAGAAATAGCTAGTGCTCCCGCCTCCAGCCCGGAATAGATTTCTTCTTTTTCACTGATTAGCCCTCCTGCGATAATCGGCAGGGGGGTTAGTTTTGTTAATTTATCAATAATGTGCGGCATAACTCCAGGCAGCACTTCAATGGCATCTGGCTTTGCAACATGGGCAATTTCAATCCCCTTTTTTAACGCATTATGGTCAATTAGGAACACACGCTGAATTGCCATCAGCCCCTCTTCCTTAGCATATTTAATTAGATTGTTCTTCGTTGTGATAATCCCCTTTGGTTTCCACACCTCTGCAATAAATTGAATCGCACTTCTCGTATTGGCAAGTCCTTCAATGAAATCCACATGGACAAAAACGGTTTTTCCATTTTCCTCTAAACGGTCGATATACTTTTTCGTCGTCATCAAATTGCCAGTTAGCAGAAAAATAATGTTTGAGTTACTCTGAATGGCCATATCCAAATGTTTTTCTTGCTTTACCGAAGCAATTACTTGGGACTGTACTATATCTACTATATTACTCATTGCACTCCCCACCCATTTTATTTATTAATTCATTATACCATATCTGAATTAAATGAAAGTATAAGCTAATCTATATATTTATCCTCTCAAAACACCTGCATCTTTATTAAATAAAAATATATGTTCCCTAATTACTATCTACCAGAAGAGAATTACCTCTTTCTTAAATAAAAAAGAGACTGCTGTTACAGACCATTTTGCTTAAGCACCTTTTGCTTACCAATGAATCTATTATTCTTTTGAAAACTACCAACCTCACACAAACATACTCTCCACTACTTTCCGAAATACATATAGAGTGTAGACAAAGGCACTTTTTTATGCAGTCTTTCCGTTAATTTATGGGCGACTCTAGCCAAAGTGCCCAATGTTTAAGACCGGGGCCTGTTCAAATAAGTTAGTTCTATTATTACGGTTCATCCTTCTCTCCCCTTTTTCACTTCATATTCAAGAAGAACCATCCCAGTTGGATAAACGCTTTGCTTCTTCAATGTTAATTTTCTGCGTATTCCCTGCGAACTAAGAAACGGAATGCCCTCACCAAGAAGAATGGGAATAATCGCCGGTTCAACTGTGTCAACGAGATCCCATTCCAGAAGCTGAGCAAATAGCTTCCCCCCGCCATAAAGCCAAATATCACGGCCGGGCTGGGAACGAAGTTGGCGAATCCTCGCTTCAAGTCCTTCACCGATAATCTCCACATCCGGATGATCTTGCTGCCGAAGCGATTTTGAAGCAACGATTACTTTTTTTCCGATAAAACTTCCTTCTATTGAACGGGCAATTTCATAAGTCCTCCTCCCCATAAGCAGGGTGTCAAACTGCGCGAAATGCGCCTCAAAGTCAAAAGCAGGCTCCGGTATAATCCAATCAAAGTCATCTCTAGTTCCCGCAATAAACCCATCCAAACTGCACGCTACTTGATATCGTACTCGTCTCATTCAATCACCACTCCTCTTTCAGGTTAATTTGTTCCTCATCGTGAGCCTTCATTTTTCATGTTCCTTGTTCCGCTTTTGAAACAATGGCGCCATTTGTTCTAGAAATTATGTTTGCCATTTCCGCAACGGATGAACAAGAATCCCTTGTTCCAAAAACAGCTTCGTTAAAAACTTCTCTTGATTAATAATTTTCAGAACATTTAGTTTTTACGGATAGCGTTTTTACTATTTTATAAATCTTAACATATCCTTTCCTATTGTCAAAATTTTAGGTGCATTATATTTTGCTATTTTCCATCCACGCTAACGTTTGTTTTAGTCCCTCTTTATAAGGGGTTTTTGGCAAGGGACCGATTTCCTTTTCATATTTTGAGCCGTCTAACACGACAGGCTCTTCATATAAATAGAACATTTCCACCACTTCGCGCATAAACGGATTAAATAATCCTAATAACTGAATCATTCCTTTCCGAATGGTGAACACTTTTTTAGAATAGCCCGTCATTTCCCGAAGCAAATCTACTAATTTTTCACCTGTAATCGTCTCATAAGCAGGGATATTCCATTCCTGACCGTATGCTTTTTCAGTCAAAGCTAGCGTAACGATGGCCTTTGCACCATCGGGAGTAAAAATATGTTCTCGCGCAACCTTTTGACTTCCAACATAGATGGAATGTTTATTTTGAAGTACATATGGAAGTGTGGTGCCTAACATTGTGTTTTCTGCATTCGGGCCGTAAAAATCAGGAAAATGGGCAATTACATAAGGAACCCCTGAATTCTTGATTAGTTCAATTTGCTTGAGACGCAGTTTTCCCTTTTTTGTATGGGGCTGTTTCGGTTTGTCTTCTGTTACTTTGCCATTCTGACTTCGACCATAAGCATAAATATTATCTGTCAACACTAATTTTGCTGAACTTGCTTTTACAACTTCTAAAACATTTTTCATGATTTGGAGTAAGTGTTTTTCCCATTCCTGATATGGAATATTTATGGAATGAAAGATGGCATCGCAGTCTGTTGCTGCTCGTTGTAACTGATCGATATTTAAAGCATTGCCGGTTACAATCTGAATATTTTTTTTACTCACAAATAATCGTTCGAGCTTCTTTCTATCCCTTGCAAATGCCAAAACTTGAATTCCTCTCTCCGCTAATTCATGTACAATGGAATAACCCATTCCTCCTGATGCACCAAGTACTAGCGCTTTTTTCATTAAAAATCCCCCTTTTATTAACCATTGGTCAATTAAAGAGTTATTAACCTCTGGTCCATTATATGAGTAATTACTTCAATCCTTTTAATAAAAAATTCACCAAATATTCCGCTGCATCTTCTACATCTTCATATCCAACCACTTGGCCAATATAATGGGTAACGAATCCATGCAAGGAAAGAAAGATGGACCAAATGTCACGAATCAATAACTTTCGATCAGAAAGGGTAAACAAACATTTGGCAAATTTATCGTATACAAGCATTGGCCGTTCATTGATGTAAGAACGAACTTCCTCATTCTTCGTTAAAAACATAATTTCATAATGACTTTGGTGTGTTAAGCCAAACTCGATGTAACCAAGCATGATTAATTTCATTTTCTCGATATTGTCAATATCTTTGCTTAAAATTTCCTCAAGTTTTTCGTCAAGTAAGTCAAAATGACTGTCTACAAGTGCATAAAACAATTCTGCCTTATTTTTAAAATGGTAATAAATTGCACCGTGACTGCAACGTAATTCTTTTGCAATTTGCCGCATCGATACGTTTTGATAACCATTCAATACAAATAAACTTCTTGCGGTATCCATAATCATTTCTTTAGTTAATTCATGTTGTACTTTTCTTCTTGCCACGATCGTTTCCTCCTAATTGACCACCGTTCAATAACATTGTACGCAATCACAAACTAATTGTCAAAATATATTTTTATTTCAAACTATACAAGGGAACAAACAATGATATATCTAAGAAAGACGTTCGTGTCACAAACTAATCATTCTCTCCAATCAGTCGGCACAGTCCATTGGAACAATGATAGGGATACATCTTGTCATAGGTAATTTATGAAAGCCTGCCTTTTCAAGTAAACGTGGTTACTTTTTAGTTTTAATGCTTGCAACTCCAACAATTTTGTCAATGTTTAATTAAAACATTACATACATAAGGCACCTTAGCATTAACCAAATTAATAGCCCTCAAAAGTCCATCCTGTCACTACCAGCAATACCCGCTTCTTCTATTTGTTAATTACTTCCAGCAGCTCAATAATTTTATATCTCACGTCGGGATGTAACTTTCGCAAATTTTCAAACAGAATAACAAGATCATCAGGATCATTCGGTCGTCCATGGGAAAAAAATGTAGCCATATCCGTTTCTAACGCCTTTAATAAGCGGTCCAGCATATCTATATTCGGAACGGCTTTATCATTTTCAATTTGACTAATATACGCTTGGGAAACATTCACCTTTTCAGCTAATTCGGTAGTTGTATAATTCATTGATTTTCTTAACAGTTGAAGCTTCTTGCCGATTTTTAAAGAACTCATTTTTTTTTGCACCCCTAATTGTATTATTTTGGTTGATACAAGATGACTTTATAATATATAGTTATAAACACCTTTACAAAAATAAGTATTAGTAATAAAATAGAACTTGTTGTAATAAGCAGGTAAATTTTACTGATAAGGACTTCTTGAGGGGGGTATAATTAACTATTATAAATAAAAAATGCGACTTATGTATTAAATATAAATCCCTAATATGATTCAAACCTATAAATAATTTCACATATCTTTCTTCAAAAATATATAAAAATAGGAAATTAACCCTACCATTTGCTGAAATGATGTACATACGTAGGGTTGTTTTTATGTGAGATGATGTCGATAATTGTCGAACTAAAAAAGGACAAAATATCCCTGCATGGAACACCCTGTCACTACGCTGTATTACAGTATTCGTGCTGCTAATTTAGATTATAACAGGATGGGAGGTGCAAGCGAATGGCTCATATTAGTATTGTAAAAAGCAAAAATCTATATATTAGCGGTGTCATTAATGTTCTGAAAGAGTCAATGAGCGAACACATTTTTGAGCTCTATCATTACCATGGACGAAATATATTTGCGAAGAAACCATTTTATAACTCAGACTTATTAATTATTGAAATCGCACCAGAAGTTGACGTTTATCGTATTGTAAACAAAGTAAAAGATTCAAAAGTAAAAATAGCTGTTTGGGCAAATTCAAAGATCAGCAGAAATAGCTTGATCAACTATATGAAATTAAATGTTGATGGATACTTTTATTATCAGATGGAGCTGGAGGAATTGAGTACCGCCCTTAAAATGATTTTGAATAATGACAAATATATTCACCCGTATTTTTCATCTATTATTTTGGAAGAATATTTAAATGCAATAAATAGAAATAGTACAAGACCAACTGGCTTATTAACGTCCAGGGAATGGGAGGTTTTAGAGAAAATGGGCAGCGGATGCAAAAATGAGGAAATTGCCGAGCGACTCCAAATATCTAATAAGACGGTTAATAATCACGTTTCCTCCATACTAAATAAATTACGTGTTAAAGATAGAACAAGTGCAGTTGTCAAAGCGATTAAAAATAATTGGATTGATGTATAAACCGTCATACTGTCCCAACTTATTCAACGGTTCATATATCAAAAATAGTGATTTAAGATTGTAGAAAACAACATAAAGGAGTAAAGCAGATTGAAAAACGAGACTAGTAAGAAAAGAAGTGCAACAAACATCTTTCATTTTTTCTCTAAATCACTGCAAAATAAAATATTATTTCCCATCTTGTTATTAATTATTTTTGCAGGTGGTGCTGTTTCGTTCATCAGCTATTATTACAGTGTTAAAAATACGACTACGGAACTGACAAATAATGTCGAAAGTCAGATGGAATCCATCGATAACACATTCGAAATGTTCTTTTCTAACATTGAAAGCACCCTCAATCGCCTAATAACAAATGATCTTCTAGTAAAATATAAACGGGAAAATTATCGAGATATCCTAACATATTTTGAAGAAACACAAGCAACAAATGAATACATAGCCAATATATATACTGGTATTGCAGAAACGGACGATATGATTATTTATCCTGTGGCAAACTTTGGTGAAGATTATCATATTAAAGAGAGGGAATGGTATATAAACGCAGCAGAAGCAAATGGGGAAACGGTTTGGACCGAACCCTACACCGACGCTGCCACTGGCGAGACGGTGATCACAGCTTCCAAAGCATATTATGATGGAGACAGACTAGTTGGGGTTACCTCCATAGACGTATCTTTAACGACTCTCATAGAACTGGTAAACAATATCGAAATTGGCGAAACTGGTTTTGCTGTTTTATACGATCAAACCGGCAAATATATGACCCATCCAAACGATGAATATATTGGAAAAGATGCATCAGGACAAAGTTATTTCCAACATATATTAGACAGTGGTGACCAAGGAATTGTAAGAACGGAAATGGACGGAGAAGAGCAGATTATCGGTTTTGTCAAAAATGCAACAACAGACTGGATTATCGGAGGGTTCATTCCGGTTAAAGAGCTTCAAGAAAAAGGCCGCTCTGTGATCGCTCCAATTTTAATTAGTTTCTTTATTGTAACAGTCATTGCATTAGTTTCCTCTTTAATGCTGGCAAAAAGTATTACAAAACCAATTCGTACAATAATGGAGCGGATGAAAGTGATCGGTGATGGCAACCTTAGCGCGGAGTCACTGACCATTCAATCAAAAGATGAAATTGGTGAAATGGCAAAAGCGATTAATCAAATGCAAAATAATCTAAAAGAATTAGTATATCAGATTTCCGCTGCTTCGAATCATATCGTCAGCCACAGTGAGGAATTAACCCATTCCGCAAATGAAGTGAAATCAGGTAGTGAACAAATTGCAACGACAATGCAAGAATTGGCCTCCGGTTCTGAAACACAGGCAAATAGCGCAAGTGATTTATCCGCCCGAATGAATGCATTAACGACAGATTTATCGTTAGTAAACGAGAGCGGAGAAGAAATGGAGCATACGTCGGAAGAGGTAATCGGGCTTTCCAATCGCGGCAGTCAATTAATGAATCATTCACGCGAACAGATGAATAACATTGATGATACGGTGAAAAAAGCTGTGAACAAAGTAAAGGAATTGGACAGCTATTCCCAAAGTATTACAAAAATGGTCACCGTCATAAAAGATGTTGCCGACCAAACAAATCTGCTTTCCTTGAACGCTTCCATTGAAGCAGCACGGGCAGGAGAGTATGGGAAGGGCTTCGCTGTCGTTGCAGAAGAAATAAGAAAGCTTGCGGAGCAATCTGCTCAATCCGTATCCGAAATAAATGATTTGGTGGGCCGTATCCAGGGAGGTACACTAAATGTCGTCAAATCTTTAGAAGATGGATATGAAGAAGTGCAGAAAGGAACGGTTCAAATTAAAGAAACACAAGAAACATTTGATGAAATTAATCAATCGGTAGAAGAAATGGTGCAAAATATACAACAAATCACTTCACGGATAGCAAATATCGCTTCAAATAGTAAAGAAATGAACAATGCGATTCAAGAAGTCGCAGCCGTTTCCGAAGAGGCTTCCGCCGGAATAGAGCAGACCTCTGCTTCATCACAGCAAATATCTGGCTCCATGGAAGAAGTTACCGTCAGTTCTGCTCAATTAGTACAACTGGCAGAAGAATTAAACGAGGCAATTCGTCAATTTAAGCTTTAGTTTGGTAATCGTGACCGTTCACATACAAAAAGATAGCAACAAAGCCCAAGCGTGATCCTTGCGAAAGCATCATTCTTGGGCTTTTGTTGTCCATAGCCCTCTTCCAAAATCCAGTTAGCATTTATTTAAGGCACTGCACCCCCCTCAGAAAAACGGTGAAGGACACTTCCTGCTGTTTTCCGCATAAATGTTTATTTCGGCAATGAAGGGGCGTTTATCACGCTTTTTTATCTAGGAATGGGGTTTTTCTGAAAAAATGAATTTTTGTTTATAAGTGGAACGTGAAAAACTAAGTACGGCAAAACAGCCACGTCTATTAAAATATTCATAGTTTTAATTTTTAGTAAAATAGGATTATAATAATTTTGGAATAAGAGTCTTTTGGATGAATAGCGAACAATTAAGAGGGAAGTGACATGTTGAAACTGTTGAAATTAACTTTAATTCTAGCCATAGTTTTTGAATTGATCTTAGGTATTCCTTTTTTTGGATGGGTCGCTGTTACAACCACGGCTTGGATACCTCTTATTTTTATGTTAATCCTGCATATTACTAATATCGTTTTAGCTAGAAAACAGCACATTCCAGTACCGTCAGGAAACAAATTGGGGATCGTAACGTCCATATTTGGCTTTATTCCTTTTGTAGGAATGGTTTTACATATTATTACAGCAATCCTTCTGACTGCCAATATAAAAACGATTAATTTTCATAGACATGAAAAGAGATTAAGAAAATTAAAAAATATAAAGATGCAGGAAAAACAATACAAGAAACAATTAATGGAGTACATTCATAAACAATATGATATTGCAGTTGATACAAATTTCTTGATGTTATTTGACGAGCTGCTCCTTCATATTTTACAGAGATACAGCACAAAACTATATGTATCCCCAATTACCTTTCAAGAATTGGAGAAATTAAAAACAGCATCTGATGGACAAACAATTAAACGTGCCCAAAACGCATTCGACGTAATTGAGGAGTTTCAAAAACATAATCGATTATATTGGACGAAGAACATTAAGCACGGCAGTTCCAACGATCAGAGAATTGTATTAAGCATAAACGAAGAATTAAAACATGGGATTAAATTAGTTTTTGCATCCCATGACAAGGGAGCCAGAATCATAGCCCGTTCTCTTTCTATTCCTGTATTAGGTGATCTGAATGTTACTAAGACATCTTAATCACCTTATACAGAATATTAAATAGAATGAATAAAAGTTTGGCATCCTTATTCGTATAGTGGGATGATTTAAGAAAACAAGTTTTTTACACAATTATA
Organism: Compostibacillus humi; assembly: GCF_014637175.1. GTDB lineage: Bacteria > Bacillota > Bacilli > Bacillales > Amphibacillaceae > Oceanobacillus > Oceanobacillus humi. The sequence continues at coordinate 16,967 of NZ_BMEV01000042.1, read as the reverse complement.
TAAAGGTGATATAGCTTGACGGTATCTTTTCCAGTAAATTCAAATGTCATATTTTTTAAGATGCAGCTGTCCAAAAAACAGTTCTATTACATTCCACGACATCCCTCTTTTAAATCTTTTCACCACAAAAAGGAGAGCTATTACACAATAATTTAGTTTGTATCTAAACGGAACAAAATTTTTAAGGAACACATACCCTTTTATTGCTTTCTAAATATTAGCACTCATTCAAAATGTAGCTCGTGCTTTTTTTAACAGGTTCATCTTTGCCCTTCCCATCTTTCATGCGCCGGAATCTGTCAAGGGAGAAAACGCCCTTGACAGAACCTGCCACAAAAATGGCTTGGTTGGCAAGATGGGAAGGAGCAAAACTCGATGCACCTTAAATATATGAAAAAGTTATCTTGACGAAGGGGGCCACTTTACAAGCCGTCATCATCACCATTCCTGCAGTAGCATATCGGGTCTAAGGTTTTTTAGTCCTACTTCGTTAAGTAGGAACTTTGCCATAAAGGAAGAATGGTACCAATATTTTTCTTCAGTGCATTTTGATAGACTCGATAAGCCCAAGCAACATCTTCCGTAGGTAATCCACCGGTCATACAGATAATCACTTCATCTTCCGATTGACGTCCCGGTTTCTTTCCTGTAATAATGTCCCCGATATCATCAATCGTAGAGCCATCATACTCCCCATTATGGATTAATTCTAATAACTGCCCTGACATCGTCCAATCACGTATGCTGGAAATACCATCGGGATGTGCCAAGCCATCTTCCAACCATTTTTCATGCATGGACCATAAATCTGCCACTATTCTAGAATCGGAGTAAACCTCTTTTGTTAAGTCTGCTGAACCTGTCAGAATAATGAGTGACCCTGGCTTAATGGTTTCCCCTTTAATCATAGGTTTTGTTTTTCCAGAGGTTGCAACTGTTACAATGTCTGATTGTTGGATACATTGATCCATATTATCGACAACTTCTACGGGTTTGTGAATCACATTTTCTAATTTCTTTGCAATTTTCTTTCCTTTCTCCAAATCAATATCAAATAAAACGACCTTTTCTATGCTATCAACAGCTGTAACAATAGCTTGAACACAAGATTGGTTAATTGCGCCACCGCCAACTGCCCCGACAACCTTTGCATCTTTTTTCGCAAGGTATTTTGAGAAGACCCCGGGTACGGCACCTGTTCTCATGGAACTGATTAAATTTCCTGCCATAATTGCAAGCGGGGCACCAGTATCTTTATCATTTAAGGTAAAAGTATGAATAGACCGCGGCAGCCCTTTCTTCAGATTTTCAATATTGGAACCATACCATTTGTTGCCGACAACATCGAATTCTCCTCCAAGATAGGAAATAAGAGACATAAACCTTCTATCCGGACCTGCTTTCGGCATATTTTCAAATGGTTCTTCCTTATTAAACCACAGCATTAATCCATGATCATTTCGATTTGGTCCTCCCATGATATAGTCGCCCTTGCCGATTAAATGAAACATTTCGTCAATCGTTTGGATACATTCTTCCATGTTCAATACGCCAGCTTCGATCATTTCCTCTTCATTTAAATATAAAAACTCTACCTTTTTCCCCATTATTATGCTCTCTCCTTCTTATGGAATGTGAACCATTTTCTTTGATAGGAAATTAGAATTATAATTGCACTAGCTCCAATCGTGATTAACGTAAAAAGCCAATGTTGGCCGTTTAATATAAATAATGGCGAGAACGTTATAATTGCTATTTCTACAGGTGCTATCGGTATATAAGCCAGGCCAAATTCATCCAATGTTCTGCTTTCCAGTTTCGGATCAACAATTCTCAAAAGCGCAATTGCTGTTGCTACAGCACCGGTAATCCAGCCAAAGGTAAAGATTCCTTTTTCAAACCAGTTTTCCTGAAAATAGTTTTGCGATACGACACGGTAAAAGAAATAGCTAAATAGAATCCCAAAGACAATCAAGATACTAAAAGGTACGATATTATCAACAACAACGGTTAAATTAATGGATGCAATCCCGAACGCAACGAGGTAATCCGTAGCCCCACCTCCGATACTATTCATTATATTATTATCGATATACTCGTCTGCCTTTGCCCATTGCAATATTTTTTTCAAAATTAACCCTATTAAAAAGGCCAGAGAAAAGGCAGGAATAGAAAGATTTGCATAGAGTGATTCTCCAAATTGACTTAAATAGTAGCCAACCATAGTAGCAAATAGAACCAACATTAAATGAAAAGCCAAAGAATCAATTAAAATACTAGAAACGGTATTTTCCCCCAATGAATTCCGCTTATTTTTCGGTAGCAGGCCAGATTTTAGTTCCTCTGGTAATTTATCGAAACTGCTAATAAAATTTGTATTGCCTTTATTGGCATTGGATCGAATTAGCACCAATCCCATCCCAATCGCTATTATGGCTCCTATCGTTGCTGATGTCATCGCTAAAGAAGTTGCTTCTTCCCATCCCTGACTTTGAAAAGCATCTCCAATCGCTGCTGCTGTTCCGTGACCACCGACAAAACCAGCAGCCAGCAATAGGCCAAAGCCATTATGAACATCAAATAACGGTACCAATAAGATGAGTGCAAATAATAAGCCCCCGCCCCACATAAGGAGCATAATAATTTGTGAATAGGACCATAGCCTTCCTACCTTATCAAACATTTCTGACCATTTAAATTTTGGAGTGGATAAAGGCAGGGCAGCAAATACGACTGCAATTAAAATGGATGGATAACTGCCAATAAAATCAGAAAATGGCAGTATATCGAATCCATTTTTTCCTAGGATCAGCCCGAGGATTCCGGCAATAATGCTAGCCGGCATAAAGGATCTTTGAAAAATCCCCACTTTTGCCCTCAGGAACATTCCTACCAGCAATAGCATCGAAATAATGCCGAAATCCGTCAAAATATCCCAAACGCTAAACTCCATACATGTAACCCCTTTCATTTTTTTATTTTTACTATATCACCCTTTTAGGAAAAAATAAACCGTTTTTTAGAAAAAAGGAAATATTTTTCCTATTAAGTTATATTTGTATGAAGGAATATTTGTATATAATAGATGACAAAGGGGGGGTTACTGTGAAAACAAATGTAAAGGAGAAGTTAATCGAAATCCAATATCATTTGCCACGGCAACAACAAAAACTATGTAAATATGTTATCGAAAATATTGATGACGTTTCTACGATGACCATTAATGAACTGTCCGAAAATAGCAAAGTAGGTACAACAACGATTCTAAGATTTATTGAGAAGGTCGGGTACAAAAAATATCCTGATTTTAAAAAGGACTTAATAAAACAACTGTTCCATGAGCGAAAGAATACATGGTGGCACTTACAGAAATCTCTCGAGGAAATGGATGATGCGGAGAACTCTTTGGTAAAAGTGGGAAATAGCAGTATACAAGATATTGAAACGATGCTAAGAAAATTAGATACGAAAGAATACGAAAAATTTATTGACCTATTGCTCCATTCAAACAAAGTATATTTCTTAGGCTTAAGGACTTCCAAATCTATTGCTTTATATTTTGACATGATGCTGCGTGGAATACTGGATAATGTAGTGCAATTGAGCTGGAGTCCAGATTTCTTATACGACGAATCTCTGAACTTTGATAAGAATGATACAATAGTTGTAATTGCATTATCTCCTTATGCAAAGCAAACGATTGATTTTATTAAATATTGCCGAAATAAAAAAAATGTTTCTATTGCATTAATCACAGATATTGAGACTTGTCCGATTATCCAGCATAGTGATGCCCACTTAATTGCCGGACAAAGCAAAAATAGGTACAGCATCATTCCGACGATTGCTTTAATTGAATCCCTTATTATCGATCTTGGAAAGAAACAACCTGATTCCATTCCGAAAATCTCAGAATTGAATAAAATGCATCGGGAAAATAACCTTACAACAATCTGAGTTTTAAAACAAGCAGACTTTTAACCATCATACCATAATCTACTAATCGGCTGTCCTTTACCATTTCGGTGGCAGCCCTTCTCTGTGTGTGTGCATTCAGACAGAAACATCCTATTCGACACATACTACCGATTGAAATTACATTTGATAGAAGCATAGTGATAGCATAAATATAAAAGCTAATTGGAATTGGTGTTTGACACCATCCCCCACCTCTGGTTGCAATGGATTTTAAAATCGTCCCCTTTGTAAAAACTAGAGGTGATGCGGATTAATACTTAGAAAACAAGTTGTGGCACACTGAAAGATTCCACAAAAATTGCCAACTCCCCCAAATTCCCATCCACATAATTCAGTTCAACGTGGATAGGAACAGGATATGCTGACATTATCGGTTCAAAATACCTGAATGTAAAAAATTTTCTCATATACGAAGTCTATAAAAAAGTTCCGCTTGAAAATTTAAGGGCAAACGGAGTCACGTCACAGATTAAATAAATTAAAGCACCATTTTTCTCTTCAGTTTTTCAATCTCGCCGATAGATGCACCGGTTACTTCTGCAATAACCTCCATCGAAAAATCTTTTTTCAGCATATTTTCGATTACTTTCCGCACACCCTTTTGCATTCCTTGTTCTATTCCTTGCTCAATCCCCCTCTTATATCCCCTCTCTTCCCAGGAATTCGGCAAGTTCATTATCTCCTCCGCATTATCCAACTGTTTAATTTCCTCCATCAATCTTTCCTCCTCCTTTTCATTTAATATTAAATATGTCTCAAAAAAGGCGTTTATAAACCTCGACTGGGCCGGATTCAATTCCATCCGCACGAGCATTTTCAAAAATTCCTTCTTTACTTCCACCTTCTCTTTTTCCGAATACCCCATCTTGCTCATTAACGCTGCGGCAACGGGATTATCGGACTCGATAAACTTTCTCCAGTTTTTCTTCTTTAACTCAAGCATAAGAATGTTAAAGGTAAGAACGTGATAGAAGGGAATTTCGATGATGAACTGGTTTTGTTCCGTGCGGGTTTCATCGTAGCTGAAGATAGAAACAAGCAGAATCCTCCTAAGAAATTTATTGAGGAAAAAATTCAAGGAGTAAATCTATGAAAATTATACTAAAAACAGCACGCAAGAACAAGTGTTCTGTTTTATGGATGTACAATCGGCCGTTGAAATTCTTCCCCCGTTGAGGCGGGTCATAGAACTGTCTATGAGCCGTTCGATGCTGCTTTTCCAATTGGATTATAGAAAACGTCTATAAACACTTAGAATGCACTTCTCTCGTTCTAACGGACTTTAGAAACCTCTTATGAGCACTTTGGAAGCTATTTTCCCGCTAAAAGTGGCTTTAGAAGCGGCCTATGAGCACTTCGGAGGCTACTTTCCCGCTAAAAGTGACTTTAGAACCCGGCTATGAGCACTTCGAAAACCCTTGTCCTATGCTAGCGGACTTTAGTTCTGTTAATATCCAATTTACAAAATACCCTATTCTGCAAAAACCAACAAAAGATGAACCAGCGTCATCCTTTGTTAGCTTTACTCTTCCTTGAACCTGTTTTTGGCCAATAAAATGGTATGAAATGGCAAATAGGAAGATGCAATCTCCTGTATAAAGTTTCATCCCTTTTATCGATTTACAAAAAGCCCTCCAATGTAAGAGCGGAACCCCTCTCGAATGGAGCCCGCCTATGACGGAGCTCTCTATAATGGAATCTTTCTCTGATAGGGCCTATGATAGAGCCTCTCTCTAATGGAGCCTCTCCGGGCATGATGGCTCTCAATAGGGGCAAGACAAGGAACTTCGCAAGTCAAACAGCCTACCATGCCCGCCGCTCCACGCAAAGCAATGGCCAGCTCACCCCCCAAGCATGGAACGTTTACCTAGACCCTGCATTTCATTACCTTAATGATTGATTCTGACTATGCTCGCCAATCAGCTCAAAGCAGTAACGCATACTCCTACTTGTCAAACCCTACATCTCATTCTTGCAAACCGTTAAACCCCCACCCCTGCTCTTCTTTCCTATCCTGATAACACAATCCAAAGGCATATGCAGGGATAAACTCTCCGTCGCCCATTTTGCCGATGAATTCTCCGTTATCGACCATTAATTTGCCTCTTAGGAACACTTTGTCGACCTTTCCTTCCTGGACCATGCCTTCATAAATATTGAAATCAACACCATGCAGGCTGTTTTTATTGGAAATGATCGATGTTGGTTTTGGGTCATATAACACGATGTCCGCATCATATCCGACGCCGATATGTCCTTTGCGATGGTCGAGGCCGTTAATTTTGGCTGGGGTCGTTGCAAATAAATCTACTAAACGCTGCCGGGAAATCTTTCCGCGAAAGACGCCATAGGTCCATAAAATCGCCAGCCGGTCCTGCACCCCCGGCGAGGCGTTTGGAATATTCGTAAAGTCATCCTCTAGAGAGTAATTTTAATCGTCCATTTCTGCAAAAAATCTATCTAATCGTTCCATCGCTAATTTGTATGCCTTCCTTTTGTCACGAGGGCCTATTGCGATAATCTCCATACGGATTGGTACATCATTAACTGGACGATAAATAATTCGAACATTTAATGATTTAGATTTAATTTTTGCAAAACCTGTTAAACTGCCATGGAGAGATTCAGCTACACCATCAGGCTTAAAAAGAGGACCATTTTTAGCACGGCGCAAAATTTCTAATAATATTGATTGTCGCTTCCCTTTATTAACTGCTTTTAAATCCTTTTTTACTTCCTCAGTAAATTTTAGTTCAACCCCATATTTTTCAATGATAATTTTTTGCAGGTCTTCTAATGTTTTCATTTATTCCTCTTCTTCTAATTGTTCTAACAGGGAATCGACATCTATGTCCTCTTCATCAAATACTTCTGATAATCCTAGATTAGCCTCATGGTTTACACGTTTACTTGCTTCCTCAAATAAAACTTGATCAAATGCCTGTTCTACTTCTTCTTTAATAGATAGTAGCTCCTTAAAATATTCAAGGTCAACAATAACCGCTTGTGCATTCCTTTTCTTTCCATTTTGTACAACAAAAACTTCATCCGTTACTTTACCTGAATATAAATCCAATATCTCTGACAGTTTTTTCTGACGAGTTATATCGGTAACATTATAAACATTTTTACGTAAAAAATCTAACGTGTCCGTACTCACCGTTGAACGCTTTTTTCTAGGCAATAAATGTACACCCACTTTCCCCAGTCCTTTCTTTCTATTATATGCTTGCGTTCCTTATTCTTATACTTATTATACAAAATAATGTAACTTTTACAACACATTTTGATACACATTTTGTCACACATAACTAATCACATTTATTCTTGCGATACGATTCATTTAGATGAACCCGTTTTTCCATCGTGTTGAACACAAATGAAAAAGGAATCACAGCTTTTATTGTAAATTTCCATATTATATCCTCTAAAATTGTTATAGAATTTCCAAATTGTTCCAGTTTTAGATATGTACTCTGCCGATAAAATGCGCTAATTTTTTGGCATATTGGAACAGGGGAGATTTTTTGTGATTATTTTACATGATTTTCGTATCAGCCTTGAGGAATATGCAAATAGGGGAAAAATGAATAACTTCCCTATTTTTGATAAATGTCCTAATTGTCATTTTATTACTTCAGGAAACCTGCACAGACATGGCTATTATTGGCGTTATGCCATAACGGACGAAGCAGAATTTAAACGATAAAAGAATGGCTGCTTAATTATCGTAGAAATGGATTTGAGGCATTAAAACCAAAGAAGCGTGCAGATCGAGGAAACTCAAGAAGATTATCGCCAGATGATCAAGATCATATTTTAGCCATAAGAAAAAAATTTCTCCATATGCCGGTGAGTGTTTTCTATGAACAACTCATCCAACAAGGAGAAATTACCAAAAAACAAATATCATATTCTACTATAAACCGTTTATTAAAAAAACACAACCTTGCAGGAAAATTTCTCCATATAGAACATCCGTGTTAGAGAATCATTTCTTTTCGCACGTGTTTAGGGAAATCAGACTCCACTTTGATTCAAAAAAATACCCCAAATAAGGACGACTCCCGACTTTGACAGTTACAAAAAAAACAAAAGGCTGAAAACGTTGATTTAACAATGTTTTCAGCCTGTATTATCATTTTTGTTATGTATATATGCAAGTAGATATGCATTGATTTTTTTATAAAAATTTAGTATAGTAAATTTCAAGAACTAATTTTATAATAATCTAAAAAAACCTTATTGTAAATAGTTTTATGCATATCTACATTTCAAAAAATATTTAACTCCTTGAAAGTGTTGACCTGACGCTGTTTTCAAGGAGTTTATATCTTTTTTACTGTCAAAGTCGGGAAAAAATACCCCAAATAAGGACGACTGACCTTATTCAGGGTTCTATAGTTTATGATTATTTATTGTATTATTCAAAATGATCGACGGCCGCTTTTTCTATTGGCAGACCTCTCTTATAACGCTCTATAAACTTCTCAAATCCTTCAACATCCCTAGGATTAGGCTGCAAAGTTGTGCCTTCAAAGCTATCAAATACTGCTCGCTTTAAATAATTCTCCAACGTTTCATTATCTTCTTTATTCATCATGAACGATGCAAGTAGAGCAATGCCCCAGGCCCCGCCTTCTCCAGCAGTTTCCATGACTGTTACAGGAGTATTTAATGCAGCGGCTAAAATGGCCTGTCCGACACCTTTTGTTTTAAACAATCCGCCATGACCAAGAATTTTATCCAATTTTACTCTTTCTTCCTTAAGTAAAATATCTGTACCAATTTTCATTGCGCTAAACGCTGCCAGCAAATGAACTCGCATAAAATTTGCCAAGTTAAAATTGCTGTTTGATGAACGTACAAAGAGCGGACGTCCTTCTTTAAAATGAGTCATATGTTCACCTGAAAGGTAACCATAAGTTAAAAGACCGCCACCATCTGGATCTGCCTCTAAAGAATGATTAAGGAGAACTTCAAATACTGTACTTCTATTCGTAGTCAGTCCCATAAGTTTACTAAACTCCTCAAATAAACTGACCCAACCATTTAGATCCGATGTACAGTTATTGGAATGCGCCATAGCTACTAACTCCCCAGCAGGAGTAGTGACAAGATCTATCTCAGTATATACTTTAGATAGCTCTTTTTCCAACACAATCATGGCAAATATGGACGTTCCCGCAGAAACATTGCCTGTTCGTTTCGATACACTATTCGTTGCAACCATACCAGTTCCAGCATCCCCCTCAGGAGGACACATAGGTATACCGGAAATTAAATTACCAGAAACATCTAGTAATCTTGCTCCTTCTTCGGTAAGAACACCCGCTTCTTCACCAGCAATCATTACATTTGGCAAAATTTCTTCCAGTTTCCATGGAAAATTATTCACACGAATTAAATCGTTAAATCTCTCCATCAGCCCTTGATTAAAATCCTTTGTCTCCAAGTCAACGGGAAACATACCAGATGCATCGCCAATTCCAATAACTTTTCTGCCTGTAAGTTTCCAATGAATATAGCCTGCGAGAGTTGTCATATATCGAATGTTTTTAACATGCTCCTCCTCATTCAGTATGCATTGATACAAATGAGCAATACTCCATCTTTGCGGAATGTTATAGTTAAATAGTTGTGTAAGTTTCCCTGCAGCTTCTGCTGTTATATTATTTTGCCAAGTACGAAAAGGAACAAGCAACTCATCGTTTTCATCAAAAACCATGTATCCATGCATCATGGCACTAACGCCAATAGCTCCGATCTTTTTTAAAGTTATTCCATATTTCTGTTCTACATCTAGAGCCATCTTTTTATAGCTTTCTTGCAAGCCTAGCCAAATATCATCTATACGATACGTCCAAATTTTATTTGTATAACTACTTTTCCAATCATAGCTGCCAGATGCTATCACTACATGATCTCTACCGATAAGTACTGATTTGATTCTGGTCGAACCAAGCTCTATACCAAGTACTGCTTGCCCCAGTTGTATGTCCCTTACCGGATCAACCTTCAATACTAAAACCTCCTAGAAAGATTTTCTTTAATGCATATGCTACTCCGTCCTCTACATTCGACTTAGTCACAATATCAGCAATATTTCGAACTTTATACGGCGAATTTAACATCGCGACGGATAACCCAGCAATTTCAAACATACTTACATCATTGAAGTTATTGCCAAAAACTATTGCCTCTTGTGATGGTAACCCCATTTTTTTCATCAGATGCTTTAACGCAATACCTTTAGAAGCATTGATGTTCATTACTTCTATAAAATTCTGCTCCGAGCTGGTAATATACAATTTATTTTTATACTTTGTTCCCAACCAATGTAATGTCTCCTTAATCTTTTTAGGATGATGAACTAAAAGAATTTTAAAAATGGGCTGTTCAAATAAAAAACGAGTAATTTTCCTAGCTTCCAATTTTTCCAAGTCACGATGTAAATTTATCAAATCATCATTAAAGGTGAGGATATTATTTTCTAAATATAAACTAATAGAAAACATTTGCTCCTTCGCAAAATCTATTATTTCTTTTGCCAATTCTTTCGGTAAACTTGAAGAAACATACACGTCATTGTCTTTCGGAGATTTAACGATTGACCCGTTTGCAGAGATAATCGGCAAATCAAGACCAAGGTCCATTGCATAAGGAACAATAGATTTATAAGGTCTTCCACTCGCTAACATGAATTGAACCCCTTGCTTCTTCAAGCAAGAGATAGTTGTCCTATTTTCCCGGGAAACTTCGTGTTCATCATTTAGCAAAGTGCCATCCAAGTCAAGTACGACTAGTTTATATTTCATTTTTGCTCCTTCGTATTTTGACCATAATAAGCATTAGCACCATGTTTTCTTAAAAAATGTTTATCTAGCAAGTGGGAATCAAGCGGATTTGCTTCACGTGATAGCGTTTGTGTGTAATAAGCCATTCTTGCAACGGTTTCCATAATTACAGCATTTTCTACAGCTTGATGAGCATTCTCTCCCCAATTAAACGGACCATGACCCGAAACTAGGACACCAGGAACATTGTTGGGATCTAAGTTCTTAAACGTTTCAACTATTACATTCCCTGTGTTTTTTTCATATTCATTTACAATTTCCTGAGCGGTCAATTTACGAGTAACAGGAATTTCTCCATAAAAATAATCAGCGTGGGTAGTACCCAGAACTGGTATTGGCTTCCCGGCCTGCGCCCAGATTGTGCACCATGGCGAATGAGTATGAACTATTCCTCCGATTCCTGGGAAAGCTTTGTATAGTTCTAAATGCGTTAAAGTATCCGATGATGGATTCAATTTTCCTTCGATTTTATTACCTTCTAAATCTAAGACAGGAAAGTCCTCCAGCTTTAAATCTTCATAAGGAACACCACTAGGTTTAATTACAACGAGTCCAGTTTTTCGATCAATAGCACTAACATTTCCCCAAGTATAGATAACTAAATTTCTTTTTGGGAGTTCTAAATTGGCTTCTAAAACTTGTTTCTTCAAATCTTCTAACATACCTGTCACTACCTTTGGCCAAATTTTAAATGTGCAATATCATTTACATTCCTGTTTTCCCTGAGAAGAGACCCAGAAAAATTCCTTCTGAGCCTCGATTTTTGATAAAACTGACATTATCCTTTTTGTTCAGGTTTTAATAACACTTTAATCGCACTTGGATGTTTAGCCATTGCTAATGCTTCAGGAAAATCTTTTAAACTAAAAGTGTGTGTGACAATTCCATCCGCTGTTAATAAGTTCCGTTGAAAAAGATCGATAGCAATTGGGTAAGTATAAGGTCCTAAGTGTGAGCCTCTTAAATCTAATTCTTTTTTATCCCCTATGACGCTCCAATCCGTTGTTGTTTCTTCCCCAAATACACTGAACTGAACAAATCTGCCAAGCCTTCTGACCATTTCAAGACCTTGTGTAACTCCAATTGGCGAACCGGTCGCTTCTATATAAACATCGCAGCCGTAACCATCAGTTAGTTCCTTTACAATCTTTTGAGCATCTTCTTTAACCGGGTTGATGACAAGATCAGCCCCAAGCTGTTTTGCCTTTTCTAACCTGAACTCGTTTGGATCTAGTACGATTAATTTTTTCGGCGTTTTCAGTTTGATAAGTTGAACCATACAAAGTCCTAATGTGCCTGCACCAGCCAAAACGACTGTATCTTCAAATTCAATCGTTGCTCTTTGAACTGCATGAATTGCACAAGCCATCGGTTCTATTAAACTTGCTTCGTCCGAGGTAACACCATCAGGAATTTTGTAGATTTTTGAGTTGCTGCTAAATCGCATATATTCCGCCATAGCGCCTTCCGCTATTTCTTTCTGGAAACCATACATATTATGAACCTGACACATCCAATATTTGCCTGTTGTACAAAACCTGCATTTTCCGCAAGGGTTAATTTGATCTGTTGTCACGCGGTCACCAATTTTAATTCCATGCTTTTCTGCTGCTCCCTCGCCTAATTCAACGACTGTACCATAAAATTCATGCCCTGGGATAACAGGTGCTTTCATCCATGGGTTTTCTCCAGCCCAGTACATGTCTGCACCATGGTACGCTTTTAAGTCACTTCCGCAAATTCCACAAGCCTCTACCTTAATAATGACTTCTTCTTTTCCAGGCTTAGGTACAGGAACTTCTTCAACACGGTAATCTTTCGGTCCATAGGCTACAACCGCTGTCATTGTTTCAGGTAAATTTGACATAAGAGACATCTCCTTCATTTTAATATTCGTGAATAATTCATAAAAACTATTAATCCTTTTGCCTTATACTGCTGTAATAAATAGCTCCAATGATGATCGCCCCTTTTAGAACTCTCTGAACGTAGGGAGAGACACCCAATAAGTTTAAACCATTGCTTAGAACACCTAACAGAAGCGCTCCCAGCAAAGTGCCAAAAATGTGGCCTCGACCACCAGCAATACTCGTACCACCTAAAACCACGGCCGCTATTGCATCTAGTTCGTATCCTTCACCTGCCATCGGTTGGCCTGAAGAAAGTCTTGAACTCATGATGGCACCGGCAATCCCCGCTGTTATTCCGCTAATTAAATAAACGGATGCTTTTATTCTTTTTACTTTGATACCAGACAATCGGACAGCTTCTTCATTTCCGCCAATTGCATATATATATCTTCCTAATGGCAAATGATTTAATATGATATATGCGACGACAAATACAATAATCATAATTACCGCTGGCATCGGAATTACTCCAAAGAGATAACCTTGTCCAATAAAAGAATAAGAAGCCGGTAACCCTGACAAAGGATAGCCGCCTGTATATAGTAAAGCAGCCCCCCTCGCTATCTCCATCATTGCTAAAGTAACAATAATTGCCGGTATCCTTGCATATGCGGTGAAGGCACCATTAATATAACCGATGACTGCTCCTAAAATGATTCCAACAAGAACTGCTGCAAACGGGGGTAAACCAACATTAATCATCATACCCGCCATAATCGTTCCAGTTAGAGCCATTACAGATCCTACGGACAGGTCGATTCCGCCAGTTAAAATAACAAATGTCATTCCAACTGCTAGTATTCCATTGATCGATACTTGTCTTATAATATTGGAAACATTAGTAAGTGACAGAAACTCTTCGCTAACTACACTAAAGATAATGCATAAAACGAAGAACCCAATTAACGTAAGCATTTCCGGAGTTTTAAACATCTCTTTATAATTCCGCTTCATAGTTAAACCATTCATTGATTTACACCACCTGTTGCATAATGCATCACTTTTTCTTGGGTCGCCTCTTTCCCGTCTAACATTGCTTGGACTCTTCCTTTGTACATAACTAACACTCGGTCACTCATACCTAAGACCTCCGGCAACTCTGAGGAAATCATTATGATAGAAATACCATCATCTGCTAAGTCTCTCATCAGTCTATAAATTTCTTCTTTTGCCCCAATATCAATTCCGCGGGTCGGCTCATCGAAAATTAATATATTTGAATCCGTGTTTATCCACTTAGCCAATACTACTTTTTGCTGATTTCCGCCACTTAAATTTTTTGCTTTTTGCATACTGCTCGGTGTCTTAATCAATAAATCTTTAATAGATTTATTTACAATGTTATTTTCTCTTTTTCTGTTAATAATTTTTAATCTGTTTGATAGCTCGTTTAGTATCGGTAAACTAATATTCTTTTTTATACTCATATCTAATATGAGCCCTTGCGTTTTTCTGCTTTCAGGAATTAGGCATATCCCATGTGATAGAGCATCAGTAGGATTTTTAATCGTTGCTTTTTCACCATTTATATATACCTCTTTTTCTTCTGCAGGATCCGCACCAACTAATGCACGCACCATTTCTGTTCTGCCGGATCCCACTAAGCCTGCAACACCTAATATTTCACCTTTTTTCAAATCAAAACTGATATCCGATACGTTACTATTCGTAATTTTTTTTACCTGTAAGCGGATTTCATTTCGAAATTGATGATGAGAAGGACGTTCTGGAAACACATTAATAATCTCTCTGCCGACCATCATTTTTACGATTTCCTGTTTTGTACACTTAGCGACATCCTTTGTGTCAACATACTCTCCATCCCTTAGAACAGTTAATCGATCGCATATATGTATAATTTCATCTAAATGATGCGATATATAGATAATAGTGACACCATCCGCTTTTAAAGTTTCTATCAGCTTAAATAAATTGTTGATTTCATTTCCAGTTAGACTTGCTGTTGGTTCATCAAAAATTAAAACTTTTGTATCGATTGATATGGCTTTAGCTATTTCGATAAACTGTTGGTTGGCAACACTTAAATGTGCTATAGGTTTATTTAAATCAAAATCTGCATTCAGTCTTTTAAGCGTTTCTTCTGCTTTTTCTCTCATCTTCTTTTTATCTAATAGGCCATTTGCTTTTCTGATTTCTCTTCCTAAATAAATATTCTCGACACTATTTAAATATGGAATCAAACTAAATTCTTGGTGAATGATGCTTATCCCCGACAATTGCGCTTCCTTTGGATCCTTAAAGGAAACCTTTCTTCCATCTAGAAAAAATTCTCCACTCGTTGGTTGGTATACTCCCGATAATATTTTCATTAACGTAGATTTACCTGCGCCATTTTCACCAACTATTGCGTGAACTTCTCCGCGTCTAATATTAAAACTGACACCCTTTAGCGCAGTTACTCCAGGGAACGATTTGGTAATATTTTTCATCACTAGAATGTTGTCCACTTATATCAACTTCCCCTTCTAACTAATAGAGAATAGGAGCGTCATAAAGAAGTACTTTACAACGCTCACATACTGGCTTACCAAGTAAAACCTTCCGCGTTTTCTTTGTTTAGTAATTTTACGTCAATAGGAATTTCATCCGGAACTATTTCAGCACCCCAATATTTAGCAAGGGCTATTCCAAGCCCGACCCTTACTTGGTCTCTCGGGAATTGTGCTGTTGTTGCTTTAAATGGACCATCAGAAAGAATTGCTTCCACTGCTTCCGGATGACCATCGACACTGTAAATCCAAACATCTTTGCCAGATGCTTCTACTGCCCCAAGGGAACCTAATGCACCCTCATCATTTACACTGAAAATAGCATCTAAATCCGAATTTGCTTGCAGCATGTTTTCAGTTACAGACATTGCTTCTGCTCTATCTTGTCTGCCATTTTGTATATCAACAATTTCTATACCCGGATGTTCAGAGATTGCGTCTTTAAAACCTTCTACCCTCTCTAGAATTGGTACTACCGGAATCCCATCTAAAATGGCTACTTTACCTTCGCCACCTAAATCTTCAGCCATTTGCTGGCCAGCTAAGTATCCTGCGTCGTAGTTTTTAGATCCTACGAATGAATCAAGCGGCCCCTCTGCTTGAGCATCAACTGCCACTACAATAACACCAGCATCATGAGCAGCCTGAACCGCCGCTTGTGCCCCTTCACTGTCCGCCGGGTTTATAATCAAAATGTCAATCCCTTGTTGAATCATGTCATCAATATCATTAATTTGTTTAGTTACATCATGTTGTGCATCGGCAATAATCGTTTCCGCTCCAACGGATTTTGCTGCTTCTTGAAATGCTTCGTTCATTGAAATAAAGTATGGATTATTCATTTCCTGGAATGACATACCAATCTTCAATTGTTTCCCTGAAGCATTTGTCTCTCCATCCTCAGATCCTTCTCCATTATTGCTCGCTCCAGAATCTGAGCACCCTGCAAAGATGAACATGAGTACAAGCAAACCCAATATTGTGGCGAATGATTTTTTTTTCATAATTATCCCCCTATGTTTATTATTCCGTTTTTTTGCAACATAATTGTCACTGTGTATATTCTGGTTGCATTTCACCATTGCCAGTATTGCTTATCAACGACTTACGATGTATTTCGTAAACAATCCTGTGGTACACGCCATTCAGTATCCTTACATCACCTCCTTGAAGGTTAGAAATGTAATATTAGTTACAACATCAAAAAAAGCAAAAGGGTACCAGGTATATGGTGTGGTGCATCACATTGCACACATAACTCCATATACTTGGCACCCTTAGCCAAAAATTTTATACCGACCATGAGTATAAAACTTTTTAATTCATTTTGTTATTCAATTAAAACGCTTGCACCACTTCTTGAGCGCAAGTATTTTGTAAGCGTTTTATATGCAAATTAAATTATATACATAAACTAAAACAAAGTCAACAATATTATTAATTTTCCAGCTGTGAAGAGTAAATTTTATTAAATCTCTTCCAATCAATAAAAAAGGTTGAGTCATTTACAGTATATTCAATAAATTATTTTCACCCAATTTTTGCTAAAAAGCCAAGCCAATTTTTAAAAATTGTTTTTAAAAAACTGGGTACTTTTAAGGTATGTGTAAAATAGTTCTCGGTGATATTTCTACAAAATCCTAGCCAAAAAGGAAGAGGCACTCTATCATAAATGTATGCTTACTAGGGCAAATACACTTAGAAAGAGGCCT
>NZ_BMEV01000041.1 GCF_014637175.1 Compostibacillus humi | reverse complement strand
ATAATTTTCAAAAAATGGATAAAGCCACCTTTAGTTGGACTTTGACTTTTTGGCTTAATTTATGAGAAAATTATTTACAGAATATTCCAACTATATTTATGCAATGCTAGTGATACGATATGTATCATGAAAAGTTTCGATGCAAATTTTATGTATTGACAATTGTATATCATACTATTATGCTTATATACACAAGTGTATAACCATAAAGGTAGATAAGCAAGGGAAGGGGGCGTTCCACTTTGAGTAAATATTTTGATCCGGATAAACCTATTTATGTCCAAGTTCGCGAAAAAATTGAAGATCAGATAATCAATCGTCAGCTGCAGGAAGGAGATCAGGCCCCTTCGACAAATCAGCTCGTCAGCTTTTATAAAATCAACCATGCTACCGTATCTAAAGGTGTCAATCAATTAGTAGATGAAGGGATTTTATATAAGAAAAGAGGAATCGGAATGTTTGTCGCAGAAGGAGCGAGAGAGAAATTAATTCAGAAACGAAAGGAATCGTTTATGGAAGACTATGTTGTCAAACTCGTTCAGGAGGCAGAAAAACTAGGTATTACCGAAGAGGAAATGGTCAGTCTGATTAAACAGGTGAAAGGCAGGGATAAAGCATGAACGTATCATGCAGCGAATTATTGTTAAAATATGGGAATCACATCGCCCTCGATCATATTAATTTTGAAATCCAGGGAGAAAAAATTTACGGTTTGTTAGGAAGGAATGGTGCCGGAAAGACTTCCCTTCTATCCATTATGGCTTCTTTCCGCAAACAGACAGCCGGATCGATTACGATTAATGGGGAAGATCCCTTTGAAAACTCCAACATTATGGAGCAAATTGTGTTCATGTACAGTAAAAACTACTCGGAGGAATCTGAAACTATACAAAACATGTTAAAAAGTGCTCAGCGTTATCGGCCAAACTTTGATAAGGACTATGCTGAATATTTAATTGGCCGATTCCAATTGGATGTAAAAAAACCAATTAAGAAATTATCAAAAGGAATGCAATCGGCTTTTAACGTCACGATTGGCCTGGCAAGCAGAGCACCGATTACGATACTGGATGAAGTTTATCTTGGCATGGACGCACCTTCAAGGGATATTTTTTATAAAGAGTTGTTGCAGGAACAGGAAAGACATCCGCGAATGTTCATTCTATCTACTCATCTCGTTTCCGAAATGGAGTATCTGTTTGATGAAGTGATATTGATAAATAAAGGAAAACTGCTGCTCCATGAAGATTTTGATACCCTTGTTTCAAAAGGAGCAACCATTACCGGGGATAAAGAGATTGTGGATGACTTTGTACGTTCCAAAAAGTGTATTAACGAACAGCAGCTCGGTGGAACGAAATCCGTAATGATTTTTGGAGAACTAACGGAAGTGGAAAGAAATGATGCAATAGATCGTGGACTAGAAGTAACACCAGTGCCTCTGCAAGATTTATTTATTCATTTAACGAAGGAGGAAGATGCAAATGGCACGAAAAGCCGTTTATTCTAAAGTTGCCGCTGATATGTTTATCGTCCAAATGTCATGGACTTTCTGGTTTTTAGGCATTTTATTAGCTGTTCAAATTATAAAAATGGTCATAGGCGGTTTTCAGGAAAATGGGACAGACCCATATTTCAATTCCGTATTTATTGCAGCAAATGTTTATATGCTCATTATCGGCATCATCTCCATCTACTTCCTCCCGTACTATGTAGAAAATGGCGTTACAAGGAAAGATTATTTTAAAGGGACATTTCTCGCTTTATGTGGATTATCTGTTGCAATACCGGTTATTGCCATTTGTATTTCAACGCTGGAAAATTTAATTTTAGGAAATATCGTTCAGTTTAGGGACATGGATATTGTTAATTCCGTTGCGGCTAAAATCGATATCAACAGCAATATCATTGGCGAAGTGATAAGCGGTGTTGTCCAATCCGTCATATTGCCCCCATATATAAGTCCGGAAAGCAGTTGGATATTGGCAATTGCGGTATTCAGCTTAAATATCTTTATGTATTATTTGCTTGGATGGATGATCAGTGCCAGTTTTTATCGGTATAACGTCATAACCGGTTTATTATTTATTGGATTTTCCATCATTATTTTACTTGTTCGGGATGGATTATTGCGAACTTCTCTAAATCTGCCCGTGCCTTCGAGATATTATATATTTGAGTCACTTCCAGCTAGCATTCTTTTGCTGGGAGTAGCGATTTTGATTGTTATTGCAGCTGTTGTCATTCGGCAGTTCACAAAAGATGTTGCCATTAAAATGTAGCAGCTCTATCCTCAACAGCGCCCAAAAGGACATTCTTTTGGGCGCTTTCATTATCTCCTTAGTCGGAAAAAGGAAAAACAAGTACTACTTCCCTTTCCCCTTGTATAACCGGTCTGCCCGAAAGACGCTCAATCCGGTAATTACTAAGCCTAAAACCGTAAACACAACCCATGTTTCACTATCTTTCAATGCCAGGAAAATGGCAATTACCCCTAGCAGAAGTGCAATTCCAAAACCTGTCATCACTTTAATATCTTTCAAAACGACTGAATTCATATTTACAACTCCTTTATTCAAAGAACTTCATATGCTGCTTCTCTTCCCGGTAATATTTCAGTCTGTCCTGCAATGTTCCGGTATGAAACTCAAACTTATGACCATCCGGGTCTGTAAAATAAATCGACTTCTTATCCCTTATATCTCTCGACCGGCCAGGGAGTATATTTACATTAAGCTTCTTCAGTTTTTCACATATTTCGTCAAAATCCTTTTCATCTACAGAAAAGGCAATATGGGTATAAGATAAATGAATTTCGTTCCGGGGTATATCTTTTTCTACATTGAGAGCAAGCCATATCCCGTTTAAATCAAAATAGGCTGTATTTCTCCCCTTTACTAATAATTTCGCATTAAAAACTTTTTCGTAAAAATCTATGGAGCGATCCAAGTCGGAAACTGAGAACAGCAAATGGTTCAACCCTTTAATCGACATATGATTCCCCTCCATATCTTTTCTTACTATTTTACATGATGATACATATATTCCAAAAATAAAAATCCCACCGCTAGAAATCATAAAATCGTTTCACTGAACATATAAAAAATCCCCCGGCGATAATCGGGGGATGATGAAACAGATGATCATTAACCGATAATATAATTGTTTATCAGATGGTACGTCTTTAACAGCAGTTCATTCATATTTCTATCTTTCATAAATTTTAGCTCGATATTCAGTCCGCCGGAAAGGAACAGTTTAATTTCTGAATCCAAATCGAGCCTTCCAGCTGTTTCGATGGAATAGGTTACAATATTTTTGTATGGGATAGAGAAGTATTCGACCTTTTTCCCTGTAATTCCTTGTTTATCAGCAATTAATATTCGCTTGTCTGTAAATACGGCGATATCCCGTATCGTCTTGACGCAAAACTCCACATTTTCATTTGCCGCCAAAAACGGTTTAACGTTATCTGACAGAGGAACTTCGTTATAAAAATGAAATATTTTCCCTGAACCTAATTCAGCCATCATGATCCTCCTACATATCGGGGAAAACCCGGAAATTATTTATCTACCAATTCATTGGTTAATCGGATAAATTCCTCTACATCCTTTGCAGCCAGCCGAATTCCTGCTTCCCAGAAATCCTGTTTCGTCAAATCGGCACCTAAATGTTTTTCTGCCAATTCTTCCACTTTCATGGAGCCGGTATCCTTCAGCAGTTCAATATACTTTTCTTCAAATCCATCTGGATTTTCCAAGTATTTTGCATAAATTCCTAAGCTGAATAAATATCCGAACGTGTACGGAAAATTATAAAACGGAACATCATCGATAAAGAAATGGAGCTTGCTGCACCAGAAATGCGGATGATACGACGACAAACTGTTACAATAGGCTTCTTTTTGCGCCTCTACCATCAGCTCATTCAAATGCTTTTCGGAAACAATTCCTTTTTCCCGCTCTTTATAAAAGGCATCTTCAAAGAGGAAGCGGGCATGGATGTTCAAAAACATAGCGGTGGCATTTTCCAGTTTCGCATTTAACAAAGCAATCTTTTCTTCCTTTGTCGCAGCACGCTTAATTGTCGCATTTCCGACAATCGTTTCGGCAAAGGTACTTGCGGTTTCTGCCACATTCATTGCATATTGCTGATTTAAGTACGGCAAATCTCTCATTACGTGGCTATGAAAAGCATGGCCCAATTCGTGTGCCAACGTATTGACATCGGTGGATGACCCGGTAAAGGTCATGAAAATCCGGGATTCCTCCCATTCAGGCAAACTCGTACAATATCCCCCAGGACGTTTATTCGGACGGTCTTCCGCTTCCACCCAGCGGTTTTTCAGTGCATGTTCTGCAAATCCAGCCAGTTTGGCACCGAAGGATGAAAAGTGTTCAATGATAAAATCGCATGCATCATCATACGTATACCGGGTAGGCTTTGCATCTCCCACTGTTACCGGCGCGTCCACATCCTGCCAGCCTAATTTCTCCATTCCTAGCAGTTGAGCTTTCCGGTTCAAAAATTGAATAAAGGGCTCTTTATTTGCTGCAACTGCTCCCCACATCGCATCCAGTGTTGCTTTGGACATTCGGTTGTATTCCAAAGGTTCTTCGAGATGATTTCCCCGGCCATGTGCCTTTTGCAACGTAATCCGATAGCCGTCCAAATGGTTCAGCGTATCGGCAAAAATCGGCGCGTATTTCGTCCATTCTTTTTCCCAGTTTTCAAACAGCTGTTTTCTGACCAACGGGGCCGGATCGGCATACATCCGATTCATCGCCTGTCCCACCGACAATTCGGTTGTCTCTCCCTTTTCATCGGTAAAGGGAATGGTCATGATGGAAACGACCGTATCGTATAGCCGGCTCCACGCCGTTAATCCGTCTTTGTTCAAATCTGCAATCAGTTTCTCTTCTTCATCGGATAACAGCCGCTTCCCTTTATTTCGGATTTCACCTAGCCTAAATGCAACTTTCTCCAATTGTTGGTCCTGCAGCAATACATCCCAGTCTGCATCCGGAATCTTGACGAGCTTTTTCATCAGCGTATTGGATAATTTCTGCATCTCACTCGCAAGATTTAAAATTTGCCCCATGACCACATTGGCATGCTCATCATCCATAAAGGAGTCATGGCACATTTGCACAAATGCTGACGTTTGTCCGAGCCCTTTTCCTATTTTTTCCTGTTCTTTCAAAATCGATAAGAGTGTTTCTGCCGACGGATCTTTTTGAAATTGCCAGCGATTTAACGATGTTTCAAACTGCCGGATTTCCTCTTCAATCGTCTGGATTTTGTTCTGTAATTCAGCCGATTTCGTTCCTCCCGGAAAAATACTGTCTAAATCCCAAGTGTCCTTATATTTCATTCTTCTTCCCCCTTATTCGGCTTTTGCTAATTCATAAATTGCCTGAGCGTAAATGGCTGCAGCTTTCAATAAGTCATCCACAATAGCATATTCATCTTTCTGATGCATCACGTCCTCCCGTCCCGGAAACAGTGCTCCAAAGGCGACCCCACGTTCCAATGACCGGGCATACGTGCCCCCTCCGATGGAAAGAAGCTCTGCCTTCTCACCCGTCTGTTCTTCGTACACTTTTTGCAGCGCCTGAATGAGCGGGTCATCCTTTTTCACATATACAGGCTTGGAATCCGTAAAGTTTTCCATTGTTAACCCTTGCTCCTGCAATTCCTTTTCAATCTTTGCCTTTCCTTTGCTAATATCAAAGGTGACCGGATAACGTATATTTAATCCGATTCTGCCACCAATTTCCTTCGTATAGCTCATTATTCCGACATTGATCGTAAGTTCTCCCGACTCCTCATCCCGATAGGCAATGTCAAAAACTTCACCCCGGTATCGGTTAAAGAAAGCAGCTACAATATCGGCAAATTTCTTCCCTGCCTGGTCTAAGTTCAATGTTTGCAAAAATTTCGCCATATAAATGCCGGCATTTTCCCCCTTATACGGCTCGGCACCGTGGGCGCTTTTTCCAATTAATGTCAGCTCCACTCTAGTCCTGTCTTGAGCAAAGGTCCCTTCTAAATTCCATTCTTTAAGGAAGGCAAAATATTCCCTTTTCAGCTTTTCTCCTTCACTGTCGGAATTCAATTGGACTTCTGCCAAATCAGGAACCATGTTGTATCGGCGACCGGATTGGAAGGATATTAATTGAAATTCTCCATTCGACGTGCCATCTCCTGCTGGCTGTACAATATCAAGGTCAGAAATTCCCTTTTCCGCAAATATAATTGGAAAATCCGCATCTGGAACAAACCCGATGTCCGGCATTTCTTCCTCTTTAAAATAATGATCTACACAGCGCCAATTGCTCTCCTCATCAGTGCCGATAATTAAACGCACTCTTTTTCCTAACGGCAACCCTAATTCTTTTACAACCTTCATTCCATAATAGGCTGCTATCGTCGGTCCCTTATTATCGCTGGCACCGCGGGCAAAAATCTTTCCATCCTTGATGATGCCGCCGTATGGATCTATAGTCCAGCCGTCTCCTTCCGGCACCACATCGACATGGCCCAAAATGCCGAGAAGTTCTTCTCCCTCCCCCATTTCGAGATGCCCGGCGAGGTTTCCTACATTTTTCGAAATAAACCCGTCTTTTTCTCCTAAGGCAAGCATATAGTCCAGCGCTTCTTTGATTCCTTTTCCTAAAGGAGCATCAGCGGCTGCTTCCTCTTCATTCAGCACACTTTTTATTTGCAAAAGCCCTTGCAAATCTTTAATAAAGTCTTCTTTTCTTTTCCATACTTCTTCCTGCCAATTAATGGTACTCATAGTATCACTCCTCATCAAAAATAACCCGAATTCAGCTTACATGTTAATCTTACCAGAAAAGGAATATTTATCTTACCTTAGCGGCTCCCTTTTTGTAGCAAACATTATTCTCCCTTAATAGGCTATAGTGTAATGAATTTTTATAAAGGGGTTAAGATACGTGGAAAAATGGATTCGAAGCCTAAAAACGAATACGCCGCAAGAGGGATTTGAACTGGCTATTTTGCTTGCACAAAAGGGGATTGAGTATACTCAGCCGTCGGTGGCCATCCGCAAGAAACTCAGACCAAAATACTCGAAAAATCCGGACAGTCTTATCGCTGCGTCTGAAGTCATTGCCATCCATTTTCAAACTGTTGCTGCAGCAAATAATTATTGGAAAACGAAATAAACTTTATGGAACAGAAGTCATTCTCCTTCGCATTCAAAGAATGACTTCTTTTTATGTGGGAACTCCACTTCTGCATGGTTAAGATTGCTTAAATTTTCAAAAAATCAATTGAATAAAATTTTTGTTTATGTTATTTTAGTTTTTCACAATAGCGTTTTATGATTTGGAGGTCTCCAAAAGTGAAAAGCAAACTAAGTGTGTGGACAGAAATACTTTTCATATCCACAAGACTGGGACTAACGTCTTTTGGTGGGCCGGTTGCCCATTTAGCATATTTTCATGAGGAATATGTCCAGCGAAAAAAATGGATTGACGAAAAAAGTTATGCCGATCTAGTTGCCCTCTGTCAGTTTTTGCCGGGCCCTGCCAGCAGTCAGGTCGGAATCGGAATTGGCATTCAGCGCGGCGGAATCATAGGGGGCATCCTTTCCTTTCTCGGTTTTACAATGCCGTCGGTTATTTTTCTTATCATCTTTGCCTCAGTTTTAGATCATTTTGGCTTGGAAGATGCCGGGTGGATCAGCGGCTTAAAAATCGTTGCCGTTGCGGTCGTTGCCCAAGCTGTACTTGGGATGTCGCAAAAATTAGCACCGGATCTTGAGCGAAAAACGATTGCTCTATTTGCCCTTGTCGCTACTTTATTATGGCAATCCGCTTATACACAAATTGGAGCTATTTTGTTAGCTGGAGTGGCCGGGTTTCTCCTTTACCGAAACCAACCCATTCTGGGAAAACAATCAGCCCATCCATTTCCGGTTTCTAAAAGAGTTGGGGTTAGCTGCTTAGCCTTATTTTTCGGACTTTTGCTATTCCTTCCTGTCTTAAATAACGTAACTTCCAGCAAATGGATTGCTTTAATGGACAGTTTTTACCGCTCCGGCTCCCTCGTATTTGGCGGCGGGCATGTTGTATTGCCTTTGCTGGAACAGGAAATTGTCCCTGCCGGCTGGATGAGCGAAGAACAATTTCTTGCTGGATATGGTGCAGCCCAGGCAGTTCCTGGACCTTTGTTTACTTTTGCTGCCTATTTAGGTGCAATTATTAACGGCTGGCAAGGGGGATTATTTGCCACTTTTGCCATCTTTTTGCCGGCTTTTCTCCTTGTTTTGGGAACATTGCCTTTTTGGAATGCGCTAAGAAATCATCCTAAAATGACCGCTTGCCTCATGGGAATCAATGCTTCGGTCGTCGGAATCCTGCTTTCTGCACTTTATCATCCGATTTTCACAAGTTCGATTCACACGGCCGCAGAATTTGCAATGGCAGCCATTTTATTTAGTATGCTGTACTTTTGGAAATTCCCGCCTTGGGTTATCGTTGTAACGGGAGCTTTAGGCGGTGTCCTTTTCTTGTAAGTATCAAAGATTCGAAAATCAAAAAGAAAAAGGAAATGACAGTAAAATTGTCATTTCCTTTTTTCATTTGAGCTTATAGATTCTTCTTCCTCGCTGCGATATTCTAAAATATCACCGGGCTGACAGTCGAGCGCCTTGCAAATAGCGTCTAATGTAGAAAAACGAATCGCTTTCGCTTTGCCGTTTTTCAAGATGGAAAGGTTCGCCATCGTAATGCCCACCTTATCCGAAAGCTCGGTAACACTCATTTTCCTCTTTGCCAACATTACGTCAAGATTAACGATAATCGCCATATTTTCACCCCTAGATCGTTAAATCATTTTCCGTTTTTATATCGATTGCTTGTCTTAATAGCCTGACGAGAACAGCTGCAAACACCGCAATAACCCCAGCCGCAAAAACAAGCAATAGGCCAATGATTATCAATCCCGGGGCATCATCGTACTCGGCAAAAATAAAAAATAACGGTAAAGCCAATATATATAATGCACTAATTATGATGGCACTTCTTTTAATAATCCGTAAAGCGGTAACAGACTGCTCGGAGAAGGCGTTGTTTGCATCAATATAACTTAACAGCTTCCAAGCCTGAAAAAGGGCAATGTAATACGGTACCGCCGTAATATATATAATGACTACCAGACCAAGAATGGCATAATCCACCCCAGCAAGTCCTTCCGCTATATTTTTGACGATGACAGGCACCATCGCTATACAAAATATAAGAACAGGAGCAGCAAGAATAAACAATGCTATCTTTAATAGCAGCGTTGACCTTCTTTCCATATGAACACCTCTTTTATTTATTTGCTTTTAAAGATATCACATCATTTATCGTTTATCAATAAATTTTTATCCAAAAACATAAAAAAGCATTTCTCTATCGAAATGCTTTTAAGGGTGCTCCTCTGTTGCTGCGCTCTTCCACTCACAAATGATGGAAAGCTGTTCATCTTTTAACTTGGCTGTTACCTTCCCGCCCATTTTTTCCATCAAACTTTTGACTATGGACAATCCTAATCCGGTGCTCTTGCCGGTTCGGGATTGGTCAGCCATGTAAAACCGGTCAAACATCCGCCGGACAGCTTCATCTGTCAAGGAAGAAGCATCGTTTTTAACTATTAACCTGGCCGTTCCATTCAGTTCCTGCAAGGAGATTTGAATTTTCCCTTCCGAATGTTTAATCGCATTGGCAAACAAATTTTCCATTACTCTTGCAGCGGCTGAAGTATCGCCGCGAATAAAAACATCCTCGTCTGTGATGGACAAGACAGGCTCCAGTCCTTTCTCCTGAAAACGATCATAGAAACTTATTAACACCTCTATCGTGACATTGCGTAAATTGATTCCCTCTGATTTCAATAAATAATCATTTGATTCGATAACACTCAGTTCAAAGAATTCATTTAACAAGGACTCCAGCCTTTTTGCCCGGTTTTTGGCAATTGCCAATAGTTCCCCTCTCTCTTCAGGTGGTATGTTTTCCTTCTCCGCCATTTGGATATAGCCGGTAATCGACGTAAGCGGAGTACGCAAATCGTGGGACATATTGGCAATCATTTGCTTTAATTCCTTTTCGAAACGGGTTCTTTTCCGGTTTTCATCTACATATAAATCCATCAATTTGTTTACTTCTGTTCCCAGCTGTTCCAAATTTTTATCAAACAGGGACAGGTCAATTTTTTTGTCCGCCTGTCTGTTGTTATATTTTTGCAGCTGAGCGACCATGTTTTTCATCTCTTTTTTTAATGCTAATAATCTGGCGATTAAAAAAATCGCTATTAACACTAGCGTAACAATCAATGCGATTACCAAGACTTTCACCCGCAAATCCAATTATTTTATTTCTTTCCGGCGGAATATTAAAGTCCCAACGAAAAGAAGAACGATCAAGGATATGATCCCTATCAACATCGATGTTATAACTTCTGCGCTTGTCAAAGAGTAGTTAAAAGACAAATCAAAGTGATAAAACATCGTCTTTTCATATATAGTCCGAATCGGCATGACGGTGACAAGCTGTTCCAGCACGAACATGGCGATGGACAGAAAAAGGGTATACAGAATGGTTCTTCCGCTATCTTCCGTTATGACAGAAATGATCATGACGATTGCAGTAAAGCTTAAAAAGTGAAGAAAGAATAAAGCGTATGATCTTCCTAAATAGAGAAGACTTTGGTCGGTAAAAATCCCCCCGTCCCCAGCGAGCAGAACAATCATCGCCCCAATCGCGAATGGAATGACAATAGTTACGACAATAGCTGCCAGGGTAAATACGATATATTTTGCGAGAAAAATATAAGTCCTATTATTTCCGCTGATGATTTGATTTTTAATCACACTGGTTTGGGAGTATTCGTTCGAAATAAAATAGCCAGCCAGCGTACTGACGATTAAATTGAAAAATAACGGAACGATATATACAGACAAAGCATTCAGTTCACTCATACCCGCTTCGTCAAACACCGTACCCGACATATACCACCAATCGGTAATAATTAGCAAGTGCATCAAGGTGCTTAATCCTGCTATGGCCGCAAAAATTGCCCAAAATGCTTTATTCCGTCTTAGCTTAAACATTTCAGCCCGGATTAGATTATTCATTCTCTGCACCTCCCACAAGTTTTGTAAAATAATTCTCTAAGCTGTCTCCATTTTGTGAAAGGTGTTCCATAATAAGACCGTTATCTGTTAAAGTGCGGGAAATTGTACGAATATGGGTTTCACTGTACAATTTTATCGTACCATCAGGCATTACTTCAAAATCGGTAAGTCCTAAATCCCGTTCTATTACCGTTGCACCTTTTGTTGAATCATCTACCTTAATCCGAATATGCTTCCGGCATTTTTGATCGAGTTCCTTTGCTGTAAGTTCTTCGAGCAGCCTTCCCTTATGAATAATTCCAAATTTCGTTGCCAGCTGATGCAGTTCACTTAAGATATGGCTGGAGATTAATACGGTCAGCCCTTTTTCCCGGTTTAATTTTTGGATCAACTCCCGAATTTCTATCATTCCCATCGGGTCCAAACCATTTGTCGGTTCATCAAGAATTAAAAATTCCGGGTCACTCAACATTGCAATGCCAATGCCAAGTCTTTGCTTCATTCCTAAAGAGAAATGTTTCACCTTTTTCTCCCCCGTATTTCGCAGTCCGACAAGCTCCAGAGTCTTTCCAATGCAATCCTTGCCAGGAATACCTTTTTGCAGACGATGGACTTCTAAATTTTCTGCAGCGGTCATATTCGGGAAATAGGCGGGACCTTCAATCATTGCCCCCATCCTTTTTTGGGCTTCGTTTAATCCCGGATTAGCATCTCCAAATAACGCTATTTTTCCGCTTGACGGGAAGGCAAGCCCTGTGATTAAGCGGAGGATGGTGGATTTTCCGGCGCCATTGCGGCCGATTAATCCGTAAATATCGCCTTTTTTAATCGTTATATTTACATCTCTCACCGCATAGTCATGTTTATATTTTTTAGAAAGCTGTATTGTCTTTAAAATATTGCTCGTCATATTTATCGCCTCCTGAATTTAATTATGAGGCTTAAATCATTAGAAACGCTTAAGATAATCCTTAAGAAAACCTTAAGATTTTAACCGATATCCCATTCCCCAAATCGTTTCAATATATTCTTCCTCAGGATTTGCCTTTCGCAGCTTGTTTCGCAAATTGCTCATATGGACATTGATTGTATTGTCGTCTCCGTGATATGGCTCATTCCAAACACTTTCAAATAGATTGGATTTGGAGAATACCTTTTTTGGGGAAGACATTAACAGCTCCATAATCTTATATTCCCGGGAGGTTAACGGAATTTCTTCCCCATCGATAAAAAGTGTTTTTCCGTCCAAATCCAATAACAGGTCTTTAAATGCAAGCTGTCGATTGATATGAACTTCCGCATTCTGTCTGTACCTTCTTAACACCGAATCAATGCGCGCCGATACTTCCTCTACGTCAAAAGGCTTCGTTATAAAATCATCGGCACCGCTTCGCAAGCTATCAATTTTCGTCTGCTGTTCATTTTTGGCAGAAATAATAATGACAGGGGTAGAACTTGCCGCAGTGATTTTTTCCAGTATTTCCTCCCCTGACATGCCCGGAAGCATTAAATCTAGCAGAACGAGATCCCATCTCTGATTTTCCAGATATAGGAGAGCCTCCGTGCCGGAATATGCAGGCTGCGGAGTGTAGTTGCTTTGTTGAATGATTTTGCAGAGCAATTGATTAATATCATTATCATCTTCAACAACCAAAACATTTATCGGTTTACTCATGTTTAATCCTTCCCTTTCTCCAAATCTCCTACCTATGCCATAGCAGTTTGCACAGGCATATACACCTTCTCTTCACGGCCATCCAGATAATCCCGCAGCTTTCCTTCATATACAAGAGTTAATTTTGCTACATTTTGCAAATCTCCTGGAGCTATCAATGATATCGGCTTCTCAAATTCTGTAACGGTCCCTTTTTCCAGTACGGACGCAACAAATTGGGAGCAAAACATTGCTTTTTCTCTTTCAATTGGTTTGTTAAAGAGGAATCCAAACAGCCCAGAAAAATTATATTTGTACAACTCCTTTTCTGCTTTCATTTTGCACACATATTGCTTCATTTTTTTCATTTCGTTTTCGCTTACAGTTAAAGAATATATAGCACAGTCTGCCTGTCTAAACAAACCCGACTTCACATTTTCTTTGACAAAGCCGCCGCGAAAGGGATTCCGTTCATGCTTTCTTCCAAAGCTGTATACCTCTGTCATTTTCGAGTCAAAGGATATCGACGCATGATTATATGGCTTCTTCGTATATAGTTTTATCAACTTTGTCAGAATTGACCCAGTATCCGTCAAAAGTATATATACCTTACGTTTTGTCATCCTCATTCTCCTCTGCTGTCAGAAATATTTCTAACATCAATATACAAACTGATTCATAAGAAGAGATTAAACCATTTCTTAAAAATTCCTTAAGATTTGATTACTTAAAGGATGACCTTGGAAAAACTCCAGCTGCTTTGGCATTTAACCTCTTGCATGGGTCTGGAAAGAATTCTCTCGGCTGATTCCTCTAATTTTCCTCTTGAAATCTGCCGTGACAAGCCCTCTCTCGGTCGATTCCTCCCCTTTTCCTCTTGAAATCTGCCGTGACAAGCCTTCTCTCGGTCGATTCCTCCACTTTTCCTCTTAAAATCTGCCGTGACAGGCCTTCTCTCGGTTGATTCTACTGCTCTCCGCCCTAAAATCAGCCGTGATGCCTTTTAAGTAGTAATTTATAAATAAAAGAGCGCGGTACTCTCCTGTGAAAGTACCACGCTGTTATCTATTCATCCTTTTTCTTTACAGCGAACCAAATTTCACTATATACATTGCTTCGGTCGGACAAATCTCCTGTAAATGTAATTCCTGGGGCATCGACAAATTCATAATCAGAAGAAGGGAGCCATTCGGCAGCAATTTTTGCCATCGTATCTTGCATTACTTTTGGAAACTCTCCCCGGCATGAAAAGATGGCCCACGTTAGTGCAGGGACTTCTACCACATCCAATCCGTCAAAGCCAGATTCTTTTGTCGTTAAAAAACCAATCATATGATCGAGACTGCCCTTTTCTTCCTGCCAGCCATCATCAAAATTATAGGATGCATTCACCACTTGATATGGTTCCATATTAGCAAGACTGCGCATTTTTTCCCGTTGCTCTGGCGTTATGCTTTGTGCCAGCTTCATTATTTCGGGATTTTCCCCTTCAAATTGAATCGGTACCCTTTTGCTCACTCCGACAATGCGAAATGCTTCTTTTTTCTCGATTTTATATTCCATATCCATTCCTCCTCGGACTGTTAATTGGAAGGAGAGTTTGGGAAAGGATTTCAGTGTATTATTCTTTTTTACTTCCGATGGGCTAATCCCCGCCCAATCCCGAAAGGCACGGGAAAATCCGTCAACAGATTCATACCCGTATTTAAAAGCTGTGTCTGTCACACTCAAACCTCCATGGAGCAAATCGAAGGTAGCGTTGGACAGCTTCCGGTTCCGGATATATTCACCCAACGACATCCCGGAAAGAAAGGAAAACATTCTGCGGAAATGATAAATCGACGTTCCCGTAATCCTTTCTATCTCCTTGAAATCCACTTCATCATCGAGATGGGATTCGATATATTCCAGTGCTTCGTTCATCTTTTTTAGCATCTTTCCCCCTCCTTCCAAATACAATCTTACTTTTGTTTGCCGCCAATTGCCCGACAAAAAAGGAACGTGTTTCGTCGGATATGAGCCTGCCCCTATCCTGAAATTTGGAACTGCTTTTTATTAGCAACCAATATTTCAGCTTTCCTTCTCTTAATTTATAAATCCACCCGCTCAAATCGGTTTGCGGATACTTTATAGGCTGCAAACATTCCAATGATATATACCAATATCCCGAGAATCAATATTGGCAGCTGTTGCAGCATCATCTCAGGCTCCACACTGTCCAGCCATTGGAATTGGGGAAAATGAACGATTACTTCCATAACCGTTACAGCTAGTGCTGCTGGAATGACTGCCAGGAGGAATGCCTTGCCCACTTTATAAGCGGTTTTGAAGAATACCGTTAAAAAGATAACATTAAATATTGCATAAATCATGAAACCAAAACCGTAATAGGCAACATTCGCTTCAATTCCAGCCGGGTTCCCCTCCGGCAATACATGGACGCGCAAAAAGGCAAATGGCAGAGAAATGATAAGCTGGGTCATCTGTGCCAAGATAACGAGCAAAAATTTTGCTATTACCGTGTCCCTTTTTCTCACCGGAAGCAGAGAGGTGTAATAAATATCATTCGTCTCGCGCCCATACATAAAGGTAATAAACGGAGCAAGACAGCCAAACAGAAACACCATTCCGTAAGGATAAGCAGGGACAATAACCAACACTCCCAGCAGTGTAAAAATATACAAGTTGGGATGGGCAGCTAGCCGCAATTCTTTATAAAGCAGATTAGATATCATAATGGCTCCTTTCCGTGCGGATCATAATTTCTTCTAATGTTAATTCCCCCGTTTCTCCCGGCTCTTTTAAATGCTGAAATGATTCGATGAAAGCATTTTTTTCCGCACTTCTTAACAATTTTCCGCCTTTAATATAGGTAATATCATCAGCACATTTTTCCAAATCCGATGTAATGTGGGTAGAAAAGAGAATGCTTCTTTCCCCATCCCTCACCAGCTGACGGAACAAACCTAATAAATCGTCACGGGATACCGGGTCTAGGCCGCTCGTCGGCTCATCCAGAATGAGGAATTTTGCATGGTGGGAAAGTGCCAGTGCAATCATATACTTTACCTTCATTCCAGTAGACAGTTCCTTCACTTTCTTTTGCGGATCGAGGGAGAAGGTTTGCAGATATTTTTGATAAGCCGCTTCATCCCAATTTTTATAAAAACGTTTGGTGGAGTCAGTAATTTGGGCAATTTTTTTATGGTTGTAAAAATCAATTCCGCCCAAAACGACACCGATATTTTGTTTGCAGTTTTCCTCATTTTCTTTAAAATCTTTTCCAAACATTTGAATGGACCCTTCATCGGGACGGACCAAATTTAACATAGCTTTTAAAGTAGTGCTCTTTCCGGCGCCATTTTTCCCGATAAGCCCCATAATTCTCCCTTTGGGAATCGAAAAGGTGATATTTTCTAAGACAAAGTTTGGATATCTTTTCGTCAGTCCTTCCACAGCAAGTACGTTCATGCTCATTTATCTCCTTTATGAAAAATGTTTTCTACAGCCTGTCCTGTCATTCTCAGGAATGTCTGACTGTCGATTAAGGCAATGCCTTTCGTTAACGGATTCGTATCCCCTAAAACGAGCAATGTATCACCCGGATGCAGATTCAAGGTTTCCCGTGCTTTTTTCGGCAAAGATATCTGTCCTCTTTCTCCGATCGTCACGACGCCAAAAAT
The DNA here is from genome assembly GCF_014637175.1 of Compostibacillus humi. Lineage (GTDB taxonomy): Bacteria > Bacillota > Bacilli > Bacillales > Amphibacillaceae > Oceanobacillus > Oceanobacillus humi. The sequence continues at coordinate 13,913 of NZ_BMEV01000041.1, read as the reverse complement.
ATGTTTATCCTTTGGCGGAATCGGCACACCTTCTTTTTCCGCGTCATGCCGCACCAAGTCGGTCAAGGAGACATCATACAGATCCGCTAATGCGTCACAGTTTAATATGTCCGGCAGCGAATCTCCGTTTTCCCATTTCGCCACCGCTTGCCGAGAAACACCAATTTTTTCGGCTACCTCTTCCTGGGACAAGCGGTTCCGGTTCCGTAAATAGCGAAGATTAGCTGCAATATTGTTTTTCGTATCATTCATACTTTTCATACCCCCTGTTTTCTATGCTACCGCAAATATAAAGGAATCAACACCAACCGATATATACAAATATTGTTAACGTTAGTTGCAGAGACTATTTATCTGCAATAACACTCCAGACGCCGACTTTACATTTAAGAACTATTTAATAATTCGTTTAGATTCTTATAAGATGTTGCCATTATTGTAATACATGCAAGATCAAATTTTATAAAGAAAAGGAGTTCAGACAAAATGGTTAACAAAAAGTTAAATTGGAATCTTATTATCATCCTTTCTTTCATTGCCCTTATCCGGCCAATAATGAGCATGCTCGGAATATCGGATATTATCGGCCAGCCTTTCGCCAGCATTGCAGCAACAATATGTATTACAATCATCTGGATTTTGACTGTTCTCATAAAACAAGACCCACAGCCGATTCAAACATTGCTTGCCGTCGGAATCGGGTACGGAATATTAGTCATCCTTGTCAGCGGCATCCTATCACCGATTCTCGCCGGACAACTTCAAGGACCATTAACGAATCCTTTGGCGATGATTAGCGTGCTGACAACAAATGCAATCTGGGGTCTGTTTGCCGGAGGGATTGCAAGCATTTTGATGAAAATCAAGAAATAGCAATCGATAGTCAACGCCATCTCTTCTTGGGATGGCTTTTTACTTGGCAATAATAAGAGACGGTTCATTATTTAAGAATTATTTAAGTAATTGCTAAGCGTCCGTTTAGATTTACCCCGTATGATGAAATCAAACATTTGAGGAGGGAATCAATTTGAAAACGACAAATACAAGATTACGTTACGCTAGATTTATTTATTTGCTGCTGACTGCTGCATTTGTAGCATGTGTCTTCGTACAAATTTATATTGCAGGAATTGCAATTTTTGCCGACGTAAGCGCTTGGATGAAGCATATGACTTTTGTTCATATTTTCGGATTTAATTTACCGTTATTCATGCTTGTCTTCGCCATCTTGGGACGCATGCCTCGCTGGTCCTATTGGCAAATTTTTGGAGTGTTTCTGTCTATCTTTCTCATGTACTTCACAGCAAACTTCAAATCCGTTGTACCATTTGTTGGTCCGATGCACGTCATCTTTGCCATCGTACTGCTGGTGCTGTCTTGTTTCATTGTGAAAAACTCATGGACATTCATCTTTAGCCAAAACAAATCTGAGGAGGAATAATAAAAAATGCGATTATTTTTATCTGTTTTCATAGGGCTTGTTGGCGGTTTCCTTTTGGGCATTGCGTTGTCGAGCATGATTGGCATCATTGGAATGTGGTTTATAGGTCAGCCTATAGGTATCAAATACCTTCCCTATTTCACTGCCATCCTTTGTGCAATTGTTGTACCGGCATTAGACCAAAAAAGGTGAGAACACTAAAATCTTTAATCCGGCAATAAACATCGATTATAATAAATGAAAAAATCAATTCACTAGCAGGTGATCTGTTTGTCCATCCGAAAAAGATTGTTGTTAACTAACATCGGCATGATAGTTATTCCTATTTTCTGTTTCTTTTTCATTGAAATTCTTTTAGGATATTTATTTTTCATATTATTTAAAGGCAGCCCGGAAGGAAATGACGTAGACCTGTTTATCCGTTTACGCTTTATTGCTATGGTCGTCATTTTAGTTATAACGAATGGACTGTTAACTTACTACGTTTCCAAAAGTATTCTTACCCCAATTAAGAAGCTAACTGTTGCTGCCAGGAAAATCAGCGAGGGAGATTTAGATTATCGCATCTCCTCCGATAAAAAAGACGAGCTTGGCGAATTGACGAATACGTTTGATGCGATGCGGGTGAAATTAAAAGAAGCGAAAGCAGCCCAGCTGCAGTATGAACAAAACCGGAAAGAATTAATTGCCTCCATTTCCCATGATTTAAAAACCCCGATCACTTCGATAAAAGGCTATATTACTGGAATTAAAGACGGAGTTGCCAACACGCCGGAAAAAATGGAGCGATATTTGGAAACGATTGATAAGACGGCGAATGAAATGAATGAACTGATAGATGAATTATTATTATATTCCAAGCTGGACACGGAAAAGATTCCATTCTATATGGAGAAAGTCGACCTCTATTCCTATTTCGCAGATTTTATTGATGAACTCTCCTTTCAGATCGAAAAGGAAAATGGAAGTGCAGCATTAATCGCAAATCCTGACGATTCCTATATCGTCCATGCAGATAGGGAAAAGCTAAAACGGGCGGTAATGAATATTATCCAAAACAGCTTAAAATATATCGACAAGGAGAAAAAGGAAATCAACGTATATTTAACAGCAGAGGAAAACCGGGTAACCGTGGAAATAAAAGATAACGGAATCGGTATTGATAACGAAGACCTCCCCTATCTTTTTGACAGTTTTTACCGGACCGATGCTTCCCGAAATTCATCTACCGGAGGAAGCGGGCTCGGTTTATCGATTGTGAAGAAAATCATTGAAGGTCATGGCGGAACGATCTGGGCAGAAAGCAAACCTGGAAAAGGGACGAGTATATTTTTTACATTGAAAAAGGTGATGTAAATGCCAAAAGTACTAATCATTGAAGACGAACGGAATATTGCCGAATTGGAGCGGGACTATTTAGAAGTGAACGGGATTGAAAGCGACATTGCCACGACGGGAGAAGAAGGGATAAAACTGGCAGCCAAGAGGGACTATCATCTTATTCTTTTAGACTTAATGCTTCCCGGCATAGACGGTTTCGAATTATGCAAAAGATTGCGGCAAACATTAGACATTCCTATATTAATGGTCACAGCAAGGAAAGAGGATATCGATAAAATTCGGGGCTTTGACCGGGGCGCCGACGATTACATTGTGAAACCGTTTAACCCAAATGAACTGGTCGCCAGAGTAAAAGCGCATATTGCCAGGTATGAACGGTTAACAAAAAAGGATCAGACGCAGAATGATATTCATATAAAAAATTTACGGATTGATCCTGATTCCCGAAGGGTTTTTGTACATGAAAAAGAAAAAACCTTTACTGCGAAGGAATTTGATTTATTATTTTTCCTCGCATCGAATCCGAATATCGTTTTTACGAAAGAACAATTATTTGAACGGATTTGGGGATACGACTCCCTGGGAGATATTACGACCGTCACCGTTCATATCCGGAAAATTCGTGAAAAGATCGAAGAGGATCCATCCAATCCACAATTTATTGAAACGATCTGGGGTGTCGGCTATCGGTTTAAGAACTAAATTATCCAGCCGGGGGAGCGTTGTGCGAGTTCCTCCGGCAAATTTTTTGCGAAAACAGAGCTGCATTCGCCTTACCACTATCTTTTTCTCATTACCTGGCAAAAAACAGACGAACTTCCTCCTTTCGGCTTATTTTTTCACCGCTCCCTTTACAAACAAACAAAACTATGGTAACTTTTAAGGTGAGAAAAAATTGCATATCCGATTTACACTAGGGGTGCTGCATAGCGGCTGAGAGGAGAAATCCAACCCTTATTACCCGAACTGGATAATACTAGCGTGGGGAAGTGTAGTTTCTGTATATATCCATGCGTTATATATGTGATACATACTGTAAAACTGCATTCCCCAGGAATGCAGTTTTTTCTTTACCATTTTTTTAGGAGGAGATCGATGATGAATCAATATTGCGGAACGAGCAGAATTGCAGGCTGTCAATTCAGTTTGCATCCAATGAGTGACCAGTTTGTAAATATTATTCTCTCAACTCTGGAAGAAGTGGATACTTCGAAAGTGTGGATGGAGACTGATGATATTAGTACGTGTATCCGCGGGAAAATGGTTCATGTCTTTGATGTTGTGAAAGCCGTCTTCCTTCACGCAGCAAAAACCGGCGAGCACGTCGCCATGAACGGAACCTTCTCCATCGGCTGTCCCGGTGATAGTGAAGCAGATGTTTATATGGACGAGACGGACGTGCCGGTGAACGAGGAAAAGATGAGTGAAATTTCTCAACCTGCCGGCTGCAAATTTGCTCTCTACCCAATGGGAACAGAGGACTATATGGACAAAATCTATGAACAAATTAATCTGTCAAACGATCGCAATGTGGACGTCACTTCGGTTCACTATGCAACAAGACTTGACGGGGATGTCCACGATATCTTCCAAGCACTATATGAATCGTTTGACCTCGTTCAGCAAAAAGTTTCCCATGTCACGATGACCTTCAGCCTATCAGCAAATAGCCCTACAAATCGATAAGGAGGAAAAACATGGGCAACCAATGGAAATTAAAAGAGATTGTATTAATGTCAATATTAGGTGTCGTATTCGGTATTATCTATCTGGCTTTCTTCCTAATCGGGCAAGGTATAAGAAATATCCTTGCTCCGTTTGGGCTTGCACCTTTTGGCTATGAAATTATTTTTGGAATCTGGTTTATCGTTTCGATTATCGCTGCTTATATTATCCGTAAGCCTGGAGCTGCTTTTACCGCTGAGGTAATTGCCGGTATTACCGAGGTATTGCTCGGTACTGCTGCTGGTCCCGGACTAATTTTATCCGCTGCAGTACAAGGGGCAGGTGCGGAACTCGCTTTTGCCTTAACGAGATGGAAGGATTATAGATTGCGAGTTTTAGTTTTATCCGGAATGACCGCTGCAGTTATCAGTTTTGCCTGGCATCTTTTCTATGCAGGAAATATTGCACTCGCACCTGGGGTCATCGTTGCAACATTTGCAGTAAGGGTCTTTAGCGGCGCACTGCTCGCAGGTGTGTTAGGAAAGTGGATTAGCGATCAACTGGCAAAGACGGGGGTCCTACGTGGATATGCACTTGGAAAGGAGCTGCAAAAACAACGTGAACAAGGGGCAGCGTAAACCGGTTCTGGCAGTTAAAGATTTCTCTTTTTCCTACGAAAACCTCAATAAACCATTATTTCACCAACTGTCCTTTGAACTATACGAAAGGGAAACGACTCTCTTAATGGGTCCAAGCGGATCTGGAAAAAGCTCCCTTGCTCTTTGTTTAAACGGCTTGTATCCAGAAGCGGTGGAAGGCACAAGTTCGGGTTCGATCTTTTTTCGGGGCAAAAATATCCGCGATTTTCACAAAGGGGAAATCAATCAAAAAATTGGCATCGTCTTTCAGGATCCGGACAGTCAATTTTGCATGCTAACCGTTGAAGATGAACTTGCCTTTACGCTAGAAAATCGGAAAATACCCAATGCGGAAATGCCAAAACGGATATCGGCCGTTTTACAACAAATCGGGATGGATGGTTTTCAAAAAAGAAAGATTCACGAACTTTCGGGGGGACAAAAGCAAAAAATTGCATTGGCATCAGTTCTCCTGCTGGAGCCGGAATTGCTAATACTAGATGAGCCGACTGCAAACTTAGACCCTGTATCCCGTTTGGAATTCATCCGACTTATCCGCAGTATGCAAAGACAGTTTCGTATAACTGTTTTCATTATTGAACATCAAATCAATGACTGGTTCGAAATAGCGGATAGAGTTCTTGTTATGGGAAGTAACGGAAGAATTATTGCTGACGGAGAGGTAAATACAGTTTTTTCCGAAAACAAAAATAGACTTCGGGAAGAGGGGGTGTTTTTGCCACAGCAGTTTGATGATTGTTTAAACCATCAAAACAGCAAAAGCATTCCAACCTCATTTGATAAAGTGATTATTTCTATAGAAAATTTATCCTTTAAAAGAAACGAGCAGATGATTCTAAAAAATATGAATCTGGAAATCCGCCACGGGGAATTTGTGGCGATTGCCGGAGAAAACGGTGCCGGGAAATCCACCCTCCTCCAACTGATGGCCGGACTGCTCAAGCCAACAAATGGGGAAATTTACTTTCAAGATGTTTTCCTCCATCACTGGAATGAAAAAGAGCTCAGAAAACGGATAGGTTTTGTTTTTCAGAACCCGGAGCACCAATTTATAACAGATACGGTATATGATGAAATAACCTTTGGGATGAAACTAAACGAAGAATCGGAGGAAAAAATAAAATCAACTGCCAATCAGCTTATGCAGCAATTTCATCTAATAAAGCATCGTCACAGTAATCCGTTTTCTCTGAGCGGAGGGGAAAAACGCCGGCTAAGCGTTGCAACGATGCTTGATGAAACTCCGGATATACTATTTTTTGATGAGCCTACGTCTGGCCAAGATGCACAAACAATGGAAGAGTTAATGAATATTATTGAAAAGCTAAGAGAGAACGGCACTTCGATTGTATTTGTCACCCATGATATGGATATCGTGGATCAAGTTGATCGGGTGATTGTTTTGCATCAGCAAAAAATTATCTATGACGGTATTCCAGACAATCTATGGGGAAGAAAAGAGATACTAAAGAAAGCCAGATTGTGCCTGCCTTATCGAATGAAAAGCCACGATGAAGGAGTACCCGTCTATGATCTCGTCTATTAATCCATCGATTAAAGCAATCGCGGTACTGATTCCAGGGATAATGCTCGGATTTACCTTTGATGTGTTTACACCTTTACTCTATTTCATTTTCATCTTAATTGTTACCTTTACAATGAGTGATATCCCTATTAGCAAATGGTTAAAATTTTTCAGTCCCTTCCTTATTGTCGCTGCAAGTTTTGCATGGATGACCATTTTATATGCCAATCAGACCTTTTCATATGGAAAGGTTTTGTTTACCATTTGGGGTTTGGAAATTACGGAAGGAAGTGTCATAACAGGGTGCAGCCTTGCCCTGCGTTCCCTCTGTTTCGTTTCGTTGTCCTTATTATTTGCCCTGACTACAGATTCAACAAAATTTATGCTCAGTTTAATGCAGCAGTGTAAAGTACCGCCCAAAATAACGTATGGAATCCTTGCCGGGTACCGATTTCTTCCGAGTTTTCGTGAAGAAATGGAAATCTTAAAACAAGCCCATCGCATTCGCGGTGTCCACAGAACGAAAGGAATAAAAGGCAAGCTGCAACAGCTTAAAAGATATTCCATCCCATTGTTGGCAAGCGGAATCCGAAAAGCGGAACGAGTTGCAATTGCCATGGAATCGAAAGGTTTTACCGGTGAACGTGAGCGCACCCACTTTCATCAATTGACCGTACAAAAAAAAGACTGGATGTTTCTTGCATTGCTGATTGGAGGGTTAGCAGTCATATATATTACATCCTATTATCTCGGTTATTTAAATATTTTTGGAAAACAATTTTAAACGAATTAGACTTATTACACTAGAAAAGGCCTGCAACTCTAGCTTGCAGACCTTTTTTCTCTTAGTTATATGGACAGTGGGAAAAACGTATCTTGATCGTAGCGCAATTTTCTTTTATCTTCGTTTTTTCCTCTTTTGATTGTTTAAAAATTTCTTGGCACTTTTCATGCCGCCCATTTCCTTAAACATAGCATTTAGCTTTTCTCTTTCAATCATTTTAGAATTAAGCCCTTCATATTTCTTCTCTTTCAATAGTTTTCGGTAGCTTTCCAGTCTATCTGCAGATAAAGTTCCGGCTTGAATCTCCCTTTGCACGGCACAATCCGATTCATTTGTATGGGTGCAGTCATTAAATTTGCACTCTGCTGCTAATTCTTCTATATCGACAAAGGTTTTCGATAGATCAGCATGCATAATACGGAGTTCACGCATGCCTGGTGTATCGATGACAACCCCGGAGTCCGGAAAAATGATTAGTTCTCTTCTAGTCGTCGTATGCCTTCCTTTATCATCCTTTCTCGTTTCCCCTGTATCTAAAAGGTTCCTGCCAAGAAGGCGATTAATTAACGTTGATTTGCCTACTCCGGATGAACCGATAAAGGCAACTGTCTGCCCATTGCCGAGATATTTCTTTAATGACTCGACGCCTTCCTCAGAAGTACTTGATGTGACATGAACATCAACTCCGAAAGCTATGGAAGATATTTCATAGACTTTACTCTCTATATCGTTGCATAAATCCGACTTAGTGAGGACAACAACTGGCATCGCCCCGCTGTCCCAAGCAATAGACAGATAACGTTCCAGCCTCCGCAGGTTATAATCATTATTTAATGCCATACAAATAAATACAGTATCAATATTTGCGGCAACAACTTGCACATCATCTTTTGAACCCGCTGCCTTCCGTGCAAAGACACTTTTGCGAGGAAGCACGTGGTGTATTACCCCATTTCCTTTGGTATTATCCGTCCGGTCGACCATGACAAAATCTCCAACCGCAGGAAAATGTGAGAAATCCTGAGTATGAAAGTGAAACTTACCCGAGACTTGAGCAGTAATTTCACCGCTTTCCGTCATTACTTTATACAAATTCTTCGATTGGGATGAAACACGTCCAATAAATAGATTGCTATATAATTTAGACTCCTGAAACAATTGCTCCGTGAGCCCGAGATTTTTCATATCATTTTGATTCAATTTCATTTTCCTCCTAAAGTTTTGATTGTAACCACTTTCACTCCAAAGTGGATATTAGAGCACCTTTATAAGCACTTCCAACGCCGTTTTTGCTCCAAAATGGACATTAGAATGCTCCTATAAGCCCTTTCTGCACCGGTTTCGCTTCAAAAGTGACTTTAGAACGCTTCTATAAGCACTTTCTACACCGGTTTCGCTTCAAAAGTGACTTTAGAACGCTTCTATAAGCACTTTCTACACCGGTTTCGCTTCAAAAGTGACTTTAGAACGCTTCTATAAGCACTTTCTACACCGGTTTCGCTTCAAAAGTGACTTTAGAACGCCTCTATAAGCCCTTTCTGCACCGGTTTCGCTTTAAAAGTGACTTTAGAACGCCTCTATAAGCACTTTCTGCACCGATTTCGCTTCAAAAGTGACTTTAGAACGCCTCTATAAGCACTTTCTACACCGGTTTCGCTTCAAAAGTGACTTTAGAACGCTTCTATAAGCACTTCCAACGCCATCTTTGCTCCAAAATGGACTTTGGAACACTTCTATGAGCATGTCTAACATGATTTTTCCTCCGAAGTGGGTATTAAAAACTTCGATAACAATTTTATTATTGTTATAAATACTGTCCGGTATAAGAGTTTTTGTTTTTCATAATATCCGCCGGCGTTCCTTCTGCAATAACTTTTCCACCTGTGTCTCCCCCTTCCGGCCCTAAATCAATTACCTAGTCTGCGGCTCTAATCATTTGGCTGTTATGTTCTACCATAATAACCGTATTGCCTGCATCCACGAGGCGATTCAATAGTTTCAATAATAGTGCAACATCATTTGGATGTAATCCTGTCGTCGGCAAATATAATGACTGTTTATTTCCCTGTTTCAATAGTTCTTTTGCCAGCTTTAACCGCTGTCCTTCCCCGCCTGACAATGTTGTTAATGATTGTCCCATTTTTAAATAGCCTAAGCCTATTCGACGAGCAATTCGATAACAGTCCTGACTTTTTCTCCTCTTTAAAAATATCCAAGCAATCTTGCACAGAACTTTCTAAAATATCATTAATGGAGTATCCGCAATATTTTACCGATAAAATATGCCGTTGGAACCGCATCCCATGACAGACCGGACATACAACTTCCATTTCTGGAAAGAAGAGCATATTTGACGTCACATAGCCTAAAGTCGTTTACTGGATAGGTAATCGGAATATTAAAGCAAAAAATCAAGCTGGACTTTTTATTAATCCAGCCTCAAAATCTTATAAACTTGCACGCGGGCGGGCTTCATAGTACTTAAATATCTTTGTTTAGACCTATTAAAAGAAGACGGGTCTTCATGCTTTTGTTCATTTGCTGTTTTTAACATTTCGATCAGTGTCGTTGCCTCTTTTTCTCCGATATTCAATAGCGGATTATTTAATATTTCACGCTCACGGTCATCAAAATATTCATTGAGAAATTGTGTCTTGCGATTTTGCTCCGCTTGTGTCTGCCGGACAAAACGGAAAATATTTTCCCAACTAAGATCCTGCTCCACGATGGACAGTTGGAGACAAAGCCGGGATAATTTTTCCTGATAGTTCAGCCGTTCCCGTTCCCTTTCTATCAATGCCAAATGTTCCTCAAAAACATTTTTCCATTGATGCTGATCTAAAATTTCCTTAATTTGTTTTAAGTTAAAACCGAGTTCTTTTAAAGCCAGTATTCGCTGCAATTTTAAAACGTCTTCTTTCGAGTAATAGCGGTATCCAGATTCAGCAACATGCGATGGCTTCAGCAGGTGAATTTCATCGTAATACCTGAGGGTACGAACAGTGAGATTTGTTTCTGAAGCGACTTTACCGATACTGTACATAGAAAAACCCTCCAAAACTTTTTCCAATCTTATTGTAAACTCTCACGTATACGTAAGAGTCAAGGGCCAACGAATATTGTATACGGAAATCTAAGAATCTTGAAAATCATTATTGCAGCTTAAGTATTATGGTGCAGTTTTTGTTACTATAATCTGCATATTAATTTGGTTATCCTTCTTGAAGCAATTGCTGACAGCTACCATCTGAGATGTTATCTATTGTATACGATTGGAACCATACCAACTCCTCTTCCCGGAAATTTTTTAATTATATTTCATTGACATTTCTTCACGTCACGGTATAATATATATATGAACATATGCTCATATAATATTTTTAATTTGAGGTGGAAAAATGGTTGAAGAGAAGCAACAGGAAGAGGAATTAAGTGACGAAAGACAACATTTGGATGATGAAACCCTATTTATCGTTTCTCAAACATTCAAAGCACTAAGCGATCCGACAAGAATTCGAATATTGAACTTGTTATGTACCGGAGAGCATTCCGTCACCGATATTGCTGAGACATTAAATTTAAGCCAGTCAAGTGTATCCCACCAGCTGCGTTTTTTAAAAAATTTGAGACTGGTTAAATATCGAAGAGAAGGAAGAACGCTATACTATTCAGAGGATGACGAGCATGTGATGAATTTACTGAAGCAGGCGATTGAGCATGCTTTGCATCATTAATTATAGGAGGGACTAACATGGGACACCACCATGGTCATGACCATTCACATGGTGCGAATAAAAAAGTTTTGCGTATCAGTTTTATCATTATTACTCTTTACATGATTGTGGAGGCGGCGGGAGGCTTTCTTACGAATAGTTTGGCGCTGCTTGCGGATGCAGGTCATATGTTAAGTGATTCCATTTCCCTCGGCATTGCACTCCTCGCCTTTATACTTGGCGAAAAAGCTGCAAACTACAGCAAAACTTACGGATATAAACGTTTTGAAATATTGGCTGCAGTACTTAACGGACTAACACTGATTCTCATTGCCATTTATATTTTTTATGAAGCGATTTCCCGTTTTCAGCATCCGCCAGAGGTAGCATCAAAAGGAATGCTGATTATCGCTTCCATCGGGTTGCTCGTAAATATCGTTGTTGCTTGGATAATGATGCGCGGCGGGGATGTGGAGGAAAATTTAAACTTGCGCGGCGCCTACTTGCATGTCATAAGCGATATGCTCGGTTCCATTGGTGCCATTATTGCAGCACTTTTGATTATCTTTTTCGGCTGGAGCTGGGCAGATCCGCTCGCCAGTGTTATCGTTGCTATTCTTGTACTACGCGGCGGCTACTTCGTTACAAAATCAGGGCTTCATGTCCTGATGGAAGGAACGCCGCAAAATGTCGATGTGGAAGATGTCATTCAAACGATTCAAAACACGAAAGGCATTATCGGTGTGCACGATTTGCATATTTGGTCGATTACAAGCGGGTTAAATGCCCTTTCTTGCCATGCAGTCGTTGACGATCAAATGACCATTGGCGAAAGTGAACAATTGCTCCGCTCTATTGAGCATGAATTGGAACATAAAAATATACATCATATGACGATTCAGTTAGAAACATCTGCCCATCTGCACGACAATTCGATTTTATGCAACGTGGAAGCAGCACCTGCCGTACATCATCACCATCATCATTAGTGGATACACCTCTCCAGTATTAAGCTGGGGAGGATTTTTATTTGCTTGCTTCTTCATCTATAATTCTTTTCCTTATTATTTTTGTTCGTTGACTACACAAACTAATAAAAAGAGAAGTGCTATGTCATAAAAACAATAGCACCTCTCTTTTATGGAAATAATATTTAACTGAAATCCGTTTCTGTGACCGTAGAAATCTGCCAGGTGATGTTAAATTTGTCTTTAACCTGACCATATGCCGGACTAAAAGGGGTTTCCTGCAAAGGCAAAATTACTTCACCGCCGGCGGAAAGTTTTTCAAATACTTCTTTAGTTTTTGCGGCGTCAGTGAATAATACAGCCCCGTTTAATTGGAATCCAATTTTGTATGGATCATCGGGAAAATTATCAGATAGCATCAAATATGTATTGCCGATCTTTAACTGTGCATGGGCAACAAGATTCCTTCGCTCTTCGGGAAGAGGAAAATCAGGATTCTCCGGAAAATCACCATAAGTTTGAATGCCAAGCAGCTCCGCATCGAATGCATCCTTGTAAAATTCCACCGCTTCTTTTCCATTGCCATTCGTCCTTACATAAGGGAACACACCTAAAATCATAATTTACACCTCAATTCATTTTTTAGAAATAGACATACTTGCTTCATTAAAGTAATGTATTCAAGAACATTCTGCCCTTGTATAAATAAAAAATACAGTGCAAGTATACATTTTTGACAGAAATTTGCAAACAATCGCTTTTTAACAAACCGAGATTCATACGAATAATTTCTTAAAGTTTTTTGTATAGATATAATGTTCCTTTTTCACTTTAAGATACTATGATCAGTTTCATTTATTCTGTTTATTAATTCGTCTGACGTAAGAACTGTAGCAAATTCGTCATGCAAAGTTGCTAACGATACATGATGAATTATTTCCGGGTCATAGTATTTGCCGTTTTGATCCTTCAAACCGAAAGCAGCCGTAGCATCTGAAACCAAATAAGCTTTGAAGCCCAAGTTTCCGCTCATTCTAGCTGTCGTTGAAACACAATGAGGCGTCGTTAGCACTGTTATCGCTACCGTCGTTATGTTATTGTCTTTTAAATGTTCTTCTAAGTTAGTTCCGATAAAGCTGCTATTTACTTTCTTATTTATGACCACTTCCCCACGAATAGGCTTAACAATTTCTTTGATTTCAAATCCTTTATTCAATGGATAAAATAGAGAACTAGGACTGTCTGACGTATGTTGAATATGAATCACCGGCCATTCCTTTTCCCTCCATATTTTTAAGATCCTTTTTATATTTTCTTCTGCTTGTAAGTTATTTCTCTTTCCCCATTTCTTATCATCAAAAGCCTTCTGCACATCAACTATTATTAACGCAGGATTCTGCACCACCGCAATCCCCCTATTTTTAAAAATCCCGTCTAGTCAGACTTTGTTGTATCATACATCGTTTATAAATATTTATAATTTATAACGCATTCCTATGGCTTGGAAAACAATTAAAAAATCCCGGTTTCTTATTAAAGAAAAACCGGGATGTTTTGTCTGGTCCTTACAACCGATGACTTGAAAAATGTATATTATACCATTACTAAAAAATTTGCTAATGCTCTTTTATTCATGTTTGTGTCAAGCTTTTCTCGGTAACCTTCTCACACCAGTATTTCCGGCACTCTATTTTTGTACGCTTACTTAGGCTACCGCGCGATTACCATCGCTTGGTGCCTGGCGTTTTTTGTTCGGTTCTACAAACCAAGAACCAAAAAAACGCCAGGGTATTATCTAAAGCTCTTAGCTAGTTTGC